>SVSJ01000040.1 GCA_015064355.1 Oscillospiraceae bacterium | reverse complement strand
AAATCAAGTTAAGCAAAATTCTTTAATGCATCGAGCTTGCCTTGTGCGGGACTTCGCTTTTGTGTCCACAAAAGCAGTGCTTGTCAGGAAAATTGACAGACTTTCAGAAGGCACAAAAGGAAGGCTCACTCCGGGAGGGAGCTCCCGACGAAGTCGGGTGAGGGAGAGCGCGTTGCAATAAAATTTGTTAAAAACTAAAGTCACGCGGGCTCCTTCCGTCACGCTAGCGCGTGCCACCTTCCTCCCGGAGGAAGGCTATGTTTCCGCCGACAGTATCAAAAGGAGTACGAACAAATCGTCCGTACTCCATTTGATTTTTCGGCAGGTAAAACCTGCTTTATGGAAGGCACCCCTTAGGCGTGTCTTTTTTGTTATTTCGGTAATTATTCCATTACAACTGTTACGTGGTCGTGTGCGGGAAGTGTAACCTTTACAGCACCGTTCTCGAGTGCGAGAGGAGCGATCACGTTTTCAAGGCTGTCGGTCAGGTAAGCTGCCTTAACGTCAGCATTGAGCTTGATGGTGATCTCCTGGTCAACACCTGCGTCATCGTATACACGAATTGCTGTACCGCGGCCGTTTTCGGAAACCTTCATACAAGATACAACTACCTTGCCGCCGGTTACTTCTGCAGCCTTTGCCTCAAGAGGAAGTGTACCCTCGTGGAGAGTTGCAAAGGAAATGGGAAGAACGTGGTTGAAGATCGTTGCCATCTTCTTCATTTCTGTTACGGGAGCAGCCATGATACCGAACTTGATGTAGATATCGCCGTGTTCAGCGCAGGGATCCGGATCGAATGTTGCGCGAAGCAGGTCAATGGAGCCCTCTCCGTCATAGCAACGGAATGCGTACTTAGTGTCTGTTACGAGACCGATAGATGTCTTGCCTTCGCTTTCAATACCCAGATAGCTGAGTGCGGGAACGTCGTGAGGAAGTTCCTTACGAACAAGAGTTGCATAAGGCATATCGTAGTAGCAGTTTCCTGTTCTCTTATAAGAAACGGGAACCGCAAAGTTAAGCTGAGGAATAACCTCACGGTTGTCGGGAGCTTCAATTCTCCAGTAAGAGTGGAGATCATATTCAAGAACTCTGCTGCCGGGACGGAGGAACGCCTTAACTTCAATGTGGGTGTTTTCGTACTTGATATGGAATTCGATATGAGCATTAATACCGCCACAAACGTTCATAACACGAACCTGCGCGTCTCTGTGGAGGTTTATCTCCTTTGTGATGTTACCCATCTTCCAAGCAGCCATACCCATATTTCCGTTTTCAAGAAGGAGACGGAGGTATCCGGAGGGCTTGTCAATAAGAGTTTCGCCGGTTTCCTTGTCGATCATTTCAATGATCTCTGCGGTCTTGTAGTCGAATGTAACCTTAAGGTATTCGTTTTCGAGAACCTTGGGGCAGTCATAGTTGGGAGTTTCGTTTGCTCTTGTGTAAAGACCGTGGTTAATATTGAGGTGTTCGTCATCAGCGTAGTCGGGCTTCATAACAATAGTTGTATAACCGAGCGCGGGAACCTTTACCTTAACGCGGTAGATACCGTAGGAGTGACCCCAGAAGCCTTCCCAACCGTATGCGAGCTTTTCGATGCAGAAGTCAAGCTTGTTGCCGTCCACGTCATAGAATGCAACCTTTCCCTTATCCTGCTCGTAGTTCCATACCATGATCTGCGCGTATTCTTCGCGGTCGTAACCGGTGGTGTTGAATACGTGGATGCCGCGAACAGGGCCGTTACCTCTTTCACAAACGGGGAAGCCCCAGCCCATCTTGTAAGACTGGTTATAGCCTACGCCCGCACCTTCTGCTCTGGAGCCTTCCTGTTCAACGAAGGGGATGGAGGTAGTGTCAATAGCTGCAGCGATCTTTCTCATAGACTGGCTTGCAAGAACGTTGGTGTAAGCGAGGGTGTCCTGGAACTTTCCGAGAGCATGCTCACGTGTTTCAAGGATACCGGAGCCGGGGAGAATGTCGTGGAAGTGGTTGAAGAGGATGTTTCTCCAAGCGGTGTCAAGATGATCGGGGTTACGGGGAGCACCTGCAAGGAGGGATGCAGTAGCGGAGAGCTGTTCAGCTTCGTTGATACGTGCTTCACCTACGCGGTTAGCCATCTTGATTCTGGACTGGCTGGTGTAGCATCCGGGGAAGATGAAGTTAAGTTCATCGTGAATTTCGGGAATTTCAAGGCCGGAGTTTTCGATGATCTTGAAGAACTGATCGTATGTACCAAACTCAATGGTAGGAGTAAGGGGCCAGGACTTATACTCAATAATGCGTTCGATGTCACGTCTTGTAGGTCCGCCGCCGTGGTCGCCTACGCCGTATACGCAGAGGTATGTGTCAAGACCGGTCTGGGCGCAGAACTCGGGAACCATTTCAAACTTTTCGGGAGCAACGTTGCCAAGGTAGCAAACAAACTCACGGTATGTAAGCACCTTCTTACCGGAGGGAGCAACGTAGTAGTAGATTCTGGGGTTCTGCTCGCAGCATCTCCAGTGGTACATATACTTAACGCCTGCGTTTGCAAGAACGGTGGGAACGTTAAGGTTGTGACCGAATGTATCGGGAACGAAGTCGAAATCAAGAGATTCGGGAGTGATGTCGAGAAGCTTTGAAAGGTACTTCTTTGCCTGGAGGATCTGACGTGTCTGGGATTCGCCGTCGGGCATATTCTTGTCAGGCTCAACCCATTCAGCCGCGGTAACAATCCAGCGACCTTCCTTGATGCGCTGCTTCAGCTCGGGGAGCATATCGGGAGCGAACTTTTCGATGATTTCGTAAGTTGACGCCTGAGACTGACCGAAAGTGAAATCGGGGCATTCCTTCATAATGTCAAGGACTGTGCGGAATGTGTCTACGGTGAGGCCTGCGGTTTCGTTGTATGCCCACATCCAGTTCATATCAATATGAGCGTGGCCAACGAACAGCTCTTTGAAGCTCTTTGCAACGGGGCCGAGATCGGAAAGCATTTCTTCAGCAGCAAGACAGGTTGCCTTGGTGATAACTCCGTCTTCGGTAGCAGCTCCGAGAACGAAATCAGCAGCCGCTTCGATGCGGTCGTTGTACTTGCTGTCCTGGTGCTTGGAAATTGCATCAAGATAAGTAAGCTGGGATGCGATTCTCTCTGCCCATTTGCTCTCGTGACGTCTTTCGTTGAGAGCATTGAGTTTTTCAATGTACTTCATAAATCAGATTCCTTTCGGTAATTTTACTTCATAAATCATATATAACCGCGCTTGGGTTATTCAAGAAGATTTTATCATATATCGCAGGCTTTGTCAATAAAAAATGTGCTATTCACACGGAACAAAGGAATGCTCGTACCGCATTCAACACTACGCGTGGGGCGTACAAGGATGCTCATGCCGCACCCTTGTAAATTCCGGCACTCAAGGAAGGAGGACAGGCTCTGACTCTCCTCTCTTAAGTGTTGGGTGATCCCTAAGAGGTGTCAACACTTACACCTCTTAGGTGCCTGCGCATAGCCCGGGTGGGATATCTCGTTTTGTGCGAACAAAGAGAATCCATCCCTCGAGTATTTCATCCTCGTTTCGTTCGATTTTCACACTACGCGTGGGGCGTAAAAAAGCACTACGCGTGGGGCGCACAAGGGTACTCGAGCCGTACCCCTGTGATCCCCGGCTTTCAAGAGGGAAGACGAGCGAGCTCGATTCTCCCCTCTTAAAAATCTCCTCTCTTAACACCACGTGAGGTGTGAACTCATTAGTTCCCCTTCCTTGGCTTCACCAATTTAGTGAGTTCAAATCGTTTGTTGGGCTTCGAATTAACATGGTTAATTAAACCTGTAGTTTAGTTTTTCTGGATTTAGAAAAGCCATATATTTGTAGGGTTCAACATCCCGATAATAAATATCCACCCGCATAGCGGGTGGTTTTTCATTTTCGGGCATAGCCCCATCTAAACTGATTGGACCTGTCAGTCATGCGTTTTTTACTTGCTACCCGTAAACGGGATGTCTCAACAATTTTATTGTAGGGGGCGACGTCCCCGACGCCCCGCTTGTGCAAAAATCGCAATACTCATTAATGATGTATATTCTGCTTAACTTCTCTTTACAATTTTTAAAGTATATATTATTTTGGAACACCATTGCACTAATGCTATTTTTTCGATTGGAACGGACTGTCGAGGACGCCAGTCCCTACCACAATCCTATACTTTTGCTCCCCCCTTCTCATTTCTGCTTACCGGCTATAGCCTCTAATGAACCACGCGACTATCGCGTGGTTTTCGGTATACAAAAAAAGTCACTCCCGGTGGAAGTGACTTTTCTATTTCATTTTACTCAATTACAACAGTCACAACGGAAAGCTTTGGAACTGTAACCTTCACTTTGCCGTTTTCGATTGCAAGGGGTTCAATAACGTTTTCATTGGTGTCTGTCAGGTATGCCGCCTTCACGTCAGCATTCACTGTGATATACGCTGTCTGATCCGCGCCCTTGTCGTCGAAAATACGAACCGTTGTGCCGCGACCGTTTTCGGAATGCTTGATGCAGGAAGTAACAACGTCACCTTCAACCTTGAATGCAGCACCTGTGAGAGGAAGTGTGCCTTCGTGGCCTGTGCCGTTCATGTATACCATCGGATGGTTGAACTCGGTGGAGATTCTTCTCATATCATCCACAGGAGCTACCATAACGCCGATTCGGGTGAAGAAATGTCCTCTATCGCTGCAAACGTCGGGATCGTAAGCTGTACGAAGCACATCAACAGAGCCCTCCCCTTCCCAGTTGCGGTAGCCGTACTTGGTGTCAGTTACGATACCGATCTGATCCTTGGTTTCGCCGCCGATACCGATGTAGCTGAGGCAAGGTACGTCATAGGGGCCTTCATCACGAACGAGAGTTGCGTAAGGAATGTCGCAGTAGCTCTTGCCGTTTGTTTCATAAGTAACGGGAACTGCAAAGTTGAGCTGCGGGAGAGTTTTCTTGTCTTCGGATTCAAGGGTCCAGTATGCGTGAGTATCAAATTCGAGATAGCGGCTGCCGTCCTTGAGAGAAACGGAGCATTCGATGATAGTCGTGCCGTATTCAATGGTGTAATCAATGAACTTGTTGTGACCGCCGCAGTTTACGCGAGTGATTCTCATTTTACCCTCGCGGTTGAGGTCAATGATCTTTGTATAAGGACCAACGATCCAGGAAGTCATACGGCGCTTGGTATCTTCCTTGATCAGGCGGAAGTAACATGAGGGTTCGTTAATAAGCTGCTCTCCTGTCACTTTATCGTAAAGCTCGATAAGCTCTGCGGTCATATTGTCAAAGGTTGCGCGGATGTTTTCGTTTTCGATAACGATAGGTCTGTCCTGAGAAGGAGCGAAATCGTTTCCTCGCATATACATCCATGAGTTGGGGCAGAGGTGATCGGGTGCTTCCTTGGGCTGCATAACGATGGTGGTGTAACCGAATGCGGGAACCTTTACGTGTACCAGATAGTTGGCAAACTGGTGTCCCCAGAAGCCCATATTGGTATCGCTGAGCTTTTCTATGCAGTAGTCAAGCTTGTTGCCGTCCGGATCAATGAAATCCACGTTTCCGTGACCGTATTCATAGTTCCAAACCACAAATCTTGCAAATTCGTCTCTGTCATAGCAGGTAGTATTGAACAGGTGGATCGCACGAACAGGGCCGTTTCCGGTTTCAACGTTTGCAAAGTTCCAACGGAGCGGAACGGACTGCTTGAAGCCTGCTCCTGCACCTTCGGTGGTGGATCCTTCAACGTGAACGAAGGGGATCTTTGACGTGTCGATAGCACTTGCGATCTTTCTCATAGAAAGGCTGGCGTAGGTGTTGACGTGAGCAAGGATCTCCTGGAACTGACCCATTGCGTGTTCACGGCACTCAAGAACACCGGAGCCGGGGAGAATATCGTGGAAGTGTGAGAAGAGGATCTGTCTCCATGACTGGTCCAGATAGTCTGGATCCCTCTTCGCGCCCATAAGTACAGATGCAGCGGCTGCAAGCTCTTCCGCTTCGTTAATACGAGCCTCAGAGTAGCGGTTAGCCATTTTTATTCTTGCCTGGCTTGTATAGCAACCGTTGAAGAGGAAGTTGAGTTCCTTGTCAACAACGGGTATTTCAATGCCGGAGTTTTCTATCACTTCAAAGAACTGCTTGTATGTACCAAACTCAATGGTGGGAGTAAGAGGCCAGGAGCGGTATTCAACGATGCGCTCGATGTCGCGTCTTGTGGGTCCGCCGCCGTGGTCACCTACGCCGAACACGCAAAGGTATGTGTCAAGACCTGTTTCAGCGCAGAATTCGGGAACGATCTCGAAGCGGTTGGTCTCGATCTCGCCGGTGTAGCAAACGTATTCGCGGTAAACAAGGACACGCTTGCCGGAGGGAGCCTGGTAGTAGTAAACTCTGGGGTTTTCTTCAACACCTCTCCAGTGGTACATATACTTTACGCCTGCATTCACGAGAATTTCGGGAACGTTGGCATTATGACCGAAGGTATCGGGAACGAAGTCGAAGTCGAGGCTTGCGGGATCAATTTCAAGAAGCTTTGACAAGTACTTCTTTGACTGGAGGATCTGACGTGTCTGGGATTCGCCATCAGGCATATTCTTGTCGGGTTCAACCCATTCAGCCGCGGTAACTTCCCATCTGCCTTCTTTGATACGCATCTTCACTTCGTCCAGCATTTCGTGGCAGTGCTTCTCGACGATCTCGTATGTCGATGCCTGTGATTGGCCGTAGGTAAAGTCGGGATACTCGCGCATGATCTCAAGCATGGTGCGCATGGTGTCGATTGTCATAGCGGCAGTTTCGTTATAGGACCACTGCCAGTTCATGTCCATGTGCGCGTGACCTATAAACAGCTCCTTGAAGCTCTTTGCCACTGGGCCAAGGTCGGAAAGCATTTCTTCAGCCGCAAGGCAGGTGGATTTTGAGATAACGCCCTCTTCGTTGAAAACGGAAAGGAGGTAATCTGCCGCTTCTTCAATACGGTGATCATAGATGCTGTTCTGATGCTTGGAGATAGCGTCAAGATAAACAAGCTCGGACAGGATTCGTTCTGCCCATTTGCTGTCCTTTTTGTGGGAGAGCAAGGCGTTCAATTTGTCAACGTACTTCATATTTTTCGATTCCTTTCGGAAAGTTTTTGTATATTTCGATTTTAGCATAGGGAGTGAATTTTGTCAATAAAAACAGGGCAGAAAACGATAATGATTTCCACCCTATTTATTAACTTATCCACGTTTGAGGACACACAGCGAAGATTCCTTTGATACCCGCTCTGTTGACTGCCCGGTAATATTTCCTATTGTTACATCAGCCACACCGCCAAGGTCAATTTTTGCGTTCTTTGTCACAAGCTGTTTCAGGTCGATATTGCCAACTCCGCCGACGCATATCCACATGTCGTCCACTTCTCCGCCGCATTTTACATCTCCCTTTCCGTTTACGCTTATGGAGAGAAGATGGCTGACCTCGCGAATGGAAATATCTCCCGCACCATTTACCCGGAAGGTTAGAGAATTGACGAAATCTCCCCGTACATCTCCCGCGCCCGAAACTGTCACCGACGCACTTCCGCCCACACAGTCAAAGGTTAAATCTCCTGCGCCGTTAATTCTTGCATTTAACGTAACGGCGTTCCCGAAATGTACGTTTCCGCAACCGTTTATTGTGACAGAGATCGCATCAATATTACTAGCAAAAACGTCTGCCTCACCGCTTACGGTAATATCCGCTTCTCTGAAGGGGATTCCGAATGACACGTTACCGCTGCCGTTTGCCGCAATTTTTATACTGTTTCCGTATGTGAGGCCTGTATATATAGTCAGCTTGTTGTTTTCCTTGCCATGCTTTCCTTCGGCGCTTCTAACATTCAGATACAGAGTGTTGTCTCGCAATGAAGAGTCGATATTTGAAATAAACTGTGGTGAGCCGCTTGCGAATATCCCGCGCTTGGATTCTTCTTCGCCTATGATCTCCAGGTTGCAGCAGTTACTGAGGGTGAGCTCGAGGTTTTCAAAGTAATCAAGCTCTGTCTCAAAGGTGGTGGGCTGTGACTTGCTTGGCACGAAGGAATTGTCAAATTCCACCAGGCGCACATCCCCAGCACCTTTGTTTATCACAGTCTGCGTCTCAAAATCCGCAACGCTTCCGTCGGTGAACTTGACGCAAGTTTCGTCAGCAGAAATAACGGCTTTGTCAGAGTAGCAGCCAATTCCGTTTGAGGTGGCAACAAGGGGAAGACCGTTGAAAATATTAGGTGTGGATTGATCTGCTTTTTCGCCGAACAGCTCTCCCACCGATATCCCAAGTGCTTCTGCCAATTCCGGCAAAACGCTGATGTCCGGGAGTCCTGTGCCTCTTTCCCATTTTGATATGGCCTGTGGAGTTATTGTAAGCTTTGCCGCCAGCTCTTCTTGTGTGATTCCTGCAGCTTTACGTGCCGCAGATATGCGCTCGCCTATTCCTTTGATTGAGTACTGCATGATTGACCTCCTGTTTGTCTTTTGTTTTTCTGTAATAATGATAGCATAATATTCGCTCTATTACAATAACCGCTTCGTTGTGATGCGAGGTGAATTTTACCTCTTTTTCCCGCTCAAATCGGCAATCTATTAATCTATATTTCAATAAAAGAAATGCGCAACTACATGAACAGTAAAAAATTATTAAATCCTCTGCTCTAGTATTGCCAAACAGAAATATTTTAACAAATCGCATACACGATTATCTTGTAAATGAACGACGTATTGCTCCTGAAGTTATCGAACATTTTATTCAAGCAAACGTATTGTATGAGGATGATAAATATCACAACTGCATTTTCATTGGCTTAGATGAAGAAAATATCCCTCGTCATTGCCATCGTCTCAATGTGTGTGTGATATAATGTTGTATTTTTTATCCATTTTTTAATAATATCATCCAATACTAATATTATTTTCGAATTTTCCTATGTATGTATATGTGGTTTGTGTAATAGAAGCTAGTTCCCAAAGTAATGTTTTTTCTTCTGTGTAAAGATAAGTGTATATATCAACTATTCTATTTAATATATCTATATTCTGTGAGATCTTATATTTTTCGCTAAGTTTGTATGCGATTTCTGCTTTCTGTACAAATTGTCTATAGTTATTTACTAGTTCGTCGATTGCAGTATTTCGAGTTATACTTTTTGTGAAATAACACATCATATCTAGTAATAAATGGTGAGACTCATATATTTTGAGACAAGAAAGAAGAATATTTTTGTCAAGTTTATCATTGGCGTTTGCTATATAGTTTTTTATGCAATTTGCCACATATTGCATACATGTTACTCCCGTAGAAAATTTTGCAATTCTTACAACACTTCGATCTGATTCTTCTGAATATTTTTCATAAACATACAGTAAAGCATTTCGCGGGGGCGAGGGGATTTATCATTATTTTAATATTATTGGTTATAGAGAAAAGTATTCAGATGTTTTTGTTAGTGATGCATATGTTCCTTCTATCCTGATTGGAATCATCCTAATTCTATCAACTGGAACCTATTAATCTCTGATATTAATAATATAACCTGTAATAACGAATTAATTATTGTTGAAGGCGTGTTAGCTTTTTATTTTCCACATATAAGAGATTTATTTGATATAAAAATATTTGTTAATGCAAGTCCCGAGACTTGTATATATAGAAGAATTATTAGAAATATGTTGAAATTCAAACAAACTCCAGAGTATATAGGAGATTATTACTTAAAGTGCGCCCGCCATCGCGAAAGGGAGTATTGTTTGCCTACAGAAAAATTTGCTAACTATATAATTAATAATGAAACCACTTATTTAGATCAATTAAATCCAATTAAAGACTACATAGCAAAAAAAATAGTTGAATAGTATTAGAATTCTATTCACACATCTTTTATTGGCATATATCATGCAAATTGTTTTTATCTTCATTCAATTTTTAATTAACATTATAGGATTATTGGTCAAGACTAATTTTCTCAAATATGAATATTGATAATTTTCTTCAATCAGAAGGCATACACTGTGAGTTTTCAACTCTAGCGGCCATTGCTTCATACTGGAATCCACAAATCACACCATCTATAATTTTTTTTGAAAAAAACAATTATTTAACTACTTTTAGAATTGATAATTGCAATTTCGAAAATATCACCATTACTAATTCACTCGGTGAAGTGGCAAGAACGTTTTTTTCTACACATAATATAGAAATCTTCAGAAAACAATTTACTAAATCGAACTCAGACTTTGTAGAATATTTAAATAAAAAATTGTCGATTGGACACCCCGTTCCAATATTCTTAAAGTCTAACTACTTGAATTATAACAAAGCATTTCGAGGTTCTATTAGTAGTCATTGCATAATGATAGTTGGTATTTCTAATAATTACTTTGAAATTCTTGACAGTTTTGTTCCAACTTACCCTCCTCAGAGCTATTATGGTGTCATAAATAAAAATGAATTACTTGATGCGTGGGAAGCTAATAACAGACTATATTACGAAATCAATATGCAAAACATTAGTTCCTATTCGCCGCATTTCTCATTATTGACAAATTTGGCTCAGTATTCTATTGATAACAGAATAATAGATAATTTAAGCAACTTTATTCGTAGCATCCCACGTTTATTTCCTGCTGATATTATTACTGAAAATATCAAAAAGATATGTTTTAAGCTTCACTTTGATTCAATCTTACCTACTAGACGGCTCATGTTGCAAGCAGCAGCGTCTCTAAAAATTGATTATGATATAATAGAAAAAATAAAAATAATCATTCAATCCTGGAGAAAAATTGAATTGTTATTACTAAAGTCTTCTTTTAGATATATGTCATATAATTATGAAATTATTGCTCAAAAAATAATTGAAACAGGTGAATTAGAATTAGAAGTAAATAACAAGCTTAAATCATTAAATAAACTCCATACTACTCACAAAAACAATATATAAAATCCAATAAAAATGTAAAGGGCTAATTATGATATACTGTACCAAACCAAACACCGTTATAACTGCATCTTCTACAGGAAATGCAATTGTTCACGACGGATATTCTAAGAAACGTCATTATCTTAACAAAACTGCTACAATCATACTGCTATTACTGGAAACATATAGTTATAACGAGGCAAAATCCTGCTATGTCGAACTGTTTGAACTTCCACTGGACATAAAAAACTGTTTACATACCAAGAAACTTGAGGAAGATTTCGATGAAGCAGTAAATGAGCTAGTTGATAGAGATATCCTATTAAAATTTGATGAATCTGAAGAAAATTTACATAAGATTGCTGATTATTTCAGAAGCGAATATTATTTAATGCCCCAAATATTTGATGAAGCACCAGAATTTCAAAATTCTGTAGTACTCGAAAATGAAATCTATCGAACAAAAGATATACTCAAATAAAGTATCCTTATGGTCATCCCTCAAGCCAGACGCCAGACGCAGAGCTAATTCAATAAAGGAGATTTATAATGGACGAACAAAAGATACAATCATTATGGATCAAATGTCCTCTCTGCGGTGGTAAAACCCGAACCAAGGTGTATAGAGACACCACGCTAATAAACTTTCCACTATTTTGCCCCAAGTGTAAGACAGAAATAAAAATTAATGTCGTACAACTAAAAATGGTAATAAGCAAAGAGCCGGACGCTTAAAAGCGCAGAGCCTGCTACTCGATAAAGGAGTAGCAGGCTCTTTTTGTTTATTCGATTTCTTGTGACTCTTTGCTCCGCAGTGCTGATATTACTGAAGAAACTATTGGTATCAAAGCTTCTGCCTCTTCATCACTGCATTCACCAACCAGTTGTTGCAGTTTAACAAGTGAAATAGATTCTCTAAACATTTCAGGATAGAAGATTTCCTGTGTGTCCATATTTAACGCACGAACAAGCGGAAACAAAACTTCAAGCTTAGGGTTGCCTTTATTGTTCTCAATGTTCAGAACAGTACGAACATCCACATCAATTTTTGCCGCCACTTCACTTTGCGTTAAATGCATTTTGCCGCGAGCTTTTTTCACGGCATTACCTAAATATATAGAACAATCCAACATTACAATTCACCTCATAAATATTCTACAATACATCTTGATTGCAGTAAATTCACTGTATTACATCACTTGGGTGTATTGTAATGTGGAATAATATCGAATATTGGTGAACCCAAATACATAATTATTTATCTAATACGTTCGTCTTCGATTTAGTCAGATGGACGTATTTTGCTTTTTTATATGCATCATTCCCCGTTGTAGAGGACCGCCACCTTCGTTTTTGATTGGTCAATATTTCAAATCAAAAACGGAGGAAATAATGATGGATAAGAAATATCCGCAAGAAGTAGATCCAAGGCCCAAAAGACGCAAATCCAAAGACAATCCATACAAAATCTATTCGATAGGAATTGATACCAAAACACCGCAGTATTTTGTTGAGTTCAATGATGTAAATGGAGTTTCTCATACCATTGAGATAGAAGAGTCTCTTTTCAATGAATTCAACAGCTTTGAGCTTGATGATCTGTCATATCTAAATGAATCAGAGCGTCATCACACTTCAATGGATAGCATAGAAACCTTTTCAGAAGATATCACAGAAGAATCAGCATTGAAAAGAATACTTTCTGAAGAACTCCACGCTGCATTGCCTGAGCTGACAGAAGTACAACGAAAAAGAGTCATACTGTATTATTTTTATGACTATACATATGAGCAAATCGCGCAACTTGATGGATGCACAAAAATGCCTGTCAAGCGTTCAATTGATGATGCAATAAAAAAATTAAGAAAACTTTTAATTTGAGGGGCTACTATTTGTGCTCTATTGAGGTAGTAATTGAGAGGATGATTTATCATCTATCAGTGCTACCGTAATAACGGTAGTTGTTCATTGACAACTACATATTCCTTCAGCAGATACATTCTCGCTAATGCAGGGTGATGAGCCGGCAAGCAACAGAGTCATAGAGCTCGACCATGGGATTGCTACCTATGGAATGCGATGACAGTTAGCGGGGATAATGATACTTCCGTAGCCTATGGCGCGGTCGGCGGAGTACCCGGCGATGGTGAGATTCCAATGGAGACAGACCGCAACTGTCCGTCTGCTGTATGCCCTTGTTCGGGGAGATTCGAGGATAAATACGAACAATACGAAATAAAAAATAACAGCGGTCGTTTCATCAAAGCATACGGCCGCTGTTTTACATATTTGATTAAAGGAAAACAAAAATGAAAGAAATACAAAGGGGCGAAATATATTATGCTGATTTGTCTCCAACTGTCGGAAGAGAGCAAGGAGGAGTCCGTCCCGTTCTAATCGTTCAAAACGATGTTGGAAACACTCACAGCGATACAACTATAATCATTGCTATCACAAGCAATTTGGGTAAAACTCATTTGCCAACACATGTGATAATAGATGCTCAAGGACTCGCGTCCACTTCGTTAGCGTTGGCAGAACAAATCAAGACAATTGATAAGATACGGCTAGGATCATATATTGATCGTTTGAACGATTATCAAATGAGCAAAATCGATACAGCTTTAAGAAATAGTTTAGATCTACACATAAAAGAGGTAAAAAAACATGACTGAGAGGATGTACCTATCTATATTAAAAACCGAGCCAGAAGTATTAACAGCGCTTGATGTTGCCAGAATACTTCGCATCGGCAAAAATAAAGCGTATGCGTTAATAAATTCCGGAAAGCTGAACAGCATCAAAATTGGAGGTAAAATAATAGTCCCGAAAATGTGTCTGATCAATTACTTGATGGATAACAAAAGTTATCAATTTGTTTCACGAACAGTACCCAGTAATCACTGGACTTGTGAGCAATTCTGTGGTATCATAGATAGTGCCGACGGAAACTCAGGAAGACAACAAAATATATCTTCCACGAGGTAACAATACTATGAAAAGAATTACTGGTCACTTGACCGAAAGAAACAAAAAATGGTATGCCGTCATTAATCTATACGATACTAAAGGCAGAAGAAAGGAGAAATGGACAAGCCTGGATCTTGACGCCAAACGAGGCACAAAAACAGAAGCGACTCACAGAATGAATGAGATTCTCGCCAAATATAATACTGGCGAATTGTATTTGATGGAATCTCTCTCAAAGGCAGAGCGGGAACGAAAACAATCTGCAAATATGTTGCTCAGCGATTATCTCGTAGAATGGCTGGAGCAATATAAACCAAATATTGCTATACTGACATATCAAGGCTATAAGATGATGGTAGACACAAGAATGGTTCCGTATTTTTCGGATACAGGAATTTCTGTCAAAGATACTACGGGAGATGATCTCAACGAGTATTACTATTACTTATACAAGGAAGGACTCACTGGTGCGACGGCACAAAGACATCATTCATTACTGCATCTTGCTTTCAAGAATGCTGTTAAACGCAGGATAATTACCACAAATCCATGCGACCAAGCAGACCGTCCGAAAGCCACACAATACATAGGCAGTTACTACAATGCGGATGAACTAAAAACTATGATAGAAAAGTTTGACGGAGATCCAATGAGACTGCCCGTGATTTTAACCGCTTATTACGGCTTAAGAAGAAGTGAAGTACTCGGATTAAAGTGGGATGCAATTGATTACAGCGAAAAAAAGATTGTCATTCGTCACAAAATCATAGAAGTAAACACACCGAATGGTAAAGACACTAAAGGGATGGACGTTTTGAAAACAAAATCCTCATATAGAACACTTCCGCTGATCCCATATATCGAAGAAGTCCTTAACGAAGAAAAAGTACGACAAGCAGAATATCGAAAGATAATGCGTAGCCTTTATAATGAAGAATACAACGAATATATTTGCGTCGATGCTTTAGGAAATCTGATAAAACCTCAATACATAACAGAGCACTTTAAATTTGTTCTGCGAAAAAATAATATGAAAGTAATCAGATTTCACGACTTAAGGCATTCTTGCGCTTCGCTTCTGCTTGCAAACGGTGTACCGATGAAAATGATTCAGGATTGGTTGGGTCATTCCGACATGAGTACAACTGCAAACATCTACGCTCACATCGACAGCGCAAGCAAATTAGCAAGCGCAAATACGATTGGCAACGCTCTCGCAAACTGCGAGATGTGCGAGATAAATTGAAAAATTCACTTCGGGACAAAAAGTCGAAAATTCGAAAGTGGAGGGACAACTCCACATAATATCCAAAAACAATAAGAAAATGGAGCCAAAACCTCAATTTCAGCCCCATTTTTGACGCAGGGTGTGAGATTCGAACTCACGTGGGTTGCCCCAAACGGTTTTCAAGACCGCCTCGTTATGACCGCTTCGATAACCCTGCGAACGTTTTTGTCACCTAAAAGACAACAAAAACCAAAAAATATTCAATTTCAAAATTGCGAGAAAACTGCGAGATGACCTCAATTTCAGATGCAGCCACATCGGCGAAAAAGAGAGAAAAACGCAGATAATCGCAGAAAACAAGAGATTACGCGAGTTGCCTGTGACAAGTACGAGAGTTTTTCAAGACCGCCTCGTTATGACCACTTCGATAACCCTCCGTAGGGTATCTTTAGCGAAATGCTCCGGAATTTGGAGAGAATTTCGCGAGAGAACTATGAAATTTTTGCATGATGGAAAATGCCGAAAACCCTTGATATGACAAGGATTTTGAGGGAACAAAAGGAACAGTTACGCGCGGGTTTTCAAGACCGCCTCGTTATGACCACTTCGATAACCCTCCGTAGGGTATCTTTAGCGAAATGCTCCGGAATTTGGAGAGAATTTCGCGAGAGAACTATGAAATTTTTGTATGATGGAAAATGC
>SVSJ01000004.1 GCA_015064355.1 Oscillospiraceae bacterium | reverse complement strand
CGCGGTTGCAGCTCACCGCAGTCATACAGCTTGCTTTCACCTTGCTCGTGAAGTTGGACAAAATCAGCGAAACACCAGTGTTTTCAAGGCTTTCTGACCTTGCTCCTATTATAACCTAATCGTCGATACGGCGTACAATGCCTGTTGCTTTCATAAAAAAATCTCCTTTGTTATTTTGGACTGCGGAGTTAGTATGTGCGAATATTGGAGAAATATACTTCGCCGTTGACTTTTTGAAATATTGACAATGCATTAACAAAAAATGATGTAAAATTTTCCTTTGATTGCAAAAAGGGTATAATTATACTGTACTATTTGAATTTTTCGTGCATTTATTGCATAATCTTATCAAAAGGATTCAAAGATATGGTTGACAAATAAAAGTTTTCATGGTATAATTTGAATATCCATATATTCGCGCAGGCTTATTTTGTGTATTTTTGCAGGTTCTGGCATAAAAAATGCAAAAAATAAGTCTTGCGGGTAATGAGACAAAAATTTTTTTATTTCATAAATGGAGGAAAAACATTATGAAAAAACTCAGATCCATACTTATGATGGCTTTGTGTTTGGTTATGGTTGCTAGTATGGTTATCGGCTGTACTACTCCTTCCGGTCCTGTTGAAACAGACCCTGTAGAAACACAGGCTCCCAACGTTGGTGGCGAAACAGAAGCTCCCAATGTAGATCCTGTTGTACAGTATGTTCCCAAGCAGGCTGAATACAACACAACCACATCTGTAATGCCCAGCAACTGGAACGAATTCACCTACGCTGACAACAATGATACTCAGATTATGAGCTACATTGGTTCTTCATTCTTCGACTATGACTACAAGTTCGAAAATGACGAAAAGTTCAACGCAGACGGCTCCATCAACAAGGACGCTATCGTTCCCGGCGCATACACCACTAACTACTCTGCTGCTACAAAGCTCGAAGACGTTACTGCTACAGTTGACGCTAAGTGGGGCTACACAGACGAGCAGAAGACAGAAGGTGGCTACGCATGGAAGATCACTCTCCGCAACGACCTTAAGTGGGATGATGGTACACCCATCACAGCAGCTGACTTCGTATACTCTATGCAGCAGCTCCTCGACCCCGCTTTCATGAACTTCCGCGCAAACACATACTATGATACTCTCATGATCAAGAACTCCAAGGTTTACTTCTTCCAGAACCAGGAAGGAACCTACGAGACAATCGGTAGCCTTGGCTACGCATCCGTTCAGGAAGCTATCGACGCAGGCGAAACTGTTTACGCTAACCAGTGGAACATGTGGGGTGCTGCAGGCTACACTGACGCAGAAGGCAACGAAGCTCCTGAGTGGGTTGCTATCACTGACGAAACTGTTTACAACAACGCTGACGGCACAGACCCCGTTTCCGGTAAGTTCCTTTACGAAAACTATGGTGCTTACCTCGAACCCGGCACAGGCTACGATGCAGCTGTTTACGTTGAAAACACCAACCGTGACGTTAAGTGGGAAGACGTTGGTATTTACTCCATCGATTCCGAAAACGCTATCGTTATCTGCCTCGACAAGGCTTACTCATTCCTTAAGGATGACGGCAGCCTCTCCGTTTGGGCTCCTTACTACTTCTCCAGCCTCCCCGTAGTTAAGAAGGATCTGTACGAGTCCTGCAAGATCGCTCCCGCTGACGGCGCTACTCTCTGGACATCTAACTACAACTCCTCTCTCGAAACAACAGCAAGCTGGGGTCCCTACAAGCTCGTAGAGTTTGAAGCAGGTTCTCACTATAAGCTCGTTAAGAACGAAAACTGGTACGGTTGGGGTCTTGAACAGTACAAGAACCAGTACAACATTACCGCTATCAACTGCCGTAAGGTTGAAGAATTCGCTACAAAGTGGATGGGCTTCCTTAACGGTTCTTATGACGACGCATCTCTCCAGACCGAAAACGTAGGTGAATACCTTGACTCCAAGTATGTATACTTCACCTCTACCTCCACAGGTACATTCGGTATGCAGCTTTACTCCAACCTCGCTAAGCTTAAGGAAAGCGAAAACAACAACGGTATCCTTGCTATCCAGGAATTCAGACATGCATTCAACCTCGCTCTCAACAGAAGCGACATCGTTGAAAAGATCTGGCCCGGTTCTTCCGTTCCTTGCTTCGGTCTCCTTAACGTAGCTTACTACTATGACATCGAAAACTCTCCTGAACTCGAAGACGGTGGTCAGTATCGTAACACCACAATCGCTAAGGAAGGTATCCTCCGCGCTTACGGCTTCGAACAGGGTGCTGACGGCCTCTGGTCCAGCGGCGATCTCGTTGGTCTCGAAACAGACGACGCTTACGACGCACTCACAGGTTACAACCCTGTAGTTGCTAAGGAAAAGATGAAGGCTGCTATTGACATCCTCCTCGCTAACCCCGAAGAGTATGGCTACGATCCTACAAAGAACATCACTCTCGTTTACGGTTCTTCTTCTGATACCGATAAGCAGAGATTCAGAGCAACCTACCTCCAGGAAGTTCTTGACGACCTCACAGTTGGTACAGCTCTCGAAGACAAGATCGACGTAGTATTCGATGCATCTGCTGGCGCACAGTGGGCAGAAGCATTCCGTACTGGTGCAACTCAGATCGGTTTCGGTTACGGTTTCTCCGGTAACGCATTTAACCCCTTCGACATCATCGGCGCATTCGTTAACCCCGATGACGACCTCAACTACCATATGTACTGGGATACTTCCGCTATCGATATGACTCTCACAATGCCTGCAGGCGATTATGATGGTGCTGGCGAAACTATCACCATGAGCGTACAGAACTGGTTCTACTGCCTCAACGGTCTTGCTGGAACTGAAAATCAGCCTAAGACATACAACTGGGGCGCAGGCTTTGCTCCTACAGAAGCAAGACTTATGATCCTCTCCGCTCTCGAAGAACTCACAATTAAGGAATCCCGCTCCGTAATGCTTATCGCTGACGGTGGTGGATCCTTCCTCGGTGCTAAGTTCTCTTACTTCTCCGCAGACGAACACACATTCATGGGCTTCGGTGGTATCAGATACATGGAAGTTCAGTACACAGACGCTGAATGGGCTGAATTCGTTGCTCAGAACAACAACGACCTCTCTGCAGAGTACAAGAAGTCCGAGTAATTTCAGATTACTGACTGAATAACTCAGATTAGTTAAATCAATTCCGACGGCGGTGGGTTATTTTGCCCACCGCTGGTTTGGATTGTATGGCATTTGATATTATTAGTAAGGATAGAATTCTTACAGAAAAAGATAAAATTTTTACAAGACAGATAATAGCAAGCGACAGGCTTAATAACAGTTATAATAAAAACTATTAATCGAAGTATTTCTGATATTTTAAAACGTTAGTTTGAGCAGTGCGTGGAATTATTACGCACAGATTTTTATAAACAACTGCTTTATTGGGCTCGAACACTATGAATTAGAAAACAACAAAACAGAGGAGAAAAACCTATGTATATGTTTAAATATGTGTCGAAGCGTTTGGGCTTGATGCTGTTCACATTCTTCATCATTTTCACGATGTGCTTTGTGCTTATCAAGCTTCTGCCTATCCCCACTAATGCTCTTCCTGGCCAGGACCCTGAGATCGTTATGAAGACTCTCGAGGGTAGAGGCTGGATCACCAACATTAAAGAGGGTGAAAATGGCGTATGGACCTACGACCGAGTACCGATATTGATCCAGTTCGGAACCTATATCAAGAGAATAGTGACACAAGGCGACTTCGGTATTGTAACCACCTATGGTGAATACCTTAACATGAACATTTGGAAGGTATTTGTTAGCCATCTTCCGCCGACAATTTTGATAAACATTTACTCAACCCTCATCGGTGTACCGATCGGTCTTGGCTTGGGTATTTTGGCTGCGCTTAAAAAGAATAAGTGGCAGGACCAGGTGATCAATATTTTCATTATTTTGTTGATATCGGTTCCCTCAATTGTATTGGCTCTTATGCTCCAGTATGTATTCTGCTTTAAGCTCGGATGGTTCCCATTGACGATGTCGACGAGCGACGATTACTTCACTTGGGAAGTATTCCGCTCTATGATTCCGGCTGTATTTGCTTTGTGCTTGGGTTCTATTGCAGGTTATGCAAGATACACCCGTGCAGAGCTCTCCGAAGTGCTTACAGGAGAATTCATGCTTCTGGCGAGAACAAAAGGCCTTACAAAGAGTCAGGCTATCTACCGTCATGCAATGCGTAACTCAATGGTTGTAATCTTCCCCTCAATTCTCAGTGAATTTATCTCTGTTCTTTCCGGTTCACTTATTATTGAGAAGATCTTTGCGATCAACGGCGTTGGTGGACTTTATCTTAACTCCATCACATTCCAGGACTACGACTTCTTTATGCTGCTCTCCGGCTTCTATACCTTGGTAAGCCTTACAGCAGGTATCGTTATCGATATCAGTTACGGTTTCATTGACCCGAGAATCAGAATGGGGGCTAAGTAATTTATGAATTATAATATTGATAATATCCCCGCAGAAAAATTCCAGTTTGCGACAAAAAATGATATATATCATGACAGCAAATTTGAAACAAAGCCCGTAAGCTATTTTCAGGGTGCTTTCAAGCGCTTTGCAAAGAACAAGGGCGCAGTTGTTGCCGGTATAATCATTGCTGTCTTGCTCCTTTTCGCGATAATCGCACCTTTCTTTACACCTTTCCAGCCCGCATATTACGATATGGTTTATGCATACGTAACACCTAAGTCAAACCTGTTTGCCAACAGTGATATTAACTTCTGGGATGGCTGCAAGGTAAAGAACACAAACTTAATCGGATATCTTAAGGACTTTGCTCTCGCTTCCGAAACAGGCAGAGAAGTAATCAAAAACGGTGAATACACTGTTAGTGAAGACGGTGCAAATTATACTTACCGTTATGACACCTATTATGGCGTTGGCTTCGGTAAGTATAAGATCATCTCTCCTGAAGAGTTTAATGATATTCAGAGATATCAGAACGAAACAGGCAAACAGGTTCTTTATCCTGTTGTTAAGCTCAAGGACAGACCTACCCTTGAAAAGAACAAATACGACGCTAATATCTACTATAAGGTAGAAAATCCTAAGGCAACTATTCTTCGTCCCTTGCTTGATGAGAATGGTGAAATCATCAATAACTATTGGAAGTACGAAGTTGGCAAGGCTAACAGCCTTATGGCAGATTATAACTCCCTCAGAATTGAAGGAGAGCAGGGCGTTGAAGAAGACGGAAAGTATTACCACTACGTATACGGCCGTAAGGTTGACGGCGGTATCGAAGTTAGAACAGAATACTACGAATATTATATCTACCAGCACAACGAAGTAAAGAAGGACGGCATCAAAGAGCCTCTCTTCCTGTTTGGTACAACTGAAACAGGTAAGGATATCTTTGCCTGCCTTGCATACGGTGCAAGATTCTCCTTTGTTTTCGCTCTTATCGTTGTCGCGGTTAACTTCATCGTAGGTGTAATCTGGGGTTCCATTTCCGGTTACTTCGGAGGCAAGATCGACCTCTTCATGGAAAGATTTGCCGAAATTTTGGGTTCTGTACCTTCAATGATCGTTATTACACTTTTGAAATACCACATGGGTGCAACAAGCCAGGTGCTCGTTCTATTCATAGCCTTCTTTGCGACAGGATGGATCGGCATGGCAGGAAGAACTCGTATGCAGTTCTACCGCTTCAAGAATCAGGAATATGTTCTGGCGGCAAGAACACTTGGTGCACGTGATACAAGAATCATGTTTAAGCACATTTTCCCCAACGGTCTCGGCACCATCGTAACAAGTATGGCTCTGTCAATTCCCTCAATGATCTACTCTGAGACCAGCCTTTCTTACTTGGGTATCATTAACCTTGAAGCAGGTAATACCACCAGTGTTGGTACACTTATTGCAGCAGGACAGAAGTCTATCGTTGCAAATGCCGGCTACGTTGCACTGTTCCCCTGCCTATTCTTGGTTCTCTTGATGCTCAGCTTCAACTTGTTCGGTAACGGATTACGCGATGCGTTCAACCCGTCGCTCAGAGGAACGGAGGACTAAACATGAATAAAGAGATCAAAATATCAGTAAATGACCTGAAAATCTCCTTCCGTACAGACGGCGGTAAGGTACAGGCAGTACGTAACATTTCCTTCGACCTTTACAAGGGTGAAACTCTTGCTATCGTTGGAGAATCCGGTTCCGGTAAGTCTGTAACCTCCAAGGCGATTATGGGTATTTCCGCAGGTAACGCTATCTTTGAAGGCGGCGAGATTCTTTATGACGGCCAGGACCTTATGCGTATTCCCGAAGAAGAAATGCATAAGCTTCGTGGTGACAAGATCGCTATGATCTTCCAGGATCCCTTGTCTGCACTTAACCCCATTATGCGAATCGGTAGACAGATCACCGAGGCTATGCTTCTTAAGAATAAGGCAAACCGCAAAGAGGGTCGCGTAACATTTAACAAGACTCTTGCGGAAATGTCCGATATTATGAAGAAAGCTGTTGCTGAATCCGGCAATACAAGCATTTCTGCCGCTGAAATCGACAAGTATATCAAGACCTTTGATAACTTCAATATTCAGGCTATAAAGCTTGAGAACAGCTACAACGAGTCACGTACCGCTGCTGAAGAAATGATCGCGGCTATCGAGGATCTTCTGTTCCTCACAGAGAAGAATCAGAAGGTTGACGTAGCATCAGCTATTAGCGTTATTCGCCGCAAGCTTAAGGATATCAATGACAAGTACTTTACATCCAAGTACGCAGATAGCCTTAAGGGACATGCTGCTGCACTTGATAGTGCTATTCGTGCTTCCAAGAAGAACACCGGTAAGGGTGCCGCTAAAAACAAGGCATCTGCTGAGGTTGTTGAAGCTCTCGAAGCACTTAAGCAGACTGCAAAGGACATGGTTGAGCAGCCCCAGTATAACTTCTTCAGAATCGGTTATTACGTATACAAGAATCCCGAAACCGACCTTAGCAAGATGCCCGCAGAAGAGGCTAACGAGCTTGCCATTAAGTTCCTTAACGAGAACTTTATGGATTCCTTCCTTGCTCTTGTAAAGATTGCAGTTCAGTATTCCTTTAACAAGACCATCGAAAACAAGAAGGCTGCTATTGCAGAGCTTGAAAATGCTATCAGCTTCTTCAAAGCAGGATCTTTCTCTGCAAAAGATGCAGATGCAACCTGGAAGCGCGCAAACCAGAGCGTTCTCGCAGCTATCGATCCCCTTGCTGTTGTTAAGGATAACGTAGCTTATACCTTTGGTGGAGCTATCGAAAGAGAAGTTGACAAGTACTTCTTCTATATTAAGAATAATCCCAAGGAGGAAGCTCGCTTTGCACGTCAGACCGCGCAGAGAGAAGCACTCCTTGCAAAGGGCAAGACTGTTGACTGGAAGATCGTTCCTAAGTCTGTTATCGAGCCCGAAGTGCAGATCGAAACAATCGTTTCCGTTCTCACTCGCGTAATGAATAAGTTTAAGGCAGATGTTGAAAATGCTTTGAACTTTGATGTTGACAAGCATTGTATCGACATCATCGATTACCTCAAGGCGAAGGCGTCTCAGGTAGTTTACACACTCACCAAGAGAATCGCAAAGGAAAAAGCTATCAAGCTTATGGAAGAGGTTGGTATTCCCGAAGCGAGAATGCGTTACAGACAGTATCCGTTTGAATTCTCCGGCGGTATGCGTCAGCGTATTGTTATCGCTATCGCGCTTTCTGCTAACCCCGATGTTCTTATTTGTGACGAGCCCACAACTGCACTTGACGTTACAATTCAGGCGCAGATCCTTGAGCTTATTAACCGCCTCAAGCGCGAACACAACCTTTCTATCATCTTTATTACCCACGACCTTGGCGTCGTTGCAAACATGGCGGACAGAATTGCCGTTATGTATGCAGGTAAGATCGTAGAGTACGGCACAGCAGAAGAGGTATTCTATAATCCTCAGCATCCCTACACATGGGCACTGCTTTCCTCTATGCCTGACCTCGATACCAACGAAAAGTTGGATGCGATCCCCGGTACTCCCCCGAATATGATTTATCCCCCTGTAGGCGATGCGTTTGCTGAAAGAAATAAGTATGCAATGGAGATAGACTTTGAAATGCAGCCTCCGATGTATGAGGTTTCTCCCACACACTTTGCTGCAACCTGGCTGCTCCATCCTAACGCACCTAAGGTAGAAATTCCCAAGATAATTACTGAACGTATCCAGCGCATGAAGGAAAGAGGAGGCAACCATGGAGAATAATCATGAAGTATTGTTAAAAGTGGACCACCTTTGTCAGTATTTCCGTTTGGGACGTAAGGACCTTAAGGCTGTTGACGATGTAAGCTTTGAGATCAGAAAGGGTGAAACCTTCGGTCTCGTAGGTGAGTCCGGCTGCGGTAAGACCACAACAGGTCGTTCCATTATCAAGCTGTACAACATTACCTCCGGTAACGTATACTTTAAGGGCCAGAGAATCGGTGCCGGCACACGTGCTTATAAGGACGCGATCACCAACGCCCGTGCAGATGCAGCCAAGAAGATCAAGCTTCTCCGCGCTGAAAAGGATGCAGATGATGCGAGAAAGGCTGAGATCAAAGAAGAGATCAAGAAGATCAACGAAGAACTCGCTGAAACAGTTGCGAAGAACCAGGCTCTCCTCAGAGATGCAAAGTCTGACAGCAAGCTTGTTGACAAGCAGTATGTTGAGTCTCTTGTAAAGTCTCTTGACGAAGAGTATGCAAAGAAATTCAGCGCTGCAGAAGGTGACGACGAGCTGCTTAAGAAACTCAAAAAAGAGTATACTAACCGCATTCGCGTTGCAAAGAAAAGCAAGCTCATCACCCAGATCCAGATGATCTTCCAGGACCCTATTGCTTCTCTTGACCCCCGTATGACCGTACGCGATATTATCGCTGAAGGACTTGTTATCAACGGTATTACCGATAAGGAATATATCAACGAGAAGGTGTACGAGATCCTCGAGATGGTTGGCCTTGTGCGCGAGCATGCTGACCGTTATCCTCACGAGTTCTCCGGTGGTCAGCGTCAGCGTATTGGTATCGCCAGAGCTGTTATTATGCAGCCTGAGATGATTATCGCAGACGAGCCTATCTCTGCTCTTGACGTATCTATTCAGGCTCAGGTAATCAACCTGCTCAACGATCTCCGTGAGAGACTTGGTCTTACCATTATGTTTATCGCACATGACCTGTCGGTAGTTAAATACTTCTCCGACAGAATCGGCGTTATGTACTTCGGTAAGATGGTTGAGCTTGCTGATTCGGACGAGCTCTTCAAGAACCCCTTGCATCCTTATACGAAATCTCTTCTTTCTGCTATCCCGTTGCCCGACCCGGTATATGAGAAGCAGCGTACAAGAATTCACTACAATCCCATTGCGGAGCACGATTACTCCGTGGATACACCCTCGTTCCGCGAGATCACACCTGGACATTTCGTGTACTGCAACGACGCAGAAGAGAAAAAATACAAGGAAGCTGTTAAGTAATTAAGATGGACGGTTAAACGACTGTGAAAGAGGAAACCAAAGTAAAATTAATAAAATACGGTGTTTGTTGTGGCGTTGAATTGCTTATCGCATTTCTTGTGATCTGGTCAAAAGGATTCTTCACACAAAGCGCGGCGGTAAATGTCCAGATTTTGGCAGACGCATTCTTCGTCGCCGGCATATTGATGTCCCTTTTTGCGGGCATGATGTATGTAAGCAGCGAAGGCGCGCTTATAGGCATTAGCTTCGTTCTCAGAAACGTGGTGCTGACATTTATCCCTATGGGCAGAGCAAGACAAGAGAGATACGCCGATTACCGTGCGCGTAAACTCAGCGAGGCAAAAAAACGAAATAACAGCTGTATTTTAGTAACCGGACTTTTCTTCCTCATCATTGGAGTTGTCCTCACACTTATCTGGTACGTGAAATTCTATAACGTATAAAAATCATCCCTGTGCATTCAATATGTGCAGGGATTTTTTTATTTGTGTTGTCGAGGGATTATTTCTTTTTTGGAAAGGTGATCGTTTGGGATGACGGCAAAAAGTAAACTATATTTCTAATTCTTGTGATTGAGTTTATTTTTGCTATATGATATAATAAAGTTGAGGGGGGTGGAATCTATGAAAAAAGTATCATCCGTAGTATTATGTTTATTATTAATTTTTAGTCTATCCGGTTGCTATTTTGCTCCGCCCGATGGATGGACAAAAAAACATCATACCTATGACGAAATCTTAAAATATTCTAAATCAATTGACCCCAATGCTGTAATAGTTTCAGAAAAATACATCGACACAAACGATGAATTCGATTGGGAGTTCCGTGAATGGGATGCGGTGATCAATGGTGTTGAGTGCCACGTTGCAAGTGTCTCCGATTGGGTAATGAATCGCGGGTTAGTTGCAGGAGAGTTTTCAAAATTTTATTACCGTATTGATAGTGATTATGAATATACTGTACTAAAGAATCTTCTTGACAAGAGCAGTATGGACTGGAAAATCGATGAGTCTATTAAGTATAAATATCACTGTGCTTACTTTGCCGATTTGGTTTTGCCGGAATACAGAATGCTAAATGATAATGAGCTTGAATTGCTTTGGCAAACCGTTGTTGAAATAAATAGTGAGTATGAAAAGTACGCTGTTGAAAGAAAAATTGCATTTTCAATTCCTTCTCCGGTGCTCGGAAGAGATCAGGAAAGTAACATGTTTATTATAAATAATTCCTACACAGATATTAAGGAATTTACAGAGGAAGGGAAAAAAGAGTTTCTACAGAAATATAAAGATAATTGGGATCTTTTGAATTCAGATTTGCCATTAATAGATTAATCATTAAAAGCGAGGTTCATCACCCCGCTTTTTGTTTGGGCAGTATTTACCATATGCTACCCCATTGACAAACACATTAGGCATATGTATAATATAGTAAAGAAAAAGAAAAAGGACGGTACGAAATATGGATACAGCAAGTATCTACGATATCAAACTGCCTGACGCAGAGCTTGACGTTATGCTGGCGATCTGGAGCGTTGAAGCACCGGTAACCTCACCAAAGCTTATGAAAGCCATAGGCAGGGAGAGAGGCTGGAAGGCACCCACCCTTATATCATTTCTCAACCGACTCTGCGACAAGGGATTTATCGAATCATACAAAACAGGCAAGGAAAGATGCTACACACCTCTTGTTGACCGCGACGAGTATCTCCAGAGGATGACAAGCAGATTCGTTGAGCAGTATCACTCGGGTTCCGTGGCCAATTTCTTGAGCTCACTTTACCGCGGCAAGAAGCTCAACAACGAAGACATTGAAGCACTCCTCGCTTGGCTGAAAGAAAAGTACCACTGATATGATACTGAACAAAGCAAGATTTTATAAGATAACCTACGACTTGACCTTTGACGTCCACGAACGATTCAACATAGGTACATACAAAGAAAAAACTCTTCACCTTGCAATGAAGAGATATTTCGAGGAGAACGAAGACTACCACGAGGTGCCTACAAACGGATTTATCGCAGATATCCGTCGGGGGAGTGTTATTACAGAGATCGAGACTCACGGTTTTTCAGGTCTCGGCCCAAAGCTTGCGGCGTATCTGCCGGAATACAAGGTGAATCTGGTGTATCCCTTGGCGGCAAAGAAGTACGTTTCGTGGATCGACCCCGACACAAAAAAGATAACATCCCGCAGACCGTCGCCAAAGAAGGAGAACGTTTACGACGCTCTCTTTGAGCTTGTCCGCATACTGCCTCATGTGAAGCACGAGAACCTGAACGTTGTGGTAATGCTCCTTGAAATGGACGAATACAAGCTGCTTGACGGGTGGAGCTACGACAAGAAGCGTGGCGCCCACAGATTCGAGCGGATCCCCACGGATGTGTTTGACATGATAGAGATAAACACAGACGAGGACTATATCAAATATATCCCCGAGGAATGTACGGAGAACTTCACCGTAAAGGATTTCGCGAAGGGCGCAAAAATTGACACCTACACGGCTCAAGCAGTCGTCAAGGTAATGGAAGCTCGCGGTGTGATCGAGAAAAACGGCAAGTCCGGCCGCTCGTTTATTTATTCCCGGGCGCATTAATTCCGTAATTTTTGCATAAATATATTGAAATCATCAAGTGTATTTGATATAATAATTATTAATGGTAAAACACCAAATCAGTTTAAGGACGGTACACCAAAATGAAATACGGTATCCAGATGTACAGCCTCCGCGACGTGGCTGAAACAGATCTTAAGGAAGCCCTCAAGGTAGCGGCTGAGATCGGTTACAAAACAATAGAATTTGCAGGCTTTTTCGGCAATTCTGCTGAAGACATCAAGTCTTGGCTTGACGAATACGGCCTTGAGTGCGCAGGTACACACACCGGACTTGCAGACCTTGTAAACAACTTCGACGAGACAGTTAAGTTCCACAAGACCATCGGAAATAAGTACTATATTATCCCCGGTCACGACCTCAGCACCCGCGAAAAGCTCGACGAGTTCATTGACCAGTGCAATATGGTTGCCCCCAAGCTTCGCGAACACGGAATCGAGCTTGGTTTCCACAACCACCACATCGAATTTGAGATCATGCCCGAAGGTTACCAGATCCACAAGGAACTTGAAGAACGCGCTGACATCTTCTTTGAAATTGATACATATTGGGCATTTGTTGGTAAGCAGGATCCCATTGCAACACTTGAGAGACTGAAGGACAGAATCCGCGTTATCCACCTGAAGGACGGCTCTCCCGACGGTAAGGGCTGCTCTCTCGGTAGCGGTAATGCTCCTGTTGCGGCTGTTAAGGCCAAGGCTCAGGAACTTGGTTTCGGTATCGTAGTTGAAAGCGAAAGCCTCTCTCCCTCCGGTCCCGAAGAAGTTAAGCGTTGCATCGAATACCTCAAGACTCTCGACTGATAACTGATAAAAACACAAATCTTTAGCAAAGGAGTGCTGCGGAAAATTGGCAAACAAAAACAAATTCAGCTTTGACGTGCCCATTCCAATAATCGTGTTGGCGTTTTTCATCAATCCGGTTATCGGTGGTATTCTTGTGGTTCTTCGCAGCATTTCTTCAAGCTTGAAATCAAGCGAAAAGAACGAAGAAAAAAGCGGTAATAACCCATATTATCATACCTCAATGAACAGCCAGGAACACAAAGCTCCCGCCAAGAAGAAAAGTGCAGGCAAGAAGAAATCTTCTCCTGCATACGGTTTGATGATTTTGGGCTGCATCGCGTCTCTTGTTCTGTCGTTCATTTCTGCAATTTCTTTAGACTTGTTCCATCTGCAGTTCCCATCAATTCTCGGCGCGTTTCTTGTTGGAGTCCTCCCGTTCATTGTAGCGGCAGGTGGATTCCTTCTCGGCTCAAAGGCTGTCAAGGAGCGTGACGTCCGCTATGCACGTATTCGCACGCTGATCGGTAATAAACAGAGTCTGAATCTCACAAAGATCGCCGCGGCTTCAAACGAAAGCCTGAAGCGTGTGAGAAAAGACGTTCAGCGAATGATCGACAAGGGCGAATTCGGCGAAACAGCGTACATTGATCTGGGTACAAACAACTTTATGCGTACTCCGGATGCGACTCCCGACGAGCCAGAGCAGTTCGATTACCGCAAGGTATACGGAAACGTATTCACCAAGGATAAAACAGTGGACGATGAGAAGCCGGCAGAAGAAAAGAAAACGGGTAGTGAGACCGAGGATAACTTTGCCGCAATAATTCGCGAGATCCGCCGACTTAACGACGAGATCAAGGACGAAGAGGTTTCCGACCGTATCTACAAGATCGAAGGACACACGAAAAACATTTTCGATTACGTCACAGATCACCTGGAGGCAATGCCCCAGATCCGCACATTTATGAATTATTATCTCCCCACGACCTTGAAGCTTCTTGAATCTTACAGCAGGATCGAGCGGGTAGGGGTTGCCGGAGAAAACATGAAGAAGTCAAAGGAAAACATCGAAAAGACCCTTGATATGCTGGCTGTGGGATTTGAAGGACAGGTTGACCAACTTTTCAAGAACGAGTCCATTGATATTTCCAGCGACATCGCAGTTCTTGAAGCAATGATGCAAAAGGACGGCATCGGCGGTAAGAGCAATTATGATATTGCCGCTATGATGAACGGCTACACCGACGAGATCAGCGATGATATATCTAGTGGTGCCGCAGCTGCGAAAAAAGAATAATAAAAAAGCTCTGTAGACGATATGTCCGCAGAGCTTTTGTTATTTAGTTGTATTACGAAAACTACGCGACTATTGAGTTGTTCAATAGAGGATGGTACTGTAAGCATATTACTGTAGCTGTAGGCTCCTTCCGGGAGGGAGCTGTCACGAAGTGACTGAGGGAGAGTGCGTTACAATTAATTTAATCTGATTCCAAGGTGACGCATTCTCCTTCCACCGCCAGCGGTTCCCCTTCCTCCCGGAGGAAGGCAAAACAAGATACCAACCATGCGTATGGATATTTATTTGGATATTTCATTAAAATATTCGCGGTAAGCTTCGTTAATCTTTTTCTCGGATATCTGCTTCCAAAGACAAAGGGCTTTCTCTTCATCCATACCGTCAGGGAGCATTTCTCCACCGAAAGAAATAATATTTTCCGCTAAAGCATCCTTGCCTATGTAGCACAGTGCATTTTCGTGTGATGTGAACGTGGCATATGGGCATTTATTGAACATGCAGTCATAACAAACACTCTCTTTGCAGTATGCAGGGCGTTCGTTACTGCCGTTATCGTCCCATTCCTTTGTGCAGTGAACTTCAATCAGTAATTCCTTCGACATACTGTTTATTTCTCCTGCCCGTAATACGCATTCGCGCCGTGCTTGCGGAGGAAATGCTTGTCCAGAAGCTCCGACTGCATTGGCGTGATATTCGGGTTCAGCGCCTCGGTCTGAATTGCCATAAGAGCGCATTCCTCGAGAACTACCGCGTTGTGCACCGCTTCCTCGGGGGATTTGCCCCAGGAGAAAGGTCCGTGGCTGTAAACCAGTGCCGCAGGAACCATAGCGGGATCAATATTGCGGGTTCGGAAGGTCTCAATTATCACGTTGCCGGTTTCGTGCTCGTATGCGCCGCCGATCTCCTCGGGTGTTATCTTGCGAGTGCAGGGGATCTCACCGTAGAAATAATCTCCGTGTGTTGTGCCGTAAGCGGGAACTCCACGACCTGCCTGTGCAAATGACGTAGCATAGCGGGAGTGGGTATGAACGATACCGCCTAGGGTGGGGAACGCGTTATACAGCGCAACGTGGGTGGCAGTGTCGGAAGAAGGCTTCCATTTGCCCTCCACCCGCTCACCGGTTTCAAGAGAAACCACAACCATGTCCTCGGGTGTCATGTTGTCGTATTCAACACCGCTGGGCTTGATAACCATAAGTCCGCTTTCACGGTCAACGCCGGACACGTTACCCCAAGTGAAAGTAACCAGACCGTATTTCGGCAATTCCAGATTGGCTTTGCAAACTATCTCTTTCAGTTGTTCAAGCATTTTTTGCTCCTTGTTTCAAACGAAAATTCAATTTGTAGGGGACGGCGTCCTCGACGTCCCGATTATTTCAGCTTCCACGCAAGGTCGTTGAGGAACAGTTCCTTTTCAAGACCGTCAACTGTGGTGTCCTTGGTAATGTGAACGAACTCGATATCCATCATTCTTGCCCAGTCCTTCATCTGCTCAGCAGAAACGTCGTAGGAGAGTACCGTGTGGTGTGCGCCGCCTGCAGTGATCCAGCACTCAACGCCGGTTGTAAGGTCGGGCATAGCTCTCCACATTACGCGAGCAACGGGGAGATTAGGCATAGGCATAATGGGCTTAACACATTCGATATCCTGAACGATAAGACGGAGTCTGCCGCCCATATCAACGAGAGAAACAACGATAGCGGGTCCTTCCTTGCCTTCAAATACAAGGCGGGCAGGGTCCTTTTCGTTCATACCGATGCCGAGATGGTGTGTCTCAATTCTGGGCTTGTCTCCTGCAAGACTGGGGCAAACCTCAAGCATATGTGCGCCAAGACTGTATTCGCGGCCTGCTTCAAGGTGATATGTATAGTCTTCCATAAATGCGGATGCACCGTTGCCGCCTTCGCCCATTGCCTTCATAATAGCGGTCATTGCGGAAACCTTCCAGTCGCCCTCACCGCCGTAGCCGTAACCCTTAGCCATAAGATGCTGTGACGCAAGGCCGGGGAGCTGCTCCATACCGTAAAGATCCTGGAACGTGTTGGAGAATGCAAGGCAGCCCTCTCTGTCCATCATCTTCTGCATAGCGATCTCTTCGCGCGCCTGGTAACGGATAGCTTCCATGTTGGGAGTGTTAACGTCATATTCGGAGAGGTATTCTTTTACGAGCGCGTCGATTTCTGCCTCTGTTACAGCGTTCATCTCCTTTACAAGATCGCCAACTGCCCAAGTGTTGACCTGCCAGCCAAGCTTTGTCTGAACTTCAACCTTGTCGCCCTCAGTAACTGCAACCTCGCGCATATTGTCGCCGAAACGCATTACCTTGAGATCCTTTGATACAGCAACACCAACTGCTGCCTTCATCCAGTCTCCGATGCGCTTGAGAGGCTCCTTATCGGCCCAGAAGCCCGCAATTACCTTACGAGGCATACGAAGACGTGCGGCAATAAAACCGTGTTCACGGTCGCCGTGAGCCGCCTGGTTGAGGTTCATGAAATCCATGTCGATCTCATCGTTGGGGATCTCGCGATTGTACTGTGTAGCAAAGTGGCAGTAAGGCTTCGCGAGATTTGCGAGACCGTTGATCCACATCTTGCTGGGGGAGAAAGTGTGACACCAGGTAATAATACCTGCACAGGTGTCATCGTAATTTGCTTCTTTTACAATGTCGGTGATTTCCTTATTTGTCTTTGCTGTGACCTTGTAGAGCAGGGGAAAGGGAAGAGACCGGGACATCTTCTCAGCCATTTCCTTTGCACGTGCTTCTACGGTTTCTAGAACTTCGTTACCGTACAAAAACTGTGATCCTACTACAAACCAAAAGTTATACTGCTTCATAATTTATATCCTCCGAATAATTATCATATATTTGCGACAGCAGCACGTTCTACCTCGAGGAGAGCGCGGTACTGTATCATGTACTTGTTAAATCCGTCCACGTCAGCGGGATCTGGAGCAAGGGTTGTGCTCTTTGCATTTGCAAAAACCTTGTGTGAGAGGTAGTCCTCAAGGGTCTCACCCTCGTCCTTGTTAGCGAGATATGCCGCAAGGAGTGCCATACCGTAGGGGCCGCCTTCGCCTGCTGTCTCCATGCAAGTTACGGGAGCATTACAAGCCGCCGCCATGTACTTCTGACCTACAACCGGTGTCTTGAACAGTCCGCCGTGACCTGTGAGAGTGTCAAGTGCTACGTTTTCGCCCTCAAGAATGTCCATACCGATCTTGAGAGTTGCCATAGTGGAGTAAAGCTGTGAGCGGAAGAAGTTTGCCAGGGTGAACTTGCTGTCAGCGCGACGGGCTACAAGAGGTCTGCCCTCGTCCATGTGGGTAACACCCTCGCCTGCAAGATAGTTGCAAACCATGATTCCGCCGCAGTCCGCATCCCCTTCAAGGCTCTTTTCATAGAGTTTGGTGTAAAGCTCGGCTGTGGAAACGTCCGCTCCGAAAAGCTCCGCTGTCTCGCGTAAAACCTTTGCCCAGGCATTTGTGTCATTGGTGCAGTTGTTACCGTGTACCATTGCAACGGGCTTGCCTGTAGGGGTCGTAACCATGTCGATCTCTTCGTAAACCTTGGTAAGAGGCTTTTCGAGAACTACCATTGAGAAAATTGAAGTTCCTGCGGAAACGTTACCAGTTCTGGGTGCTACAGCGTTTGTTGCGGTCATACCCGTGCCTGCATCACCTTCGGGAGGGCAGAGAGGTATTCCTGCAGGAAGGAGACCGTCGATGAGCTTTGAACCCTCTTCTGTGATCTCGCCTGCAGCTTCACCTGCAAGAAGGATCTTCGGAAGCACGTCGGTGATCTTCCAGTTAACACCTTTTTCTGCGGTCAGCTTGTCAAACTTCGCTACCATTTCCTCGTCAAAGCACAGCTTGTCGCTGTCAATGGGGAACATACCGGATGCCTCGCCCATGCCAACGGCGTTAACACCGGTGAGCATATAGTGAACGTAACCTGCAAGAGTCGTGAGATGGGCAATCCTTGAAACGTGCTCCTCACCGTTCAGCACTGCCTGATAAATGTGTGCAATGCTCCAGCGCTGGGGGATATTGAACCCAAACAGCTCTGTCAGCTCTTTTGCGGATTGGGCAGTGATAGTGTTCTGCCAGGTGCGGAAGGGTGTGAGGAGGTTCCAGTCCTTGTCAAACACAAGATAGCCGTGCATCATTGCGGAAATACCCATGACACCAACATTCTCACGGTCACTGACTCCGCGGAGTGCGGTTTTTAGGCCTGTCCAAACCTCGGGAATATCATATGTCCAGATACCGTTTTCGAATCTGCTTGCCCAGGTGTAGTCGCCGGAGGAAACAGGGGTGTGATCACCGTCGGTAGCCACCGCCTTGATTCTGGTAGAGCCAAGCTCGATACCAAGTGAGGTCTTGCCCATCATTTGGATTTTACTCATAAAATAGTACTCCTAATTTACCGATTATTTCATATTTTAAGTATACAATGACGCGGCTGATTTGTCAATAATAACAATTCCCGAGGGGGAGTAAAGTAGGGTTGAAAAAATGAAAAAAGCTCTTGACAAACATATAATATAGTGGTATACTTTATTATCATAAACCGTTGAAGCGGAAATAAAGGCGATAATGACTTCACAGAGAGCCTGAGATGATGAGAATCGGGTAAGAAACAAGTCGTCAGCAGAAATGCCGGATCCCTTGGGATTTGAATGGACCGCGGAGGGTGCACAGAAATCGCACTATGCGAGAGTATTATGCAACGTGTTGGCATACGTTAGTTGTCGGGGATATCGCTTTTGCCGTATCTCGCAAGCGCACGGTTACTCGTGAATCAAGGTGGCACCGCGGATACTTGTATATTCGTCCTTGACAGATAGAGACTCTGTCGGGGATTTTTCATTTTTGGAGGTTTATATGATACCGCTTAAACCTGAACCGGGAAAACGATGGCGATGCCATATTTTACAATAGAAAACCTAACCCAGATAAATACACCAAAACATAATCGGAGGAAATAAAATGAAGATCAATAACGTGGATTTTGAAACATATTACAACAATTATCCGGACAAAAACGGCTACTTCGGTAAGTACGGCGGCGTGTATATCGAAGATAAACTGAAGGCGGCTATGGCTGAGATCACAGAGGCTTATTTCTCCATTGCTCAGTCAAGAAAGTTCATTGCAGAGCTTCGCAGAATCAGAAAAGAATTCCAGGGCAGACCTACCCCTGTATCTCATCTCGAAAGACTTTCTGACGCCCTCGGCGGAAAGGTACAGCTTTACGCAAAGCGTGAGGACCTTAACCACTCCGGCGCTCACAAGCTGAATCACTGTATGGGTGAAGCACTTCTCGCGTCTTATATGGGTAAGAAGAAGGTTATCGCTGAAACGGGCGCAGGTCAGCACGGCGTTGCTCTTGCTACCGCGGCAGCATATTTCGGACTTCAGTGCGATATTTACATGGGCTCTGTTGACATTAAGAAGCAGGCTCCCAACGTTGCAAGAATGAAAATCCTCGGCGCAAACGTAATCGAGGTTACACACGGTCTCCAGACTCTTAAGGAAGCTGTTGACGCGGCATTCGACGCATACAGCAAGGAGTATAATGACGCTATCTACTGCATCGGCTCCGTTCTCGGTCCTCATCCGTTCCCTATGATGGTTCGTGACTTCCAGAGCGTTGTTGGTATCGAAGCGAGAGAACAGTTTATTGATATGACAGGTCACCTGCCTACGTCAATCGTAGCATGCGTAGGCGGCGGCTCCAATGCGGCAGGTCTCTTTGCAGGCTTTCTCAATGATCCTGTTGATATTTACGGTATCGAGCCTCTCGGCAGAGGTCCCAAGCTTGGTGACCACGCAGCCAGCCTGAAGTACGGTACAGAGGGAATCATGCACGGCTTCAACAGCATTATGCTGAAGGACGAAAACGGCGATCCCGCCCCTGTTTATTCTGTAGCCAGCGGCCTTGACTATCCCTCATCCGGTCCTGAACACGCATTCCTTCAGGAGATCGGCAGAGTTAAGTACGACGTAATCGACGATGAAGAAACGATCGACGCATTCTTCAAGCTCGCGCGCCTGGAGGGTATCATCCCCGCAATCGAAAGCGCACACGCTGTTGCTTACGGTATGAAGCTTGCAAAGACTATGGATCACGGCTCCATCCTCATTAACCTCTCCGGCAGAGGCGACAAGGATATGGACTACGTTATCGAAAACTACGGAATCAGATAAATTAACCCAAAACAAAAAGCCTTGGATTTTCTCCAGGGCTTTGTTTTTTTGAAAAATTTGAAAAACTTAATTTTTTGTTGAAATTTCAACATACCATATTAGTTGGTTGTGGTATACTGTATTTAGAAAAATAGGAGGATACAGCATGAAAATTGCTTTTTTTGATACAAAACCATACGATAAGCCGGCTTTTGAAAAGTACGGCGCGGAAAAGGGAATCACCTTTAAATTTTACGAAACCAAGCTGAATGAGGACACGGTTGACCTGGCACATGGGGCTGACGGAGTTTGCGTGTTCGTTAACGATACGGTAAACGCGGCAGTTATTGACAGGCTGTGCGAACTGGGAGTGAAAGTTGTGGCTCTTCGTTGTGCCGGATTTAACAACGTCGATATGAAGCATGCTTACGGCAAGATCCACGTGCTCCGTGTTCCTGCATACTCCCCTTACGCAGTAGCAGAACACGCAATGGCCCTGCTTCTCACATCTATCCGCAGGATCCACAAGGCCTATATCCGCACAAAAGATTTCAATTTCAGCCTTGGTGGACTCACGGGTTTTGATCTCCACGGAAAGACCGTTGGCGTGATCGGTACAGGGCGAATCGGACGGGTGTTTATTAACATCTGCCGCGGCTTTGGAATGAAGGTTCTGGCTTACGACAAATTCCCGGCTGAGGGACTTGAGGACGGAGAAAACATCAGATACGTGAGCCTCGACGAGCTTTTCGAGAACAGCGACATAATATCCCTCCATTGCCCGCTCAACGAAGAGACCCGCCACGTGATAGATGCATCCTCTATCGAAAAGTGCAAGAGGGGCGTGGTAATTCTTAACACATCTCGCGGTGGACTTGTTGATGCAGAGGCACTACTCGCCGGAATCAAATCCCGCAAAGTTGGTGCTGCCTGCCTTGACGTGTACGAGGAAGAATCCGAGCTGTTCTTCGAGGACAAATCGGGACACATCCTTGAAGATGACACTCTGGCTCGACTTATTTCAATGCCCAACGTGATCGTAACTTCTCACCAGGCGTTTCTTACAGAAGAGGCTCTTTCCAATATTGCAGAAACCACGGTGAATAATCTTGTAGAGCTGTTGAATAATAATTGCTGCGAAAATGAGCTGTGCCATAAATGCAGTGGCGCAGAAGGATGCAGAGGCAGAAAATGCTTCTGAAATTGAAAAATATGTGTTGAATAAAATTAAACCATATGATATAATAATAAAAAAATAAATAATAAAGTAGGGGTGGAATAATTGATTATAACAAATGATGTAAAATATGTGGGTGTAAACGACCACAAGGTTGACTTGTTTGAAGGTCAGTACGTTGTTCCGAACGGAATGTCCTACAACTCATACGCAATCATTGATGAGAAAATTGCAATTATGGATACCGTTGATGCGGCCTTTACTCACGAGTGGCTTGATAATATTCAGAATGTTCTCGGCGGCAGAACTCCCGATTATCTCATCGTACAGCACATGGAACCCGATCACTCTGCGAATATCGTGAACTTCCTGAAGGTATATCCGGATGCAACTGTTGTTTCTTCCGCAAAGGCCTTTAGTATGATGAAAAACTTTTTCGGCACAGAGTTCGAAGATAACCGTGTGATTGTTGGAGAGGGAAGCACACTGTCTCTCGGCAAGCATAACCTTACTTTCGTTACAGCGCCCATGGTTCACTGGCCTGAGGTTATCGTAACATATGACAGCACAGATAAGATCCTGTTCTCCGCTGATGGCTTTGGCAAATTCGGCGCACTTGATGTTAATGAGCCCTGGATCGATGAGGCAAGAAGATATTACATCGGCATCGTTGGAAAGTACGGCGCGCAGGTTCAGAGCCTTCTCAAAAAGGCAGGCGGCCTTGATATCGGTATAATCTGCCCCCTCCACGGTCCTGTTCTCACCGAAAATCTCGGTTATTACCTTGGCCTTTACAATACCTGGTCCGGTTATCAGCCCGAGGAAGAGGGTATCGTGATCGCGTACACCTCTGTTTACGGTAACACCAAGAAGGCAGTGCTCCGCCTTGCAGAAAAGCTTGCTGCAAACGGCTGCCCCAAGGTAGTTCTCCACGATCTGGCGAGAGGGGATATGTCAGCGGCAACGGCAGATGCATTCAAGTACAGCAAGCTCGTTCTTGCAACAACAACTTACAACGCAGACATTTTCCCGTTTATGCGCGAGTTCATCGACCACCTTACAGAGCGCAACTTCTCAAACCGCACCGTTGCTCTCATAGAAAACGGAAGCTGGGCTCCTCTGGCTGCAAAGGTTATGCGCGGTATGCTTGAGGGTTGCAAGAACCTCACCTATGCTGACACTACCGTAAAGATCCTCTCTGCTCTGAACGAAGACAGCATAAATCAGATCAATGCTCTTGCTGACGAGCTTTGCATGGAGTATCTGGCACAGCAGGATTCCACCGCTAATAAGAACGATATGACAGCCCTCTTCAACATTGGCTACGGTCTCTATGTTGTTACGTCAAACGACGGCAAGAAGGATAACGGCCTCATCGTTAATACCGTTACTCAGGTAACAAACACTCCCAATCGAGTGGCTGTAACGATCAACAAAGAGAATTATTCACACCACGTTATCAAGCAGACAGGTATTATGAACATCAACTGCCTCACCGTTGACGCACCATTCAATGTATTTGAAAGCTTTGGCTTTGTCAGTGGAAGAAATGTTGACAAATTTGCAAACTGTGAGCCTCTCCGCTCCGATAACGGCCTTGTGTTCCTTCCCAGATATATTAATTCCTTCATGTCTCTGAAGGTTGAGCAGTATATTGACCTTGATACCCACGGAATGTTTATCTGCTCTGTAACCGAAGCAAGAGTTCTTTCCGACAGAGAGACAATGACCTACACCTACTACTTTGACAACGTAAAACCCAAGCCCGAAACCGACGGCAAGAAAGGCTACGTATGCAAGATATGCGGATATGTTTACGAAGGTGATGATCTTCCCGACGACTTCATTTGTCCCCTTTGTAAGCACGGCGCAGCAGATTTTGAAGAAATAAAATAAAATACAAAAATTGGAGGACAATATTATGATGAACGCAAAAGTACACGAGCTTCTTAACCAGCAGATCAACAAGGAGTTCTACTCCGCTTATCTCTATCTTGATTTTTCCAACTACTTTAAGGCAAAGGGCCTTGATGGATTTGCAAACTGGTATATGATCCAGGCACAGGAAGAAAGAGACCACGCGATCCTCTTCTACACATACCTGCAGAACGAGAATATGCCTGTTACTCTCGACGCTATTGCAAAGCCCGACAAGGTATTTGAGTGCCACATGGACGTGCTGAAGGCAGGCCTTGAGCACGAGGAATACGTAACCTCACTCATCAACGATATCTACGGCGCGGCTTATGATGTTCGCGATTTCCGTACAATGCAGTTCCTTGACTGGTTCGTTAAGGAACAGGGCGAAGAAGAAACCAACGCAAATGACCTGATCTCCAAGATGGAGCTGTTCGGTTCTGATCCCAAGAGCCTCTATATGCTCAATCAGGAGCTTGCTGCAAGAGTATACACAGCACCTTCTCTGGTACTGTAAAAAAATAAATCAAAAATATTTGGAGGATAAACTAATGAAAAAGTATGTATGTGACGTATGCGGATGGGAATATGACGAAGCTGTTGGCGATCCCGACAACGGTATTGCTCCCGGAACAAAGTTTGAAGATCTGCCTGAGGACTTTGAATGTCCCCTTTGCGGCGTAGGCAAGGATAGCTTCAGCGAAGCAGAATAATCAAAGACATTATGAAAGAAAACTATATAATCTGTAATTGCAAGCAGGTCAGCTATAACGACATTGCAAACGCCCTTCATGAGAAAAAGACCTTCTCCGACGTGCTTGACGCATTTGAGGACGTAAAAAAGGTCACCCATTGCTCGACGGGCTGCGGCGGATGCCATAATAAAGTGCTGGATGTAATATCCGAAATTTTAATGGGCCCCGAAAAAGTATAACCTATGAGTATCGGTTGGTTTTCAGCCGATACTTGTTTATTCAGGAGAGGACAAATGGAACTTGTATTAATAACAGCCCTGGGAGTTGGCGGCGCTACGGTCATCGGCTCGGTTATAGGCTTTATATTCAAGAAAATTTCTCACAAATTCTCGGATATTGTTTTATCCTTTGCGGCAGGGGTTATGCTTGCGGCAGCGGTGCTGGGGCTTATTCTTCCGTCACTCGAATACGGTGGAAAATTCGGTATTCTGATTACAGTAGCCGGCATTTTCGCAGGTGCGCTTTGCCTTAATCTCATTGACAAGCTAGTGCCACACCTTCATAAGCTGGTGGGGGCTGATATCGAAAGCCACAACAACGCAAACCTCAGCAAGGTTCTCCTGTTTGTGACTGCTATAGCCATACATAATCTGCCCGAGGGTATCGCGGCAGGTGTGGGATTTGGCTCGGGTGACGTGTCACAGGCCCTTATAATTGCCGGCGGTATTGCGCTTCAGAATATTCCCGAGGGAATGGTCATTATCGGCCCAATGCTTGCGGCAGGGGTGTCACCGAAGAAGACCTTTGTCTCGGCAATGATAACCGGCCTTGTGGAAGTTGTGGGAACCCTCATCGGTTACTTTGCGGTCAGTGTTGCATCTGCAATTCTCCCATTTGCTCTGGCGTTTGCAGGCGGAACAATGCTCTACGTGATCAGCGACGAAATGATCCCCGAAACTCATGCACACGGCAGTGAACGTGGGGCGACATACGCGCTTCTCGTGGGATTCTGCGTAATGCTCATAACCGACGTACTGCTCGGATAAATGAAAACAAAGCACTTATGAAACAAACCATAAGTGCTTTTTGTTATTCTGTTTTATTCCTCCGGTGTGTCAAACCAGCCGAGGAGAACAGCGGTTGCAGGCCAGCAGGCGCTTACTCTCCAGGTTTCCCCGGCAGGGTTGAGCGCATCTGTTATGTTGATCTGCTCGCTGAGCATTCCCTTCATAAACGGGGTATTGAACTCAAGCCCAAAGAACTCCCCGTCATAAGTCGTGAGACAGTTGATGGCGGCGGACTTCACGTTGTAGTAAAGGCGTCGCCAACGGTCATCACCCGTGTACTTGCTCAAATTATAAAGGAAACGTGCGGAGTTAGTGCAGATTCCCGGACCGATGTGACGGTTTTGCACGTTTGCGATCACGCCGCCGCATACGTTGATACCCTCAAACATTGTTCCACCGGGGAAAGTGGGCATATAATTCACAACCCAAGTTGCAAACATTTCAGCGGCAGAGATTGCCATTTTTAGATTGTCCTCACCGCCGAAGAGCTCGTATCGAACAAGGAGGGCATTTGCAAGAGCAGCACAGCTTTCCGAGTCATCAGCTTCAAGAATGTCCGCAGGACCGCCGTTGCAGTGACCTGTGACAACGCATCTGTCGTAGTATTCCGTGCAAGCCTCGTTATATATCCGACGGAGCTTTTCGTCATCAGGGTAATGGCGTATAGCCTCACCAAGCACCAGGAGACAATATGCTCCAACAGCGGTGCCACCGCGCTTGATTTGGACTTTTTCACAGTCGATATCCCAGTATATTCCGAAGTCGCCCTCTCTTTCCCAAAGATCGGTAAGAATGTCAACCCCTCTACGGAATTCTTCTTCCCAGATAGGATGATCAGTTCCGCCCTCAAGCTCATATCTGATTGCGCGACCAAGATAATACAGGTGATCCGAGTAGAACCTTGCGTGGTTGTACTCGCGGCTTGAGGCCTCCGGGTGATCCTTTGTCATCCACCGCTTGCCGTCGTAAACGGAGTACTTGACCCCGCTCTGGGAATTACCGTTTTCGGAGATAAAGTCAAAATATTTAATCGCAAAATCCCTATACTTTCCGCCAAACTTAAGGAAAGGCAGAGCAGTCATTGTGCCACAGCACCAGCCGATTTGGATAACCCACTCTGCGCAAAGGGAATTTGGCCAGCGGGTCCACTCGTCCATAAACGCGTTGAGGATCAAAGGCTCGCCACGATCGTTCTCAAGCATGTGCTTGTCGTACATCCACTCACGCACGATTTCAGCAGCTCGCTTTTCGTCTGTCTTCGGACGGTTTTCCGCAGGGTACTTGGGATTTCTTATGGCACTGTCCCAATGATAATGGAATAGGGTGTTCACATCAGGGCAGGGGAATTCATTTCGAGAGAAGCAAAGGCTCACTACGCCAAATTGCTGCCAACGGAAAGGGGGACGTCCAGTGGGGGAGAATATGTCTCCGAGGTAAATGTTTTTCTCTCTTGCCGGTGCAAATATGGTCAGAGAACCGCGCTCCGCGTCAAGCTCAACTCCGTTCCAGCCGGCAAATGAAGTGGGGGAGAAGGTGTAACAGTAACCACGTTCCCCATCTTTTACAATAACTGCGGGATAAGATGCGGCGGAAATTGATGCCGAAAACTTAGGAATATCCGGCAGGGAGATCTTTGGGATCTTATTTGTAGGAGCAAAATCATTTCCGTCGTAGTATATAGCGGGAATCATTGTGTAGCATCCCTCTCCGTGCTTCCATGAGTAGCGAACTCCAACGAATCCCGTGTAAGCCTTTTCAGAGGGATTAAACACCTTCAGATAGAACTTGCCGTCATTATGACAAAGCAAATAGAAACAAAGCTCGTCAAGTCGTGCTTCGTAATAAGTATATCCCGCGGCTTCTCCTCGAGCCCAGCCGTCAATAACGGTTTCCGACTCATAGTCGGGGCAGAAAACAACGTCGAATGGAAGATCAAAAATCATATAAACACTCCTGTGTGTTGTGACTGAAATTAGTATATCATTTGCACCGACATTTGTCAATCATTGAATCCCTCAACACTCGGAGAAAAACGGTAAACAAAAAGGCGAATCTCAAAACGAGACTCGCCGATTTTTTTTATCTTTCTTCGCGGAAGTAGGGGAGACCAAGAGCCGCCGGGGGCTGATTTTCTCTCTTCTTGCTGACGCTTGTTATGATAAGAACGAGTATTGTTACAACGTAAGGAAGAAGCTTGAGAAGCTCAGACTGCGCAAGGGAAATATTGATTCCGAAGAGTCCCGGCACATAAGAACCTGCAAGGTAAAGAAGACCGAAGAGCACGGAACCCAAGATACTTACAAGGGGCTTCCAGATAGCGAAGATTACAAGGGCAACTGCAAGCCAACCGAGGGATTCGATAGTCTTGTAGGACTCGGGAGATCCGCCGTAGTCCATAATGTAGAACAGACCGCCCATAGCCGCGATACCGCTTCCAATGCAGGTAGCAAGATACTTGTAAGCTGTAACGTTGATGCCCACAGCATCAGCAGCGGCAGGGTTTTCACCTATAGCGCGCAGATGCAGACCAACGCGGGTCTTATTCAGCACGAATGTAGCGGCAATCGCAATCAGTATGCCGAGATACAGCATAACACCGAAGTATTTGAGGGCATTTGTTGTGTGTGCAAAGGGGAAACGGAAGTAATCAAGTGCGTAGAGATAGCCGGGAGCGGCAGTAATCGTGGAGATCTTTGCCATGATGAACTTCATTACGCCTACACCGAATGTAGTCATTGCAAGACCTGTTACGTTCTGATTTGCCTTGAGAGTTACAGTGAGGAGACTGTAGATGGCACCCATAAGAGCGCCGCACAAAAATGAAACGAGAATCGCAATAACTACAATGAGGAAAGGCGGAAGCCCGCTGTCACGCAAGAGCTTGATTGCGAGAGCACCGCCCGCGCCGCCAACGCACATGATACCGGGGATACCCAGGTTAAGATGGCCTACCTTTTCGGTAAGTATCTCACCTACGCAGCCGTAGAGAAGGGTGATTCCGAGAGGAATGGCAGAGAAGAGATATGAGAATAAAGTATTCATTATGCCTTTTCTCCTTTCTTCGCGGATTCACGGAATTTGAGCTTATAATTGATAAAGAACTCGCAGCCGATGAGGAAGAACAGCACGATTCCCACTACCATGTTGGGGAAGGAGGAGTCGATTCTGAACATATCGGAAATCTCGGATGCACCGTTTTGCAGGAAAATAATGAACAGGGAAGATCCGATCATAGTAAGGGGATTGAACTTTGCGAGCCATGATGCCATGATCGCTGTAAAGCCCAAGCCGCCAACTGTTTCGGCAGTAATGGAATGGTCAAGCGCGCCAACAATAAGGAAGCCTGCGATACCGCAGAGAGCGCCGGAGATGATCATTGTGCGTATAATAACCTTGCCAACGTTGATACCAACGTATCTTGCGGTATTTTCGCTTTCACCTACAACGGAGATCTCATAACCTTGTTTTGTGTAGTTAAGGTATATGTACAAGAGAATAGCAATTACAAGCACACAAGCAACAAGCAGGAAGTATTTATGTCCGATTGTGGGAAGATGACCGAACTTCATTTCACCAAGAGAGCCGGAGCCGCTTGTTACCCATATCTTTAGGAAATATTCCACAAGACCTATGGCAACGTAGTTCATCATCAGCGTGAACAGAGTCTCGTTTGTCTGCCACTTAGCCTTGAAGATAGCGGGGATACCGCCCCAGATAGCACCGACGATGACAGCTGCTATAAACATAAGTAGGAGAAGCACGCCGTTTGACACTTTGCCGCCAAGGTAGAACACTACTGCAACTGCGGCAAGAGCGCCGATAAGAGTCTGACCTTCAGCCCCGATATTCCAGAATTTCATTCTGAACGCGGGGGTTACAGCGAGAGAGATGCAAAGGAGCTTTGCTGCGTCTTTGGCCAGATTCCACACCTTACGGGGAGTACCTACAGCGCCGCCGAAAAATGTGGTAAGGAACTGAATGGGGGATCTTCCCAGGAGAAGGGAAGCGAGCAGAGTTGAGAAGAGGAAGGCTATCAAAATTGCGCCTACTCTGATTGACATTGACTGCCAGAGGGGTATCTGAGCACGCTTTACTACGTGGAACAGCGGCTCATGAACGCGCTTTTCATTAGTTTTCATCAGCCTCACCCTCCTTTGCCTGTTCAGATGTGTCATTATTTGTATAGGTTTTCGTCATAAGAAGACCTATTTCTTCCTTGGTAGCGTTCTTACCGTCCAGAATACCTGTGATTCGGCCTGCGCAGATTACCATAATTCTGTCGCACAGCTCAACGAGAACGTCAAGGTCCTCACCTACGAAAATAACTGATACGCCCTTTTCCTTCTGTTCGGTAAGGAGGCGGTAGATCGTATAAGAAGAGTTAATGTCGAGACCGCGCACGGGATAAGCCGCCATAAGAACGGTGGGGGAAGCGGCGATCTCGCGTCCTACAAGCACCTTCTGCACGTTACCACCGGAAAGGCGGCGGACAGGTGTGTGTGTATTGGGTGTAGCAACCTCGAGATCGTGAACGATTTTCTGCGCCAGATCCTTGGGCTTTTTACGGTCAACGAACAGAGAAGGCCCTTTACGGTAGCTGCGGAGCATCATATTGTCAACAATGTCCATATTGCCTACAAGACCCATGCCGAGACGGTCTTCGGGAACGAAAGAAAGACGCACGCCCAACTCACGGATCTGAATGGGAGTCTTATCGCGAAGATTTATGATATCGTCTTCGTTAAATAGTACTTTTTCGGAATTTACAAGTTCTTTGATCTGCGAATGAGACATACCGGTGAAATCAACAGGCGTGCCATCCTCGTAGTGGAACTTACCTTCAGCAGCAAGCGCGGTAACTTCATCGAATGTCTTGTGGTAGAAGGACACGGGCAGATTCTTTTTGGGACGGTTGAAAGTAACAGTACCGGAATCAAGCTCCTTAAGACCCGCAATGGCTTCAAGAAGCTCTCTCTGACCACTTCCTGCTATACCTGCAATACCGAGAATTTCCCCGGCACGAGCAGTAAAGGTAATATCGTCAAGCACCTTTATGCCGTCAGCGTCTGTCATATTGAGACCTTTTATCTCAAGTCTGTCACAAACATTCTTGGGCTCAGGTCTGTCAATATTCAATTCAACCTTCTTACCAACCATCATTTCGGTAAGCTCAGCCGCAGAAGTTGTTGCTGTTTCAACAGTTGCGATATGCTCACCCTTGCGGAGAACTGCAACTCTGTCGGAGATAGAGAGAACCTCGTGGAGCTTGTGAGTGATGATAAGAATGGACTTTCCGTCCTCTCTCATGCGACGGAGCACTTCAAACAGGCGGTCCGTTTCCTGAGGAGTAAGAACTGCAGAGGGCTCGTCAAGGATAAGAATGTCAGCACCGCGATACAGAACCTTGATGATCTCAACAGTCTGCTTTTCGGAAACGGACATTTCGTATATTTTCTTTTTCGGATCAATGTGGAAGCCGTATTTTTCAGAGATCTCCTTAACCCGGCGGTTGACCTCTTTAATGTTGTAACGGTCTTCACCTTGTACGCCGAGAACGATGTTTTCAGCCGCAGTGAAAAGGTCAACCAGCTTAAAGTGCTGATGGATCATTCCGATACCGTGATCAAAAGCATCCTTGGGAGATTTGATTATTACTTCCTGGCCGTCAACGGAAATTGTACCGTGATCGGGGTAGTAGATTCCGGCAATCATATTCATCAGAGTTGTTTTTCCGCATCCGTTTTCCCCGAGGATCGCAAGGATCTCGCCACGGTATACAGTCAGATCAACATCTCGGTTAGCTGCCAGACTGCCAAAATACTTGGAGACCTTTTTCATCTCCAATGCAACCGGTTTGTTCATTAGCTTCCTCCAAAAGAATAGTGTGCTACAAGCCTTCAGAAAGTCGCTCGTAGGTAATAAACCACAAGCGATTTGCTCAAAGCTTGTATAACCGAGACAAGCGGAGCGATTTGCTCCACTTGTCAAAGTTATATCGAATTGATTAATACTTTTCGTTGATGAGTGTGATGCCGTCGATTCTGAGATCGAAGTAAGGAGCAGAACGGAATTCGGATTCGCTGAAGTAGCCGTCCTTGATAGCTTCTGTATCAGGTGTGAAAGCGTCGTCTGTGTCAACGTCTGCAAGGTAAGATGTGAGCTTTGCACCGTTAACTGTGAATGTATCTGTGTCGAATACATGGAGAGTACCGGCAACGAGCTGAGCCTTGATTTCGTCGATCTTAGCCTGTGTGCCTGCAGCAGCAGCCTTGGTGTTAACTTCAGCAAGAACTACAGAATTTGTGGAGATTGTACCTGTCCAGTCGAGATCAATTGCCTTGCCGGCCTTAGCCTGTTCGCAGATGTATACGAAGTAAGGTGTCCAGTCGATCTTAGAGGAAACGATGAATGTGTTGGGGCAGGAAGCAACTGTGCTGCCGTTGTAGGAAATGTTGGGAACGTTTCTTTCTTCGCAAGCTGTGGGAGCACCCATGGAGTCAGCGTGCTGGGAAATGAGAACGCAGCCTCTGTCCATAAGAGCGTTAGCAGCATTCTTTTCTTCGAGTTCGTCGTACCAGCTACCTGTGAACTGAACGTCCATGGTAACGCTGGGGCAAATGTACCTTGCGCCGAGGAAGAAGGATGTATAACCGGAGATAACTTCAGCGTATGTGAAAGCGCCAACGTAACCGATCTTAGCCTGATCAGCAGTGATCTTGCCGGATTCGATCATTTCGTTGAGCTTCATACCAGCAGCAACACCTGCAAGGAATCTGCCTTCGTAAATGGAAGCAAATGCATTGTGGTAGTTGTCGAGCTTTTCGGTGTGAGCGTATGTACCGGTTGCATGGCAGAATTCAACGTCTGTAAATTCCTTAGCAGCCTTGAGAAGGTATGTCTCGTGACCGAAGGAGTCAGCGAAGATTACGTCGCAGCCTGCGTCAACAAGGTCAGCAGCAGCTTCGTAGCAGTCGTTGGATTCGGGGATGTTCTTCTTGAAGATAACCTGATCTTCGCTGAGACCAAGTTCTTCAGCAGCTCTGTTAACTGCTTCGATGAAGTTGAGGTCGTAGGTGGAAGCTTCGTCGTGAAGAAGGATTACACCAAGCTTAAAGTCAGCATTGGAGTTGTCGCAGGATACCATGGATACAGAAATAGCAGCAACCATGAGAACTGCGAGGCACAGGGAAAGGACTTTCTTGAACATTTCAATGTTCCTCCTAAAAAAGTATTATTGACGTCGCGGGTCTTTTTTCCCCGTGGCGGGCGATTATCCGCAAAAGCTTGGGCTTTCGCAAATCAAAAAGAAAACCACCATTTTCAATTATATCACAAACAGTTTTTTTTGTAAATACAAATTCGACATTTTTTATTAATAATTTCGATATTTATACATTCTGATTGAATTTCATCGAAACGTATGATATAATTATTATAATCTGTAACAAATACAGTGAATTAACGGAGTAATAGCAGAATGAAAATATATGACATTTCCCAGGAGGTTTTCTCCTGCGTTGTGTTTCCGGGAGATCCCGCGCCAAAAAAGGAAACCTTGTATGAAATATCAAAGGGTAACCTTTGCAATCTGACAGCCTTTTCAATGTGCGCCCACAACGGAACACACGTTGATGCGCCGCACCATTTTATTGACGGGGGAAAGACTGTCGAAGAGCTTGATCTTGCAAAATTGGTGGGATATGCTTACGTTGCGGAATTCGAGGGTATACTGACGGCAGAGGACGCAAAAAACATACTCGCCAAAGCTGCTGCGGCAAAGGCAGAATCCGGTAAAAAGATCCTCATCAAAGGAAACGCAACGGTTTCTCTCGACGCAGCCCGCGTATTTGCCGAGGCAGGGGTAGATCTTGTGGGCAACGAATCGCAGACCGTTGGACCTGAAGACGCACCGGTGGACGTTCACCTTTTGCTTCTTGGCGCGGAGGTAGTCCTTCTTGAGGGGATCAGACTCGGCCACGTGCCGGAAGGGGTGTACCTGCTTGACGCCGCGCCCTTATCCCTTGCAGGAGCTGACGGCTCCCCTTGCAGAGCAATTCTTATTGAACTGTGAGGGCGTGATGGAACTGAGAAAAGCGAATTACGGGGATGTACCCTCGGTCAGCAAAATATACGATATTGTGCGCGGCGGCGAGTTCTGCGTGTGGAATGAGAATTACCCTACTATGGACGATGCCCGGCGGGATTTTGAGGCAGGATGCCTTTATGTTCTGCTGAAGGATGGGGAGATAATCGGCTGCGCATCTGTTGAGCCTGTGGCAGAGGATGATGACTTGCCTTTCTGGAGGGTAAACGACGGCACTCACCGTGAGATTTCACGAATTGCCATCGCGCCCGCACACCAGGGCAGGGGATATGCCCGTGTTATGGTTGAACTGCTTACGAACGAACTGAAAAATCAGGGCGTTACATCAATTCACCTGCTGGCGGCGAAGGTCAACCGGCCTGCCGTGAATACATACCGCAAGCTTGGGTATGATTTTATCGGTGAATGTTACCGGTACGGTGCGGATTATTTCGTGTGTGAAAAAGTTATTAATAAATAAGACAAAAGGAGATAACATTATGAGTAGCTTTGAAAATCTAAGAATAGTTGACAATTTCTATCAGACGTCTCTTTTCTTCCCCATGCCCACGGTGGTGATAAGCACCATCTGTGATGACGGAACCACGAGCCTCGGTCCTTATTCTCTGGTTCAGCCTTATTACGTGGCGGGCAAGGATTACTACGCAATGCTTCTATGCTGCCGCAATTCTTCCAACACAGCCCAGAATATCCTCAAGAACGGCAAGTGCGCTCTCAACTTTATAGATGACAATCCCAAGACCTTCAAGGAAGCAGTAAAGCTTTCCTGGCCCGGAGACAAGCCTTCCGAAAAAATGCCCAAGTGCAATTTCAAGCTTGAAAAGAGCCTGATTCAAGAGGAAAATCCCGAGGATATCCGCCCTATGGTAATGACCGATGCCATCGAAGTAATTGAATGCACATGGATGCGTGAGCTCGACGGCGCGGATAAGGATCTGCCCGGTGAGCTTAACGGATACGAAGGCCCTTATCACGATTTCAACGGAATCACAAGCAAGTTCGGCGCTCATTTCATTCTTCGCGTTGACAAGATCCTGATGAAAAAGAAGTACCGCGACGCGATAATCAACGGTGTGAAGGCAAAGGATTTTCCGTCACTTCCTGTTGACTACGGCTACCGCGATTCAAAGAACTTCTGGTTCCACAGAAAGACCAGAATGAGAGCAGAGCTTCTTCAGATGCGCCAGGCGTCTCTGGAATCTGTCCGTTATGCAGCAGACAGAGTTGACGATAAGATCAAGTTTACCGATGAGGCGCTGACTACTGTTCTGGGAGTACCGAGAGTGTTCTTGCCCCTGGTTCTCAAGGGATGCGTTGACTGGGCAAGAGAAAACGGCGTTGAACTTATCACAGCGGAACACATGCAGATCATCAACGACAAACGCGCAAAAGAGAAAAACAAAAAATAAAAGAAAAAGTGACTCGGATGAGTCACTTTTTTAGTCTGTTAAAAAAATTTCTTATGTTCTTCCATAATTCTTCTGTATAGATATTCGGCGTCAGATTCTGATTCGGCTGGAGCGATAATGTATCCCACTCGTTTTTGCTGCTGTGTCAACCCAACTGCAGGGAGCATTTCAGAGAAAGGAATCATAATTATTGCGTTTTTCGGATCATCAAAATCTATCACGTGGATGTTGTACCGCTCTAACTTGTATGAATTTTTAAAATAATCGGTGCCACTGTATAGCTCGGGGTAATAAGTATAAAATCTGTTGTAGTAGAAATGTGAATTTGAAAAAAAGTTATCTACTGTAACCTCAGTTGCGGGAATCCAAATTGGTTCGGGATTTCCATGAGTATGCGGTGGAAAAAAACGCTGGTATAATTCATATCCTTCCACAGTCATTTTGCCTGTGAAATAATCTTCTTTGAACAGGTAGTTGTGTATTTCTCCGTCAAAGGTGATCGTTACTTTCTCACCCACAGTTCCCCCAACGTCAGGGTCATAGTCTTCCATGAAATATTCTATACCGTCAACAGTCAATGTGTAAGGGATGACGTTTTTTGCATTATATAATATCAGCGCAACTATACAGATGGCGGCTATACACGATAACACCGTTATTCTTATTGCCCTTGGAATAGCTTTCCATATCTTTGAAATTGCTCGCGGAATTGCAAGAGCGATGTCTTTGCGTCTTTCACGTTTTTCAAACTGTTGCCAGAATAACTCCAGTGCTTTTGCCTTGCTTTCTTCTGATATATCCTCGTCCCACACCGTCCAGCGGAATTCTTTAGGAACAGGTGCAGGCAATGGCTCTTCCTCAGATGTGTCAGAACTTATGCAGTTATTCCCGGAAAGCGCAGAATTTGATATATATTTTGCTATGGAGTCAATGCCGAAGTGTTCGTCAACATTTATATTGTCCATTATTTCGCACAGCAAGGTTAATCTGTGGGCGTTGCTGCGTAATTCCTCTCGATATGTGTCAAGGATCTCCGGTATCATCTCCGGGTGACTTTGCATGGTTCCGATTTGTTCAATAGAAAAAGATGCGCGGCGCAGTACACTGATTGACATCAGATCGCGCAGGGTGTCGTCGTCATACTCCCTGAATGATCTGCCATTTTTATCTTCCGTTGGTGGTGAAATAAGCCCTTTACTTTCATAAAGGCGTATGGCTTTTTCTGTAAGACCGCAGTATTTTGCGGCATCTTTTATCTTCATAGCTTACCCTCCTGCTCGTTGTGTGAACAGTATAACATATTACCCAGGGGAAGAGTCAATATGATTTTTGAAGTATTTTTGAATATTTTAAAATAAATGTTGAACTTTGCACTAAACGTGATTTTATTTTATTAACATATTGTTTATTTTGGGTGAAGGATATTTACCTAACAATTCATATTTGACTATATAACGCAGCTTTGAAAGGGGTTTTATTATGGCAAATTACACTAAAAACTTCGGATTTGAACACAAGGCGGGTATTCTTATGCCTGTAAGCAGCCTGCCGTCAGAGTACGGTATCGGCAGCTTCGGCAAGTCCGCTTATGAGTTTATTGATTTTCTTGATAAAACAGATCAGAAGTGCTGGCAGGTGCTTCCTCTTAATCCTACATCATACGGCGATAGCCCATACCAGTCTCCCGCATCTGCGGCCGGTAATCCTTATTTCATCGACCTCGATATTCTTGCTGATAAAGGACTTCTCACAGCCGATGAGCTTGAAGCACAGAAGGACAGCTCCGACAAGATCGACTACGGCAGACTGTTTAACGTAAGATATACAGCCCTCCGCCTTGCTCATTCCCGCTTCACACCTAATGAAGAATACGCGGAATTTGCACATGACAACGAATCCTGGCTTGACAATTACGCACTCTTTATGGCACTTAAGGTGAAGAATAACTACTGCCAGTGGACTATGTGGGACGAAGAATACAAGGACTACAAAAAGGCACTCACCCACGCAGCAGAATTTGAAGCCGAGGCATCCTTCTGGCGTTGGGTTCAGTTTGAATTTGCATCACAGTGGAAATCACTTGTAAAATATGCTCACGAAAAGGATATTTCCATTATTGGTGATATGCCTATCTACGTTGCTCACGACAGTATGGACGTTTGGGCAGCTCCCGAGCAGTTCCTTCTTGACGAAAACTACAACCCCACCGTTGTTGCAGGCTGCCCTCCGGATGGATATTCACCTGACGGACAGCTTTGGGGCAACCCCATTTACAACTGGGATCTTATGAAGGAGCAGGGCTTCACTTGGTGGCTCGGCAGAGTTGGCGCCGCATTCAAGCTTTACGATATTCTCCGAATCGACCACTTCCGCGGATTTGCCGGATACTACAATATTCCTTTCGGAGACGCAACCGCAAAGAACGGTAAGTGGGATTCTGCTCCCGGAATCGAGCTTTTCAGAACAATAAGCGAAAAGTATCCCGAATCAAAGATAATCGCAGAGGACCTTGGCTTTATCACCGAGGACGTGCGTGAGCTTCTTGTGGATTCCGGATTCCCGGGAATGAAAATGCTCCAGTTCAGCGTTTACGCTGACGACAGCGAATATATGCCCAGAATGTTCGAGACGAAAAACTGCGTAGTTTATTCCTCTACCCACGACTCCGACTGCACCTATTCCTGGATCGAAACATTAGAGCGGGACGCAAAGGACAGATTTGACAAGGAATTCCCCGAGGTTGAAGGACAGAGCAGAACATACGACGTTATCGAAGCGGCACTTGACAGCATCGCTAACCTCGCGGTGATTCCCATGCAGGACTATCTTGAGCTAACAAACGAAGAGGGAAGAATGAACACCCCCTCCACTGCGTCCGGAAACTGGACATGGAGGATTGATCCTGACTACGATACTGCAGAACTTTGCGAAAAGATCCTCTCCGTGACAAAAAAGACCGGCAGAAGCAAGTAAGAAATCTACATACATTATTATAATTTCATCACAGGAGGCATAGGCATGAAAAGATCACTGCGTATTATATCAATGTTTCTCGTATTGGTTATGTCACTCACTCTTGTTCTGACAGCCTGTAACACGGGAGAAGAACCGGACGCACCTGATACCACGGTAACTGAGCCGCCGGCAACGGACAAAAAAGATCCTGTAGAGGAGTATTTCGAGCCTCTTCAGGAAGGATACAATCAGATCACCTTCTACTGGACTTACAACGGCACTTACGAAAACTGTGACGTCTGGGCTTGGTGGGATGATAAAGACGGAAAAGGCTACCTCTTCCACGAATGCGAATATGGCGCAAAGGCAATAATCAACGTGCCCGAAGGCGTGGAAAAGGTGGGCTTCATCGTCCGCAAAAATTGCTCTGACCCCGGTGGAACATCATGGGGAAGCGCAACAAAGGACTTCGAGCAGGACAGATTTGCTCCTATCGAAGGAAAAGAGACCTTCGTTTATCTGAAGTCCGGTGTTGCAGATCAATTCAAGAGCTATGATGGAGGAAAAACTCTCGTTATGACAAAGGAATTCACATTTGCTGAAATCATCGACATAAACAAGCTTCAGTACAGGCTTTCGTCGAAGACCACCCTTACAGATCCCGGTCAGGTCAAGGTTTACAATGATAATGAGCCTGTAGAGATCCTGTCCGTGTCAAGCATCGGCAAGGAAGCTTCCACCGGCGTTATTGAGCTTGCCGAAAGCATTGACCTTGCAGGCAACTACCGCGTAGAGGTCGAGGGATTTGGAGGCAAGGAAGTTGTTCCTACCGAAATATTCGACAGCGAATACTTTGCAGAAAACTATCACTATGACGGCGATGACCTTGGTGCACAAATAAACGGTGACACGACCACATTCAAGGTATGGGCGCCTACAGCATCAAAGGTACTCCTCAACCTCTTTGAGGCAGGTGACGGTGTTGACGCGTACAAAACTGTCGAAATGGTTAAGGGAGAACGCGGCGTTTGGACTCACACTGAGGAATGTGGCCACGGTACCTACTACACCTACACCGTAACCACATCTGTGGGAACACAGGAAGCGGTTGACCCATACGCAAAGGCGGCAGGTGTAAACGGCAACCGTGGTATGGTTGTTGATCTTTCTCTCACGGATCCCGAGGGATGGAATGACGAAAACTTTGATCCCGACATTCAGAGCTATTCCGACGCAATCATCTGGGAAGTACATGTAAGAGACTTCTCCAATAAGATATCTGCGTCACAGTACAAGGGAAAGTATCTTGCATTCACCGAAAGCGGCCTTGTTAACGAGCACGGCGTGCCCGTCGGTGTGGATTATCTCAAAGAACTGGGTATTACCCACGTGCATCTTCTCCCCGTATATGACTACGCAACCGTGGACGAATCAGACCCGGGCTCCGCGTTTAACTGGGGATATGACCCCAAGAACTATAACGTTCCCGAGGGAAGCTACTCCACAGACCCCTATAACGGCGAGGTAAGAATCAAAGAATACAAGCAGATGGTTATGGCTCTGCACAATGCGGGAATCGGCGTGGTAATGGACGTGGTTTACAACCATACCTATGACGGAAACAGCTCCTTCAACAAAATCGTTCCTTATTACTATTACAGATATACAAACACCGGTGCAAATACATCTGCCAGCGGATGCGGTAACGATACTGCCTCCGAAAGATATATGTACGGCAAGTTTATGGTAGATTCCACAGCTTATTGGGTAGACGAATATAACCTTGACGGCCTCCGCTTCGACCTTATGGGACTTCACGATGTGGCGACAATGCAGGTGGTTGAGAGTGCAGTTCACACTATAAATCCCAAGGCACTTATCTACGGTGAAGGCTGGACAATGGGCGCAACCATCGACGGTAGCCCCCAGGCAAATCAGTCCAACATCAGCCAGATCAAGCCTACAGGGGACGCGATTGGCAGCGTGGCGGTATTCAATGACGTGATCCGTGACGGTCTCAAAGGCAGCGTTTTTGATAAGACTGCTCAGGGCTACATCAGCGGTACACCCAAGATCACCCTTTCGAAGATCATCTTTGGCATGAGAGGTGGCGTTGGAGTAGGTCAGGGCTGGACAGTTGAAAACGCAATGGTAGTAAACTATATGAGTGCCCACGATAACAACACTCTGTGGGATAAGCTCCTTCTTTCCAATCCGAACAACAGCGACGACGAGCGCAATAAGATGAATAAGCTTGGCGCGGCAATTATACTGCTTTCCAAGGGCACACCCTTCTGGCAGGCAGGTGAAGAAATGCTACGCACCAAGGACGGCGACGAAAACAGCTACAAGTCCAGCGATGCGATCAACAATATCGACTGGTCTGTGCTGAAGGAAGGCAACCGTGAGTACGAAACAATGCAGTACTATAAGGGACTTATAGAGCTGCGCAAGACTTACGGTATCTTCACATCCCTTGACACAGAAATCACCTACGAGGAATTTGGAGGCGGGGCTGCGGCTGTAACGTTTACCGACAAGAACGGCGGAAAAGCTCTTGTAATAATCAATCCTCACCCCACAAACCTTACGTATAATCTCGAGGGAGAGTGGAACCTGATTACTGACGCAGAGAACGCAGGAATCCATGTTCTCGCCCGTGAAAGCGGAAACGTATCATTGCCCGCTACCGGTATCAAGGTATACGTGAGCGATGATATATTACAGTAATTTCGGAAAAATGCGGACTGAATTTCTGAATATGTGACGCAACTGTCCCCACCTTATTTGGTGGGGGCTTTGCAAGTAAAAGACAAGATAGTATTTCACGCGATTAACCCAAAATCACCAAAAAAGGAGATCGTAATGAAAAAGCGAATCAGTTTTTTTGCGTTTATCTTGGCGGCGGTCACAGTGCTGGCGGCATTTTCATCATGCGGAAAAAGCAGCCAAACCGACTGGAGACCGAACAAAATGAATTTGAATATAACCTCAGACTCTCTTTATGTTAAAAAGGTCGAGAATCTTCCCGACGACTTTATAATGGGTATGGACGCTTCTGCCGTTCCGTCTCTCGAGGCGGGTGGAGTCAAGTACTATGACGAAAACGGCAACGAAAAAGACGTGTATCAGATCCTCTCTGAAAACGGGATCAACTATATCCGTGTTCGCATCTGGAATGACCCGTTTGATGTAGACGGCTACGGATACGGCGGCGGTAACTGCAACATAGACAACGCCGTGGAGATCGGCAAGCGTGCAACCAAGTACGGAATGAAGCTACTTGTTAACTTCCACTATTCCGACTTCTGGGCTGACCCTGCAAAGCAGATGGTGCCCAAAGCCTGGCGCGGAATGAGCATTGACGATAAATCAGAGGCCTTGTATCAGTACACAAAGGACTGCCTCAAAAAGCTTGTGGATGCAGGGGTTGACGTGGGTATGGTGCAGATCGGCAACGAAACAAACGGTGCTATGGCCGGTGAATCAAGCTCCTCCGTGGGCGGCTGGAAGAAAATAACCCAGCTTATGTCTGCAGGCTCAAAAGCAGTACGCGAGGTTTGCCCGGGTGCGCTTGTTGCAATTCACTTTGCTAACCCTGAAAAAGTAACAAACTACGAAAGCTACGGTAAGAATCTTGAGTACTACGGAGTAGACTACGACGTTTTCGCTTCCTCTTACTATCCCTTCTGGCATGGAACCCTTGACAACCTTGCCACAGTCCTCTCTGATATTTCCACCAAATACGGCAAAAAGGTAATGGTGGCGGAAACCTCCTACGCTTTCACTGCAGATGACAGCGACTTCTACGGAAACACCATCGGTGAGGGGGGCAGTATCGTTAAGGATTACCCATTTACCGAGCAGGGACAGGCAAATCTTGTACGGGACGTTATCGACACGGTTGTGAATAAGACCGAGGGCGGCATAGGCGTGTTCTACTGGGAAGGAACATGGATATCCGCCGGTGGAGACAGCTATGAAGAGAATTTGGCTCTTTGGGAGAAAAACGGCTCCGGCTGGGCATCCTCTCACGCTGCCGAATACGATCCTAACGATGCAGGCAAGTGGTATGGCGGATGCGCTGTAGACAATCAGGCGTTCTTTGATAAAAACGGCAAGGTGCTTGAATCTCTCAAGGTGTTTGCACTTGTGAGAGATGGCAACATTGTCGCAAATAAAGCCGATGCAATCGAGGACACCAACCTTATTATAGACTTGAACGGAGACATCGTTCTCCCGGACACAGTCAACGCTGTAATGCTTGACAACTCCAAGGAAGCGATCCCTGTAGAATGGCAAAACGTTGACATGGAAGCCATGAAATCGGGTGGCGTTGCAAAATACGATATCCTTGGCACAGCAGGCGGAATGACCGCACGTTGCTACGTTTCGATGGTTGAATACAACTTCCTAAAAAACTGGAGCTTTGAAGAAGGGGAGGAGGGCTGGACCGCTACTGCCATCGGCAAGTTTGATGAGCTGAAAGTTGAGGATAAGGTTACCGACTCCATGACAGGCACGTTCCACTATCATTTCTGGGGAGCAGCGGCAAACGCGGTTGAATTCACCCTTGAGCAAAAGGTAGAGGATCTGAAATCCGGTAAATACAACTATTCCATCTCAATAATGGGCGGCGACGGCGGTGAAACCGACATCTATGCCTACGTTAAGATAAACGGTGAGATAGTTTACAAGGCGGCGACGGAGATCACCGTATATAATGAGTGGCACACAGCTACAATAAACGGTATTGAATACACCGCAGGCGACGAGATCACTGTGGGCATCTACGTTAAATGCGCCGGACCTAACGCCTGGGGTAAGATAGACGATGCTATGCTGAACTCAGTCAAGGAATAACGGAGAAAAACAAATGACAAAGAAGATTTCATTAATATTAGCAGTGGTTATGCTGGCGTCATCACTGATTCTGACAGGTTGCGGCAACAAGCTTCCGCCGCAGGTCGATCCAATCGACGATAACTACAGAACATTCTATCAGATTTTCGTAGGCTCATTTTCCGACTCAAACGGAGACGGAATCGGAGATCTGCGAGGAATAATCAACCGCTTCGACTACTTAAACGACGGAAATATCAACTCAGGTGAAAGCCTGGGAGTGCAGGGAATATGGCTCTCCCCGATTTTTTCATCTCCGTCATATCATAAGTACGATGCAAAGGACTACTACCAGATCGACTGGCGATTCGGCACGGAAGAGGATTTGAAAGAGCTTATTGCTCTCTGTGAAGAACGGAATGTTAAGCTGATCCTTGACCTTGCAATAAACCACACCTCAAATCAGCACGATTGGTTCCTTAAATTCAAAGAAGCCAGAACAGGCGGCGACACGGAGAATCAGTATTACGATTACTACTCCTGCGTGACAACCGAAGAAAAGCAGGGGGGCATCCAGTATCAGAAGATCGCCGGTATCGACTGCTGGTATGAGTGCAACTTTGACGGTGCTATGCCCGAGCTCAATTACGACAATCCCGAAGTAAAGGCTGCAATGCTTGACGTTGCGAAATACTATCTTGACCTTGGTGTTGACGGATTCCGCTTTGATGCGGTGAAATACATATACTTCGGTGACACTGAAAGTTCCGTTGAGTTCTGGAAATGGTATATGGATGAGCTTCATAAAATTGACCCCGACATTTATTGTGTTGGTGAATGCTGGTCGGGTGAGACTGAGATCATGGACTACTACACAGCAGAGCTCAACTGCTTCAACTTCGCCATGGCTCAGGCAGAGGGCGTTGTTGCAACTGCAGCAAAGGGCAGCTCCATCTCAAAATATACAAATTACATCGAATCATATCAGGATAAGCTTCTCGGAAAGTACCCGGGCGGTATGATCATGCCGTTCCTCTCCAATCACGATATGGACAGAATTGCCGGAGCCTTTGTCACCGAGAACAATATGAAAATGGCGGCAAACCTCTATATCTTGTGCTCCGGCTCTCCTGTGATCTACTACGGTGAGGAGATTGGAATGAGAGGTTCCCGCGGCAGCGAAAGCACCGATGCAAACCGAAGACTTGCAATGCTTTGGGGGAATGACGACCTTATTAAAGACCCCGTCGGTACAACTTATCCTGCGTCAAAGCAGATAACTACCACGGTGGCAAATCAGATCGAAGATGAAGGCAGTATGTATAACTACTACTGCAAGCTGATCTCTATTCGCCACAAATATCCTGCCATTCCTCGCGGTGAGTACGATTCTGTGAACTTTGGTGAGAAGAATCTCGGCGGATTCAAGATCACCTACGGCGACGAGATCATTGGCCTGTTCCACAACACATCAACCGAGGAAATGTCATACGATCTGAGCAAGTGCGCCGAGCTTGATGGCATCACATTCTCAAAGATCGCAGACTGCATCGGTCAGGGTAAAGCAAAGCTTGAGGGAACTATTCTCACAGTAGGCCCCCAGACAAGTGTTATCGTAAAATAAAAAGCAAAGACTGAACACACAAGAGGTAATATGGAAAACAAATTTGTTGTAAATATCATACACCGCCCGGAGCTCTCTCCCGAATACGCTGAAAGAGCCCTCGGTAAAGGTAAGGGTGTCCGCGACGAGTCTATGGACATCTTCAGATTCCAGCAGGACACAGCTCACAAATACGGTTTGAAGACTACCATTCAGATCACCTACGCATCCCTGTTCTCTGATCGTATCATTGAGCAGGCAAAGGAAGAGCACGAGAAATACGGCGACGAAATAGGCTTGTCACTTCTTGGCTTGCCTTGCCCCGAGTTCAGAGCGAAGTATCATACAGAAGACTTTTGCATCTGGATGTTCGACGATAAGACCAAGGAAGAGATAATTGATGACGTATTTGGCAAGTTCTACGAGAAGTTCGGATTCTATCCGGAATCCACAAGCAGTTATTTCCTTGATGCTTACACCATAAACTATATTAAAAAGAACTATCCCAGCGTAAAGTGCGCCGTTGCAACTTGCTGGGAGGAAGGTCCCAAGGCTTACCACACCTGCAACAACTCCTGGTACACATTTATGGACGGCGGCCCGTGGAACCCCTGGATCCCCTCAAAGGTAAACTCCCACTGTCCCGCATCCTGTGAGGAAGACGACTCAGGTATTGTTGCGATTCCTCACCTTTCCCGCGACCTTATGGCTTGCTTCGACGGTAACGGATCAAATTTCGGTACACACCCACAGAACGTGCTCCGTGGCATGATCTACTATAACGATAACGGAGAATTTGAGTATCCATATCTTTACAACCTGGTTGACCAGTACCGTCACCTTGCAAAGTACAATGACGGCTACAGCTATAATATGATGTTCGTCGGTCCCGGCTGGCTTAATCAGAGAGGACGCTGGGAAGCACCCTACGAGCTTCTCGCCAAATCCTACGACGACGGCATGAAATACTACGGTAAGCTCAAGGCAGAGGGCAAGCTTGTGGATATGACAATGAGTGAGTTTGCTGATTACTACCGCAGCTGCCACAAGGATTACAACCGCGGCGAATGTGCTCTGTGGAAGGACATCCTTTACGGAAGTAATAAGGAATACTTCTGGTATGCCGATCCCCAGATGAGAACCTGCTTCGACTTTAATCAGGGCGGCGCTATGATAGACCTTCGTCCTTATGTGGCGAGAATTCCCCAGGAAACAGGTATCGGCACCGACAACGTGTATGACGCATCTTATCCCTACCTTATTCAGATAAACTACCGCGCCGGATACTTCACCCATTACGCAGGAGCAGGAACTATCCGCTCTTGTAAGGTGACCTGCCGCGGTGAGACTGCTGACCTGTGCCTGACCAGAACAATGGCAAAGTACGAGAAGATCGAGGGAAGAGTAAAGCTTACTCTCAATCCCGTGACACTGAACCTTGGCGGACTTGATATTGTTATCCAGTCTGTATTTACCATTCTTGAGGGAGAGGGCAAGATCATCACAGAGCGCAAGATCCTCAATGACATCGGCGGTGAGGAGATAACTTTCGAGGAATACTTCACCGGCGCATTCGGTACGACCGAGTATCAGGCTGATATGACAAACATCACCCTTGGCGTTGATAAAGACCAGATGAAATTCTCATATCACGGCAAAAAGCTCACTTGCGAAAATGCAGAAAGTGCCTACGCAATCATCCCCGAGGTTTGCACCAAGGTTGAAATGGGCGGAGACAACGATACCGCTTACGCAGAAGAGGGCATCGCATTCTCACCCATATATCGCATAGGCGTTACAAAAACTATTACAGAAGGCGAGGTAAAGACATGGCTCAAGCTACAAAAGGCAAACTGAATTACCGCTGTCCCTCATGCTTTATGAGAGATATTGACATTGATATGTTTTTTGACGAAGACAAAGGTGAATACTACTGCCTCCGCTGTGGATTTACCGGCAAGGAAGAGGACGTGCTCCGCTTGAACGAGGCAGCAAGATTCCGCTACCGCGCTATGAAAATGCGTGTTGTGGACTTTGGCGAAGATAACGAGCCCGTGAAATTCGAGCCTCACAAAGGAGGAGAACAATGATCCTCGGCATAGATGTTTCAACGTATCTTGAAGAGCTTGAGCACGGCGCGAAATTCTATGACGGCGGCAAAGAAATCGATCCCCTTGACGCATTTGCGAAAAACGGGGTTGATTATATGCGCATCAGAGTCTGGAATAACCCCTTTGGTGAAAATGGCGAACCATACCTTGCGGGCAACTGCAATATGGACAACTACGTGAAGCTTGCAAAACTGGCGAAGAGCAAAGGTTATCGTATTCTCCTCGACTTCCATTACAGCGACTTCTGGGCAGACCCCGGTAAGCAGATGATTCCAAAGGCGTGGGTTGGTTATGACGTTGACAGCCTCGCTGACGCTGTGTACGAGTTCACAAAGGAATGCCTTGTTACAGCCGCACGTGAAGACGTTGCTCCCGAAATGATTCAGGTGGGCAACGAGATCACAAACGGTATGCTCTGGCCCATTGGTAAGCTGGATCTCGGAGATGGCAGACGAGGTAACTACGACAACTTCATAAAGCTTGCGAAAGCCGGATGCCGCGCTTGTCGCGAAATTGCTCCCGAAGCAAAAATCGTTCTTCATCTTGAAAGAAGCAACGATAAGGCCGTTTATCAGGAATTTTATAGCAATATGGAGAGGGCAGGGGTGGACTACGATATAATAGGCGCCTCATATTATCCCTATTGGCACGGTACACCGGAGGAGCTTTTCGATAATCTTGGCGACTGTAAAAAATTCGGCAAAGAGATCATGGTAATGGAGCTGGGTTACGGCTTTACCATTGAACCATACAAGCTTGACGGTGAAGATAAACGACTGGTTATCGACTCGGAAAGAGCTTATGTTCCCGGTTTCACAGAGAAGTATCCCGTCACACCCGAGGGTCAGACCGCATTTGTCCGTGATTTTCTGACTTCTGCCCGGGAAAACGAAATATCAGGCATATTCTACTGGGAACCTTTGTGGTTACCGGGTGAGGGAATATGCTGGGCATCGCCCGAAGGGCAGAAATATATCGGCGAAGAAGGAAAATCCACATCAAACGAATGGGCAAATCAGTGCCTGTTCGATTATTACGGAAATAAGCTTCCTGCATTCGACGAGTTCTCAAAATAAGTGACAAATGTGTTTGGCAATTTGTTGAAAAAAAGCAATTTGTTTTGTTGATAATGCGAAAATTCTATTAAAATTGAACATTTATGTTGACAAAATTGTTCAACGGTGTTAAAATAATATATACGCAAAGTGCGTGTAAAAATTTAATTTTTTAGGAGGTAAACCTATGAAATTTACTAAAATTCTTTCACTTGTTCTCGCTGTTGTTATGATGGCTGCGTGCTTCGTAGCTTGCGGTAATAACGACGATACACCCGACACAGCAGATCTCGTTGGTACATACGACATCACAATGTGGGTATCTGAAATGGACGGCGTTGCTGCACAGTTCCAGCAGCAGATCGACGCGTTCGAAGCAGCTAATCCCGGTATCGTAATCAACGCTCAGATCGAAGGCGTTACAGAAGCAGATGCAGGCTCCAAGGTAGTTGCTGACGTAGCTACAGCTCCTGATATCTACTGCTTTGCACAGGACCAGCTCGCTCGTCTTGTACAGGCTGCTGCTCTTGCAGCTCCCGGTAAGGCTGCCGCTGAAAAGATCAAGGCTAATAATGACTCCGGTTCCGTTGCTGCAGCTTCCGTTGCAGGTACTCTCTACGCTTATCCTATGACAAGCGACAACGGTTACTATATGTACTATGACACAAGCATCATTTCCGAAAAGGACGCTGATAGCCTCGAAGCTATTATCGCTGCTTGTGAAAAGAACAACGTTAAGTTCCGCTATGCTCTTGAAAACGCATGGTACACAGCATCCTTCTTCTTTGCAACCGGCTGTCACTCCACATGGACAATGAACCAGGACGGCGAATTCACATCTGTTGATGATGACTTCAACTCCGCAGCAGGTCTTGCAGCTATGAAGGGTATGCAGAAGCTCGCTCAGTCCAAGTGCTATGACAGCAACGCTGACATCTTCACAGATGCAGGTGTTGTTATCACCGGTATTTGGAACGCAGGTGCAGCTGCTGATCACTTCGGCGCTAACCTCGGTGCAACTGACCTTCCTTCTTTCGAAGTTGACGGTAAGTCCTACCACCTCGGTTCTTACACAGGTAACAAGCTCATGGGCGTAAAGCCTCAGCAGGATGCTAAGAAGGCAGCAGTTCTTTCTCTCCTCGCTCAGTACCTCACAGGCGAAGAATGCCAGAGCCAGAGATTTGCAAGCTTCGAATGGGGCCCCTCCAACAAGGCAGCTCAGGCTTCTGAAGCAGTTCAGGCAAACGCTTCTCTCGCAGCTCTCGCTCTGCAGAACAACTACGGTATTCCTCAGGGCCAGATCCACGGTTCTTGGTGGGACATCGCAAAGGTTCTCGGTGCTGACGCTAAGGCAGCTAAGTCCGACGCTGATCTCCAGACAGCTCTTGATGAATACAAGACTACAATCGACGGTCTCTTCCAGATGACAGAAGAACAGAAGAATGCATGGGGCGTTATCGGCGGTATCTGCGGCACATCTTGGGACGTTGACTTCGCTATGACAGAAGGTCCTGATGGCACATACACGTCTGACGTTCTCGCACTCAAGGCTGGCGAAGAATTCAAGGTTCGTCAGGGCGCATCTTGGGAAGTTAACTTCGGTGTAGAATTCAACGGCGCTAACATCGTTGTTGAAGCAGACGGCAACTACAAGGTACAGCTCGTTTGGGACGGTGCACAGGGCGGCACAGTTACACTTATTCCCGTAGAATAATATTATTGCAATCCGAGGTTTGGGTGGGCGCATCGCTCACCCAAGGCCTTCGGGCAGAAAAGGCATTGTTAGCCGACATACATGGACAACACATGTCTTGTATACCGATTAACAATGCCTTCTCAATTATAATAAGTATAATAAGGAGTTAGTATAAACTCAGTTTATATTTTGATTATGAAAAGATTAAACGATTTAGAATACTTAAAACTAAATAAGTTTGACGCTTTTTTGTACAAACTTAAGCTGTTCTTCTGTGCTATTCCGCTGTGGTTCAAGAGTCTCGGACTTGCGATAGTAAACTTCTTCAAAACTTGCGGTTTAGCGATCAAGAACGAATTTGTTGACATTGGTACTACATTTAAAAAAGGTAACTGGGCTGTTAAGCTCTCGTTCTTCATTTTCGGCGTTGGAAATCTCTATTACGGACAGATACTTCGCGGTATCCTGTTCCTGTTATTTGAAATAGTCTTTATCGGATATATGCTCGTGCCCAGCGGCGGTATTTATTGGCTCTCAAAGGGTAACTGGTTCCAGACCGGTGCTACCATTGGTACGGTGCAGGGTAGATTCGAGTATGATCCTATCTACGATACAGACGTATGGGTTACGGGAGACGACTCCGTTAAGGTAATGCTTTACGGTCTCCTCACCATTATTTTCATTATCGCGTTCATTTACACCTGGAGACTTCAGGTAAAGCAGTGCAAGATCTGCATTGACATTACCGCAAAGGGCAAGAAGGTAAAGAGCGGCAAGGACGACCTCAAGTCTCTCCTTGACGACCAGTTCCACAAGACCCTTCTGTCTCTCCCTCTCTTCGGTATTATGGCGTTCACAGTTCTGCCGATTATTTACATGGTTCTCGTTGCTTTCACAAGCTACGACGCTGCTCACGACGGATATTCCAACCTGTTCAGCTGGGTAGGATTTGAACACTTCAACGAGCTCTTTAACTTCGGTAAGGGCGGCCTTGGTCTTGCTTTCGGTGAGATCCTTTCCTGGACTCTCATGTGGGCGTTCTTCGCAACATTCTCCAACTACTTCCTTGGCATGTTCGTTGCGATCATGATCAACAAGAAGGGCATCAAGATCAAGAAGTTCTGGAGAACAGTGCTTGTTATGACAATCGCTATCCCCCAGTTCGTATCCCTCCTTTACGTATCAAAGCTGTTTGACTCTTCAGGTATTATCGGTAAACTGCTCGGTCAGATTCCCGCTATCTCTGAATATCTTTCCGCAAATCACTTTATCTCCTTGTGGGATTCCCCGATCGTTGCGAAGATACTCGTTATCGTCATCAACATCTGGGTTGGTATTCCTTACATAATGCTGATGGCTACCGGTATTCTTATGAATATCCCCGCAGACCTTTACGAATCCTCCCGTATCGACGGCGCATCTCCCTGGCAGCAGTACTCCAAGATCACTCTGCCTTATATGATGTTCGTAATGGGACCCTACCTGCTCACAAGCTTCGTTGGTAACCTTAACAACTTTAACGTTATCTACTTGCTCACAGGCGGTAACCCCCTCAACACTGCGATCGGTACGGCCGGCGGTGCATCGGTAGGTCACACAGACCTTCTTATCACGTGGCTCTTTAAGATGACTCTCGGCAGTTCGGAATCCAAGTACTATATGGCATCGCTTATTGGTATCTGCGTATTCCTTGTTGTTGCTGTATTGTCCCTTATCGTATACAATGTAATTCCGTCTACAAGAAATGAGGAGGATTACAAGTAATGAAAAAAACAAACGAAAAAACTATCAAGAAAAGCGGACTTGGCGCTAAGGCAAGCCGCAGACTGGGAAACGCTGTTATATATGTGATTCTCATTCTTATAACAATTATTTGGCTTTTCCCGTTCGTTGGTATTACTCTTGAATCCTTTAAGGTAGACGTAAGAGGTATGGATGGTCGTTTCTGGCCGGGTGAATTCGGATTTGACAACTATATCAGACTGTTCAAGGAAACCGACTTCTTTAACTGGTTCAAAAACACCGCTATTATGGGCGTAGCAACTGCTGTGCTTCAGACATTCTTTGTTCTTTCAATGAGTTACGTACTGTCCAGACTCAGATTCAAGGGCAGAAAAGGACTTATGAATCTTATGCTCATCCTCGGTATGTTCCCGGGATTCCTTACCATGATCCTTATTTATAAGGTATTCTCCGACTTCGGTCTTACAATGGAGATGGCTCCTCTCGGACTTATTATCGTATACTGCGCAAGTAGTGGTATGGGTTACTATGTATCAAAGGGCTTCTTTGATACTATTCCGAAGAGTCTTGACGAAGCGGCACGAGTAGACGGAGCAACCCGTTGGCAGGTATTCCGCAAGGTTATCATGCCTCTTTCCAAGCCTATCATTATTTACACCGTTCTCATGGGCTTTATGGCTCCCTGGGGCGACTTTATGCTCGCAAGCTACATCATTCACGAAAACAGCGCGGGTATGAGCGTTGCCGTTGGTATGTATGAATGGTTGTCCAAGACCATGGTAAATACGAATTATACCATGTTCTGTGCCGCTGGCGTTATAGTGGCAATCCCCGTAGTTGCAGTCTTCCTTGCACTCCAGAAGTACTATGTTGAAGGCGTAACAGGCGGAGCAGTGAAAGGATAATAGGAGAATAATATGGCTACAGTAAAATTAACAAATGTAAAGAAAATATACGGTAAGGACACGGTTGCGGTTCAGGACTTCAACCTTGACATTGCCGATAAGGAATTTATCGTTTTCGTGGGTCCTTCCGGATGCGGTAAGTCTACTACACTCCGTATGATCGCAGGTCTTGAGGATATTTCCGAAGGCACAATCGAGATCGACGGCGTTGTTGTAAACGACCTTCAGCCTCGTGACCGTGATATCGCCATGGTATTCCAGAACTATGCGCTGTATCCTCACCTCACAGTATTCGAGAATATGGCATTCAGCCTGAGACTCAAGAAGGTTCCCCAGGATGAGGTTTACGACAAGGTAACAAAGGCTGCTGAGATCCTCGGTATCACCGAATACCTCACAAGAAAGCCTCGTGCCCTCTCCGGTGGTCAGAGACAGAGAGTTGCCATCGGTCGTGCTATGGTTCGTGACAGTAAGGTATTCCTCATGGACGAACCTCTTTCCAACCTTGACGCGAAGCTCCGTAACCAGATGAGAGCTGAGATCATCCTTCTCCGTCAGAAGATCGACACAACCTTCGTTTACGTAACACACGACCAGACCGAAGCTATGACTCTCGGCGACCGTATCGTTATTATGAAGGACGGCTTCATTATGCAGGTTGGCACACCTACAGAGGTGTTCGATATGCCTGATAACCTGTTCGTTGCTGAATTTATCGGCGCGCCCAAGATGAATACATTTAAGACCAACCTTGTTCTCGAGGACGGCAAGTATTACGTAACACCTTACGGTGCAAAGATCGAGGTTACAGGTGCCAAGGCAGATATGCTGAAGGAAAAGAATGTTCAGTCCGGCGAGATCATTCTCGGTGTTCGTCCTGAGCACTTCACACTTTCTGATGCAAACAACCCCGCTGCTATTCCTTGCAAGATCAAGGTAAACGAAATGATGGGTAGCGAGCTCCACCTCCACGTTGTTGAGGATAACGGCGACAAGCTTATCGTTCGTATTCCTACAATTGCTCTTGACGACGATCAGCGTAAGGCTCTCGTTTACGACAGCACAATTTACGTAACATTCGAAGGCAAGGTAATGCATTTCTTCGATCCCGAAACAGAGAAGAACCTTCTCGTTTAATCAAAAAAAACAAAGAGCCTGACACCATATCGGTGCCGGGCTCTTTTTGTATTGTAGCTTTAAAGTAAATACTTCAAGATATAGATGATAGCGGGAAAGAGATGGAACGAAAAAGCCTCCTTTGTCAAAGGGAGGGGGACCATGGTACTTGCTTGTAAGTGCCATGGTGGAGGAATTGTATCAAGAACTCCTCCGCTTTGCGTAAATATAAATCAGTACATATCCACGTGACCTACAGTTTTTATCTTGCCGTCTTTTACAATAATTCCGCCCTCTCTGGTGTGGAGAACGTATAAAGGCTTGCCCCGCTCAAGTGGAACCCGCTTGATGGACTCGTCCTGCCAGGGCTTGTGCTCGTAATGTACTTCAAGATAGAATCCATCAACGTAGGGAATACCCCTGTAGTAACCGAATTCCGGGTAGTCGTCGTCCGGGGAGAGGTGATATTCACGCATCTGGATCACGGCGCCGGCACTATAGCCTATAACAACGCCTTTGTGCGCCATAAGCACGTCCACAAGGTCAAATTCTTCAATTCTGTCCATCATTCGATCGGGCAGCCCGCCTGTGAAGTAGATCACGTCAGCGTTTTTTATCTTATCTCTGGCTGATTCTTTTGTGTCGGTGAAATAATTTATAAAAGAAAAATTATCCTCTGGTATACCGAAAGGTTTAAATGAATCAACAGTTTCAAAATAGCATCTTCCCACGCCCTTGCCGTAAACTGTTTCCCAGCTTGCCTCATCCTTCACGTAATCGTCATAAAACGAAAATGCAACTACGGCAACCTTGTCGCCGGGAGAGAAATATTCCTTTAGCTCGTCATAAAAATCGTCAATATTGGGACAGTCAAAGAGAATATTAACCATAACAAACCTCACTTAACTTTTTATTACTTATAATGATACCATTTTTGTGCCCCAAAGTCAACGCTTCAAATGTTCCTGTCAATATTGAAAAGCGGAAAATTTTGTTGTATAATTAAGAAAATCAAAGATAAACCGAGAGGAAACACACGTGTTATTCACTAAAGATAAATCCTTTTATAAAAGCCTTGTTCTCCTTGCCATACCGATTGCCCTGCAAAACCTGGTAACATTTTCTGTAAACCTTGCGGACAGCGTTATGGTGGGCTCTCTTGGAGACGCCGCAGTATCGGGAATGTATATGGGCAACCAGATACAAACTCTCCTTCAAGTGTTCAGCGGCGGTATCGAGGGAGCGATCCTCATTCTCGCAGCGCAATACTGGGGAAAACGCGACACAGAATCTATACGGAAGATAGTGGCGATCGGAATCAGATTTTCCTTAATAGTTGGGGCTGTTCTGACCCTTGTTTGTGCCCTGTTCCCGAGTGAAGTAATATCGATCTTCGCCAAGGACAGGGACATAATTGAAACTGGTGCGGAATATCTGCGGATCGTGTGCTTCTCATACCTGTTTTTCTGCATAACCCAGTCACTTATTGCCGCAATGCGGAGCGTGGAGATCGCAAGAATAGGACTGTACGTATCCCTGTGTTCCCTTGTGGTCAATATCGGACTTAACTACGTTATGATCTTCGGTAAGCTCGGATTCCCGGCTATGGGTGTGGAGGGTGCAGCACTAGCAACCCTGATTGCAAGAATAGTTGAAACCGTTATTATCGCAGTTTACGTCTTTGCTTACGACAAAAAGCTTCGCCTGAAGCCTGGGGATCTTTTGAAAACAGACCGGCTGCTTTTGAGAGATTTTGTTAAGTACGGCTTGCCGATCATTGCAGGACAGCTTGTGTGGGCAACGAATATGCTTACAAGCTCTGCAATAATGGGTCGTCAGACCGCAGACGGAGCTGTTACTGCAATGAGCATTGCAAATACGGTGAACAACCTGGCTTACGTTGTAATGAACGGTATGTCGGGGGCAGTGGGAATCATTACAGGCAAGACCATCGGTGCAGGACTTGAAGATAAGATGCGTGAATACGCAAAGACTGTGCAGATAATATTCCTCGCTCTCGGTGTTGTCACGGGAATTACAGTATTCCTTATCAGAGATCCCTTCATCTCCCTGTACGCAGTATCCGATGCCGCTGTAGCTGAGGCAACAAAATATATAAACGTGCTGTCCGTCACAATAATCGGAACCTGTTATCAGGCGGCATGCCTGTTTGGATTGGTTAAAAGCGGCGGAGACATATCATTTGTATTTAAAAACGACTTCATATTCGTGTTTTTCGTCGTTCTGCCGTCTGCTATCGTTGCAACAATTCTCGGCGTACCAGCTTGGGTGGTATTTGCCTGCCTTAAATGCGACCAGATATTAAAATGCTTCGTTGCGGTGGTAAAGATCAACCGATATAACTGGATGAAAAATTTGACAAGATAAAAAGAAAAAGCCCCGCCTAAAGGCGTTGTGTTCCTAAGGAGACAACGCCAACTCTATTCGCCTACGGCGAGTTATATTGCTTCGCAGTGATATTCGGCTTACGCCGAGTGGTATTCGCTACGCGAGTTTAGGAGGCGAATAGAATATCACTGCAAGGCGAAGCCTCTGCAATATCACTTTTGCGGTAGCAAAAATATAACGCTGTCGAAGACAGCATATCACTCAAAGCCTTCAGGAAGGGCGCACTTACTCACCACCGGGGGCGGTAGTGAAAATAGAAAAGAGCCGATATGGAAATAAATCTATATCGGCTTTTTAACTGTCCCTTAACACCCAAGGCTAAACAAGCGGGGCTTTGTTATTTGATTTATTTTCGACTTACTGCCAGTCAGAAACCCAGCCGTCGGTGGTTTTCTTGGCAATGCAAAGCTTTTCGTCAGCCTTGTTCTTTTCTCCGTTCTCAATGTTCATGACAACCGATGAATCAGTACCAACGATCGCGCCGTCACTGGGCTCAGTCAGGAAGTAAACGCGACATCCGTGAGGCTCTATTTTAACCTTGATATCACTGTCACACTGACCCATGAAATTCTGACTCCAGAACTCAAAGGCAAGCTTTCCGCGGCTGTCTGGCACACACATTTCCGTGTCCGCGTCTCCCCAGTTAATGAGAGCAACGGTTCTTGTGCCATTTCGTACACCGAAGTCAAGAACCCCTGGAATAAAGCTGTCCATAAGATCGAGAGGGATTGCCGCCTCCTTGTTGAGAGGGAACAGCATGGATATCAGCTTGAACTGGTGATCCTTCAAGAGTGGCATCTTGTCAGAAAGCATAACTGCGCCGCCTGATGCTGCCATTGCTGTAACGAAAGTCTGTATCTCTCCGTCAGTACGTGTGCAAAGACGCCAGCACTGCTCGTCTTCTTCATCCTTGGTGCGAACAAGAAGACAGTCAGCATCATTGATGTACCAATTCTTGTGAGTATAGTATCTCTTGATAACGGAGTTGAACACATCTCTGAGGGATTCCCACCGCTCGAACACATCACAGCTTACTCTCATACCGTCAACAAGTCCGGCTGCTGCTGCAAGAGGAGCGGTGCAAGCCAGAAGGAACGTGTCATCAGTAACCGCCTCGCGCATTATCTGAAGTCCTTTGCGGTAGTTCATTATTGTGGTGTAGTCGGGATCGTGGTGGCCTGTGGGAACAAGTCTGCCGGTGATAATGTCGATCTTGATGTATCTATAACCCCACTCGTGGGAAATTCTGTGGAACAGGTCACGGATGTATTCGCAGGTTTCGGGTACGGAGAAGTCAAAAGAGGGGGTGGGGTACATCTCGCCGTCTTTTTTGTGAATGAAGTATTCGGGATGCTCCTTTACCACCTTTGAGTTGGGATGAGCCCCAAATGCCGCAACCCATATTCCGGGGATATACCCGCGGGATTTGATCTCATCGGCAAAATTCTTCATGTGAGTGCCGAAGGTCCACTTGGTTTGCCAGTCACCCCAGAAGTCATACCAGCCGTCGTCTATCTGAATATACTTCACCGGAACGTCAGATTTGTGCATATCAAGAGTATCCATATTTTCACGGAGGGTGTCAGCATTGATCTTGCCGCCGTAGTAATACCAAGTGCAGAAGCCAACGGGAACGTCAAACTTCATAGGTCTCGGCTCAACATCGCTGGTGTTGTATTCTCTAACAAGGCGTGCGTAATTAATAAGACCCTCTGTGGCAATATCACCGCATGGCATAATGAGAACAAGGTCAGATGTTACGGATGCGCCGTTTTCGAGAGGATGGAATTCAAGGAACTGTGTTGCCTCCAATCTGCCGTCGCCCCCCGCCTTTACGATACCAAAGTATCTCCTATATGTGGCAAAACCGAAGATCCCGTTACCTTTTTCCGCATTGTACGCAACAAAGTCGCAGGAATCGTATCTCGCGCCCCACATGGGAACTATGGTGTCAACCTGAGAGCTCATTTCGTTGAGCTTGTTGCCGTTATTCACAGTTGCGCGGGTGCAAAGAAGCCTTGTGGGAACGTCGTTCAAACTACAGGAGAATGCGTAAAATGTCTCGGGAGTCTCGATGGTCTCGCCGGTTGTGTTAGTGAAGGTTGTCCGCACCATCATCTTTTCGCCGTCGGGAAGAAACTCCATAACAACATTGTCGCATTTTGCCACCAGTCCGTCAAGCTCCCATTTGCCGACAGCAGGGGCTGTGAGAATGTTGTAATCATTACCGGGATATTCAAGATAAGCGGTGATATCTCGCGCGAAAACACTGCCGGAATCGTTCACAAGACAAAGTGAACCGTCTATGATCAAAGGCTTCATAAAATTACTCCTTAACTTGTCAAAAGTGCTCTCAAATATTATATCATGGCAAAGTGAAAAAGTAAATACCAAATCATGCAACAGAATATGGAGAAGAGGTACATCTTCGTGAAAGAAAATTGATAATTACAGGTGACAAACGACCGAATATCTGTTATAATTAAAGAAAAGACTACAGAACACCCGGAGGAAAGAATATGTATATTAAAGACATTCACAAAATTTGGCTGGCGACAGGCGGGGAAAAAGTATACCTTGAGCCATCCATGGCAAACCGCCACGGACTTATAGCAGGCGCAACGGGAACCGGTAAAACGGTTACGCTGAAGGTGCTGGCAGAAGCGTTTTCCGATATGGGTGTGCCCACCTTTATTGCGGACATCAAGGGCGATCTTTCCGGTATGGCAACCCCCGGTGAAGAGAACAAGCACATCCGTCGCAGTATCGACACTATGGGCATAACGAATTTCAACTATACATCGTACCCGGTTAGATTCTGGGACGTGTACGGTAAGCAGGGTATGCCTGTCCGCACCACTATCTCCGAAATGGGACCGGAGCTTCTCTCAAGACTTCTCGGCTTAAACGAGATTCAGAGCGGCGTTTTGCGTATAGTTTTCCGAGTAGCTGACGAAAAAGAGCTGCTTCTCATAGATCTTAAAGACCTGCGCGCAATGGTTCAGTACGTGGGTGACAATGCAAAAGAATATAAGCTCACCTACGGTAATATCTCTCCCCAGTCTATCGGTGCAATTCAGCGAGCGCTTCTCACTCTTGAAGACGAGGGAGGGGAAATATTCTTCGGCGAGCCATCTCTTGACTTGTCAGACTGGGTGGACTGGGCAGACGACGGCCGCGGTGTAATGAATATCCTCGAGTGCTCACAGCTTTTCCAGCACCCCCTTCTCTACGGAACGTTCCTCCTTTGGATGCTCTCCGAGATTTACGAAATGTTCCCCGAAGCCGGCGACCTTGAAAAGCCCAAACTTGCATTCTTCTTTGACGAAGCACATCTTCTGTTCGACGACGCACCCAAAGCCCTTATTGATAAAGTGGAGCAAGTTGTAAGACTCATTCGTTCCAAGGGCGTCAGCGTTTGGTTTATCACGCAGAATCCCACGGATATTCCGGAAAGCGTACTCGGACAGATAGGTAACAGAGTACAGCACGCCCTCCGCGCATATACTCCCAACGATCAGAAGGCTCTTAACGCAGCTGCTAAGTCATTCCGCGTCAATCCGGGATTTGATACCGCTGAAGCGATCCAGGCACTTGGGGTTGGTGAAGCACTGGTTTCCGTCCTTGATACAGACGGCGTTCCATCAATAGTTCAGAAAGCTAACATTCTCCCGCCGAGAAGCAGTATGAAGGCCATTGACCAGATCCTGCTCCAGAGCGTGATCTTTGCAAGTCCTCTCCGTGACAAATACGCAACAGAGGAGGACAGAAAATCCGCTTACGAGGTGATCGTAGAAGAAAACGAAAAAGCGGAAAAGGAAGCGGAGCGGGAAAAAGAGAAAAAGGAAAAAGAAAAGAAGAAATCCTCCGGCAGAAAGAAGACCACATTAATTGAAAGAACCATAAACAGCACCGCAAGTACCATAGGCCGCGAGATCGGCAGAAAGATCGTACGCGGAATATTCGACACCCTTCTGAAATGATACTAAACCACAAAGGAAGGAGAACAAGATGAATTTTACCGAAATTGCTGAAATCAGGCAGTCCTGCCGCAATTATAATCCGACGAGACCGGTTGAAGAAGAAAAGCTCCAGAGAATACTGGAAACAGCGAGACTTGCTCCGTCAGCTTGTAACGGCCAGCCGTACCATATTACCGTGTGTAAAGGTGAGGCGGCGCGAGGTGTTGCAAAAGCGGTGCAGGGAATGGGCATGAACAAATTTGCCGCAAATGCACCTGTTTTGCTTGTTATATCAGAGAAACCTTATGTTAAAACCGCCGCTCTCGGCTCAAAGCTCAAGGGAATCGACTATCGTTCCATTGACATTGGTATCTTGGCGGCGTACATTACAGCGGAGGCGGCAGTACAGGGACTTGGCACCTGTATCCTCGGATGGTTGGACGATGGCGCGATCCGTAAAGTATGCGGGATTGACGAGGCTGCAAAAATGGTGATCACACTGGGCTATGCCAATGACGAAGATAAGCTGCGCCCCAAGAAGCGCAAGGAGCTTGACGAGCTTGTGAGCGTTATAGAATAAATCCGTGCAGAAATAAAAAAACACCCTACAAACAGTTCATTGTCTGTAGGGTATCTTTATTCTTGAATTACTTGTTTACAGCATCCTTGAACGCCTTGCCTGCCTTGAATGCAGGAGCCTTGGAAGCAGCAACCTTAACGGTTTCGCCTGTGCGGGGATTTCTGCTGGTGCGTTCACCGCGTTCACGAACTTCAAAAGTACCGAAGCCGATGAGCTGAACCTTGTCACCTGCTACAACAGCGTCTGTGATCTGTGCGAGGATTGCATCAAGTACAGCAGCGGTATCCTTCTTAGTAATGCCTGTTGCCTTAGCAGCAGCGGAAATGAGTTCATTCTTGTTCATAATAAATTCCTCCAAAATAAAATAAATAATATATCACTTTATACATTAAACCATAAAAATATGCATTTGTCAATTATTATTTGCTAACTGATGCTATTTTTTTGCAGATAAAAGAATTCAAACCCCGTCTTCTTAATATTTTTGTAACAAATTCCCGTGCTTGATATAGTATAATTGAGATAATGATTAATTAGTAGGGAGGAAAATATGAGTCGATTTGTTAAAATCTGCGCGGCAGTATTGGTGACAGTATTCTTGTTCGGTTGCGGAAACAGTGATATTGCCCCTTCGGAAACCGATTCCCCAAAAAGAGAGCCCTTGACTCACACCCTATCAGGAACACCAATCCCCGTTATAGAAAACGACGGAAACTATCTTTCCACAGCTTCGGTTGACACAGCGCAAGAGGGAAAGATCGTCTATTCCGTGAATAATGAATCAGCTGGATATATCAGCGGTACGAGGGTGCAGGAGGCAGGATCTTCCTCGGCACAGGTGACTGCCGTGGCGAATATCGGATACAAGTTCCTTCACTGGAGCGACGGCATAACCGATGCTACCCGAAGCGGTGACTCAAAAGAGGGAGTCTACACAGCGATTTTCGATTATGAGGTGCTGGATTTCCCCATAATGGTGATAAACACGAAGGACAGTGCAGAAATCCTATCAAAGGAAGAATACCTTTCCTCAACCCTCTCACTTATTGCATGTGAAGATGAATACGTGTTAGACAATGTAACCATGGGAATTCGCGGCCGCGGAAACTTCTCCTGGAGCTTTGATAAGAAATCATATAAATTCAAGCTTGATAAAAAGGAGAACATCCTCGGAATTGGTAACGGAAAAGAGAGAACCTGGGTTCTCCTCGCCAATCACTGCGATATATCACTTCTCCGAAATCACTTGGCAATGGAGCTGGGCAGATCCTTTGACGGAATCACTTGGGAACCGGCATCGGTGTCCGTTGACGTGTATCTGAACGGTGAATACATCGGTGTTTACCTCCTGGCCGAGGAAATAAAGATCTCGGGTGACAGAGTGAACATAAGCGACACTGACCAGAATGCCATCGATACGGGATACCTCCTTGAAATGTCAAATTACGCAAAGCGCGGCGGAATCCATACTGCCGGCCGAGCTCACAATATCCACACCCAGTTGTCGGATAACGAAGAGATCAAAGATGCACAAAAGAAATACATCAAGGGCTACGTTGACGAATGCTATAAGGCCATGAAGAACGGTGACTATACCCTGGTAAACGAGCTTATTGATCTCGATTCCTTCATACACGCGTACTTTCTTGAAGAGGTTACAAAGAATCTTGACTCACACTACGACAACTTCTACATTTGGAAAGACGTTGGCACCAAGCTTCATTTCGGACCATACTGGGACTTTGACAACTCTCTGGGCAACGCAAACAAGGGGGCTGAGGAGTACAGCGGAATTTTCGTTGGAAACGGCAAAGGCTCTGACAACAGTACGGTAAACTGGTTCCCCTTGGCAATGCTTCACGAGTGGTACAGACAAATGGTAGTTGACGAGTGGGATAGGATCTACCCGGAGCTTCAGCAAGTACCTGAGTATATTTTGTCCATTGGTGAAGACGGCTCCGACTCATATGAACGAAACTTCGTTCGCTGGCCCATTTTCGGCACACAGCAAAACCGCGAAACTGAAAAGATCAACTCACTGAAAACATATACCGAGCACTATACCTACCTTGCAGAGTGGTTTGAGAATCGAATAGAATGGCTCAACGAAGCGTTCCACGATGAAAAATTCGTCACAGAGGGCAAGGGAATAGAAAGAGTAGAGTGGCTTCGCGCCATTGCGGCAGAGGAAAGCCTCTGGGAAGCAGAACAGAACAAAAACAATATAGAGGAGTAGCCATTTATGAGAAGGATAAAGAGCATATTGATCCTTGTTTTGATACTTTTACCTCTGATTTCATGCGATAATACAGAACCTGCTGATACGGGAGCCAGCACTCAGGAAACAGTAGATACAATTCCCGAATCTCCCGCCGAGACCGAAGCACCGCCGGTTCTTACCTATTCAGGCACGGAGATCCCCCGTGTAGTTGAAAGTGATATGCAGCATCTTCCCACCGACCCCATTGACGAAGCAAAAGAAGGGAAGATAGTGTATTCCGTAAACAGCGAAAAGGCGGGTACTGTTGTAGGTGCTACTGTTCAGAATGTTGGCGGTCAGTCATTCATAGTAAGGGCTGAGGCAAACGTGGGCTTTAAATTCGTTTGCTGGAGTGACGGAAAGACAGATCCTGAGCGTGGCGGCGATACTGAAGAAGGCGTATATACTGCAATTTTTGACTATGATGTTTCAGATCTTCCCATAATCGTTATAAATACTGATTCAAGGATCAGATCAAAAACCAGATACGTAGGCGGCACAATTTCTATTTTCGGATGCGAAGAGGAGTACATTATCGAGGATGCTCCGCTGGAAATCAGAGGACGCGGAAATGCAACATGGAGATTTGAGAAAAAATCATATAAATTCAAGCTTCAGGATAAGGAAAACCTCTTCGGCATAGCAAACGGCAAGGAGCGCATCTGGGTGCTTCTCGCAAATCATTGTGACCAGTCACTTCTCAGAAATCACGTAGGACTTGAACTGGGACGTGTCCTTGACGGCATAGTTTGGGAGCCTGCATCTATTCCTGTCGAAGTATATCTGAACGGTGACTTCCTCGGAGCATATCTCCTGGCAGAGGAGATCAAAATCTCCGGTGACAGAATCAACGTAACCGATACCACTCCCGACGCTATCGACACAGGCTATATGCTTGAAATGACAAACTACGTTGACCGGGATGACGTGACAATTACAGTGGTAAAGAGAGATTATGTTATCCACAATGACCTGTCGGCTGATGAGAAGATCAAAAGCGCACAAAAGACATTTATCAAAGATTACGTTAATGATTGCTACGAGGCACTGAAATATGGTGACCGAGAAAAAGCAGATAGCCTTATTGATCTGAAATCCTTGGCAGCAGTATATATTCTCCAAGAAACCGCAAGAAACCACGACGCCCTGTGGGATAACTTCTATATGTGGAAGGATGCCGGCGGAAAGCTTTACTTCGGTCCAAGCTGGGACTTCGACATAGCCATGTCAAACGCATGGGATGAATCGATAGAAACAACAGATTTTTTTGCAGCAAACGGAATGGGATCTGCAAAGGGTTTGGCAGACTGGTTCCCCATAGCACTGGCTAATGAATGGTTCAGACAGATAGTTGCAGATGAATGGAACGCGGAGTACGACAAGATCAAAGAGCTTCCCGCATACATAATTGAAGAAGCAGAAAGACACAAAGCCTCATACGAGCGCAACTTTGAACGTTGGCCGATCTTTGGTCAGCGAATCAACGTCGAACCTGACAGTATTATGGCTCTGGACAGCTACACAGCCCACTATACATATCTATCTGAATGGATGGAGGAACGTATTGAGTGGCTCAATTCAGCCTTCAATCACGAGGACTACATCACAGAGGGCGAAGGGCTGAAGAGAGTGCGAAAAGGTTAAGTTTGCAGTCAGTTGTCCCAAAAATTTTGAGAATTCAACATAAATATTCCAGATATTTTGTTGATGAAACATGTCAAATTCACATTTTATTAACATTTGCGATTAATTGATGATGTATAATAATGTCATCAGTTAGGTCAGGAGGAATACCACCATGTTCAAGAAAATTTTTAGTATCGTTCTCGTCCTTGCGATTTGCATGCCTTTGTTTGCAGCTTGTAACGATCCCGCGGATGATGTTAAACCGCCACAGGTTGTAGAGCTTACAGCAGCTGGTCTTGCAGACTATAAGATCGTTTATCTCGCTGATGGCGAGGGCGCATCTGAAAAGGCAGTAGCCGAGAAGATCAGCGCAGCAATCGCTTCTGCACTTTCAGTAACACTTCCCGTTGAAGCAAACGCAACAGTTGCTGACGACGGTAAGGCTATTATCGTTTATGCCGCAGAATCTGTTACTGCATCCAAGAATAAGACATATCTCCGCACTAAGGACTCCGCAGTTGCAGTTGAAAACGCAAAGGTCAGCGTAGTTGCTGGTTCTGAGGACGCTCTTGATTTTGCTGCAGACAATTTCATCAGCAAGCTTTCTGCATCTACTGTTCTTGAACAAGGTGTTACAGTAACCGAAGGCACATATCCCGCAGGTTACGTAAATATTGACGGCATTGCTATCGAAAGATACGACATCGTATATCCTAAGGGATGCGATCTCCTTACATACTACACCGCAGTTGCTCTCAGAGATTACCTTGTTGATGTTTATGACATTAAGCTTGATGTAAAGTCTGACAGTGAAGTTGAGACAGTTTACGAAATTCTCATTGGTGACACCAACCGTATTCTCGATGTTGATGTTAAAGTTGAGCTTGGAGAGAACCAGTACATACTTTTCAAGGATGAAGCAAAGGTTGTTATGCTTGGTAACTCCTATATGATCGCTGGTGGCGCATCCGCTCTTCTCAATAAGTATATGGCAGGGGTTTCCGCAGGAAATACTGTTGATATTACAACACTTCCGAGAACTGTACAGGTTGAAACATTCGCGTGGGAAACTCCTAAGTCTGTTATCTATATGATCGGTGACGGTATGGGACAGAACCATATCGAAGCAACAAAAGAGCTTCGCGATATGCCCGAGTTCTTTGCTGAACAGTTCCCCTATATAACCAACATACAGACATATTCCTATTCCGTACTTCCTCTGCGTGAAACTGAGGCAACAGACAGCGCAGCAGCAGGTACAGCACTTGCAACAGGATGGAAGACACTTAACTCCCACCTTGGTGTTGATATTGACAGCGAGCCTATTCAGAACATTCGTGAGCTTGCTCGTTCCAAGGGCGCAAAGACTGCTGTTCTTACAACTGATGCAATTACCGGCGCAACTCCCGCGGCATTCATCTGCCACCACAACAGCAGATTTGACACAGATATTCTTCAGGAACAGATCGATACAGTAGTAGCTAACGGTGAGATCGACTATTGCTGGGGTGACGGCGACACAGATGAGCTTACAGACCTTGCACGTGAAGCGCTTTCCGTTATTTCCAAGGACGGTGATCCCTTCTTCATTATGATCGAAGAAGCGCACATCGACAAGGAAAGCCACAACCAGAATATGTCCACAATGCCCGACAAGGTTGTAAGATTCAACGACTGTATCTCTTACTGCACAGTATTTGCTGTAATGAGACCTGACACAATGGTTATTGTAACAGCTGACCATGAAACCGGCTTCCTTAAGAAAGCAAGCGGAATTTGGGACTTCAACAAAGCTTATCACAGCAATTCTATTGTTCCGCTGTTTGTTCTCGGATATGAGGGCATTACAGAGCTTATCGGAACAGGCAGACATATTGACAACACAGCTATTCCGAAGTTCATTGCAAAGGTTCTTTACGGTGTAGAAGACTTCGGCGACCAGAACTTCAAAAAGTAATGAAAAAATTAAGACTTGCGAAATTAAACGCAAGTCTTTTTTTATTATCATTAGTGCTGCTATGGCTTACAGCTTCCGCAGGGAACATACCCCTCTGCAATAACCTGCTCACGCGTGCCGTAAAATTCTTTTTTGTTTTCCTCTTTCATTGACTGAACACTTTTGCAGCTTGGGTAGTGGAACCGCCGTGAAGATGGATTAATATTGAGAATATATGTGCGCTTATCTTCGGATGGCTCTGTCGCAGCGGCCTCGTTTGTATCTGCAGGAGCGGTCTCGCCTGTATTCTTGTATACATCAAAAGAAACGTTCTCTCCGTCGCTTTCGCAAATAATAGTACCGTGAATATCCGTGCGATAAACCGTGACACGAGCATCCCGCAGCCTGCTCTGTACATTGTCGATGGGATGCCCGTATTCATTATCCGATCCAACAGAGATCACCGCGTACTCAGGCATGACCTCACGAAGAAACGGGTAGCTTGTGGAGGTGTCAGATCCATGATGCCCCACCTTCAAAACTGTGGATTCGATCATAGCACCGCTATCTAAAATACGTGCTTCTGCCTCGCGCTCTGCGTCCCCTGTGAACAGAAATGAAGTTTTGCCGTATACTATTCTCAAAACGATTGACGAATTGTTCACGCCGTCATCGGTGTAGCATGAGAGGATATTTACTACCGCATCGCCAAACTCAAAAGAGTCACCACTTTGGGGAACTTTGATATAGACGTTTCTTCTTTTAACATATTCCTCGAAATCGCTGAACGCTGTGCTGTCATATACGTCAGTTGAGCAGTATACTGTATCGACAGTCGCATAGCTCAAAGCCCCCGGCAGCCCGCCAATGTGATCCTCGTGAGGATGGGTGGCAATTATATAGTCAAGATGAGAAACACCGTACTTCTTCAGATATGTGTATATAAGCGCGGAGTCTGCCTTGTCACCACCATCGATGAGCATTGACTTACCACTGCACAACACCAGCGCCGCATCAGCCTGACCAACGTCAATGAAATGGATTTCGAAGTCTCCCTTTAGCTTGCCGTTTCCGTCACACCCCGAGAACAAGGTGACAACGGAAACCAAAAGGAGAAGCAGAGATAACGCCCTCTTTAAACAGGTTGATCTCATTCAAAAATATCCTCTGTGATCTTCCTGTCCTTGAAATAGAATTCACGATCACGGTCGTTTATCTCGCGGAGCACACGGCAAGGGTTGCCAACTGCTACCACTCCCGCGGGAATATCTTTTGTAACAACGCTGCCTGCGCCAATTACCGTATTATCTCCGATAGTTACGCCGGGCATAACGAGGACACCGGCCCCAAGCCAGCAATTTCTTCCTATATGCACAGGCATGTTGTACTGATAAGCCTGCTCACGAAGCTTTGGTAAAATAGGATGCCCGGCAGTTGCAATAACTACATTAGGGCCGAACATTGTGTAGTCACCCACGTAAATATGGGTGTCGTCAACCATGGTCAGGCCGAAGTTTGCGTAAACATGATTGCCAAAATGAACGTGCTTGCCACCCCAGTTTGCGTGGAATGGAGGTTCGATGTAACAGCCCTCACCTATATCTCCAAACATATCCTTCAGCATATCCTGCCGTTTTTCAAACTCCGATGGGCGTGTTGCATTGTAATCATATAATTTTTCCAGGCATTTAACCTGCTCACGTTCAATTTCATCATCTCCCGGCAGATAAAGCTCACCGGTGTGCATTTTATCTTTCATGCTCATAAAATATACTCCTGCGTTGACATTTGACGTTTTATGGTTTATAATATAATTATATATTAATTATGGTATTTTTTCAACACAGTAGGTAAAAATATTAGAAACACAGTATCTAAGAGGAGATTCCCGTGAATATAGAAATCACTGAAAAAAACGGCGTAAAGCTTGCCCACGTTACAAACGATACAGTAGTACTCAAGGACGTGTGGTCAGCTCTTGACTTGGTAATAATGGTACGCGGAAAGGCCAGGGTAAAGAACTTCACCATCAGCAAGGATCTTATAGCTCCGGAGCTATTTGACCGTGCTACGGGATTTGCGGAAAAGATCCAGGCAAAGCTTCAGAAATTCGGCATGAGATGCGCCATCTACGGTGACTTCAGCGAATTCAAGGATCAGGCTTTTGTTGACTTTCTGGACAACTGTAACAGGGGTGACACACTGTTCTTCGTGCCCGACCGTGAGATCGGAGCTGAAAGATTGTCAATCTCCTTGCTTTAACAAAACTTTCGCATTTTTAACAGAAAAATTCAAATAATAATCACATAACTGTGTGCCGGATTTTTCATTAATGGTATATAATCACATACAGATTGGAGGTGGAAAGGGTGGAGTATCAAAATGTGTTCAAGCGATATGAGATCAAGTATCTGATATCCCAAGAACAAAAACGCATCGTCCTTGAGGCTATGGAACAAAAAATGGCTCTGGATAAATACGGCAGAACCACAATTCGGAATATATATTTTGATACTGACAGCTACCGCCTTATCCGCCGTTCTATTGAGAAGCCTGCATATAAAGAGAAGCTTCGTATACGCAGCTACTGCAAAGCCCAGCCAAACAGCACGGTATTTGTGGAGCTGAAGAAGAAATACAAATCTGTCGTTTACAAGCGCAGGGTGCCGATGACGGAATCCGCGGCCCTTGAATGGGTGATAAACGGAAACCGCACTACGGAAGAAAACCAGATCGCCCGTGAGATAGATTACTTTATCTCATATTACGAAACCCTGCACCCGACGGTATTTCTTTCATACGAGAGGGAAGCGTATTATTCCTTGGACGGCAGCGATTTCCGTGTGACGTTTGATGATAATATACTTTGCCGAACCACTGACCTCTCACTCGAGTCAGATCCTTACGGTACGCCGCTTTTGCCGGACGGTAAAATAATGATGGAGGTCAAAACTTCAGGAGGCATACCTCTTTGGCTTACAAAGGTACTGACACAGGAGAGAATATTCAAAACTCCGTTTTCAAAATATGGCAACGCTTATCAAAAACTGATTTATCCAAATATATGGGAGGCTCACAAAAATGACTCATGAAACAACAAGCACCTTCGCGTCTTTATTTAAAGGGATCTTCGATTCTGAATACACCGCAGTGATCAGCCTGTCTGATTTCGTGCTCTGCATCGCGGTTGCACTGGCGGCAGGCCTTATTATGGCCCTTGGGTATATGTTCCGCACCAGATACACAAAAAGCTTTGTAGTAACCCTTGCGCTTCTTCCCGCTGTTGTTTGCGTGGTCATTATGATGGTAAACGGCAACGTGGGTACAGGTGTTGCGGTAGCAGGTGCCTTCAGCCTTGTGAGATTCCGTTCTGTTCCCGGTACAGCGAAAGAGATCTGCATGCTGTTTTTGGCAATGGGATCAGGCCTCATCGCAGGTATGGGGTATCTCGGATATTCCATCCTATTCGCACTCCTTCTTACTCTGGTTTTCATTATCTACAACAACATCAGCCTTATCTCAAAGAGAGCAGAGGCCATCTACAAGACTATCAACATAACAATTCCCGAGGATCTTGACTATTCGGAGGTATTCACTGAAACCTTCGCCAAGTACACAAAATCTTGCGAGCTTATCAGAGTCAAGACCACAAACCTCGGTAGCCTTTTCAGACTTACATACAACATAACACTTCGAGATGCGTCTAAGGAAAAAGAAATGATAGACGAACTGCGCTGCAGAAACGGCAATCTCGAAATTACCGTATCAAAGCAGGAGACAGCAGTCGCAGAGCTTTGATTGGAGAAAACTAATGAATCGCAAATTCCAAAGGATTACCCTTATTCTGCTGTCCCTGATTTTTCTCGCAGGCTGCAGAAACACCGACAATATAATTAACGACACACTTGGGCAGGAAGAAACAAAATCTCCTGCCTCAAATTTCCCCGAATTAAGTGGGGATGAGACGCATTCCGCTGAAACTGAGCCCACAGATGACACCACGGCTGCCGTGCCATCGTCAGAAATGTTTACTGACCGTGATATGGACTATTGGCACGATGACGAAGAGAGCGTAATGGTCAAATTGAATGGCGACTCTGTATCCTGTGACTCCAAGTCCGTTGCCATAAACGGAACTACGGTCACTATCAAGGACGCGGGCACGTATTTCCTCGTTGGCGAGCTTTATGACGGTAAAGTGGTTGTAAACGCAGACGAAAACGACAAGGTCAGACTTGTACTTGGTGCTGTAACAATCAATTGCTCGACTTCAGCCCCCATATACGTCCTTCGGGCCGACAAGGTGTTTGTAACCTTGGATATGCACACCGTAAGCACCTTGTCAAACGGCGGCGAATTTGTTGCCATTGATGAGAATAATATCAACGCAGTCATATATTCAAAACAGGACATCACCTTCAACGGAGAAAACGCACGGCTCGTCATCAATTCCCCCGCAGGTCACGGAATTGCGGGCAAGGATGACGTGGTATTCACAAGCGGACAGTACGAGATAAATTCTGCAGGACACGGAATCGACGCAAATGACAGCGTGCGAGTTGTGAACGCAGGCATAAAAATCGACTCCGGCAAGGACGGCATCCACGTGGAAAACTCCGACGACGGAACTCTCGGATTTGTGTATATCGAAAGCGGCAACTTGAATATCACCTCGGCTGGTGACGGTATCAGCGCCGGTGCTTATATGGATATACTGGGCGGCACCTTCAACATTACCGCAGGCGGTGGGTACGTAAATGGCGAGCAGAAGACCTCCGATATGTGGGGTATGGGCGGCTTTATGGGCGGCGGCGGACGTCCCGGCGGCCCCGGTGGCAGAGGCGAGACTCCTCACGGAATGCAAGGCAATGCCACAGAAACTACTGAAGACAGCACCAGTATAAAAGGAATAAAGTCTGCCGGCAATTTGACAATATCGGGTGGCACGTTTATCACAGATTCAGCTGATGACGCAGTTCATTCAAACGCATCAATCACAATAAACGGCGGCACGTTTGATCTCCAGAGCGGTGACGACGGAATTCACGCTGACGAGACCCTTACGGTGAGATCCGCGGCTATCACCATTGCAGAAAGCTACGAAGGGTTCGAGGCACTTGATATAAAGATCGAGGGCGGGGCAATTAATCTCGTTGCTTCGGACGACGGTCTGAACGCAGCAGGAGGAACTGACTCAAGCGGATTTGGCGGAAACCGTGGTGGAGATAAGTTCGGCGGTGGCTTCGGCGGAATGGGCATGGGTTCCTCAAACGGTAGTATCGTCATCTCAGGCGGCACACTCTATATTAAAGCTTCCGGTGACGGTATTGACGCAAACGGTACTGTTGAGATCAGCGGCGGCTACACAGTCGTCTGCGGCCCTACAGCGGGCGATACCGCAACTCTCGACTACGACACCACTGCAACAATAAATGGCGGCACGTTCATCGGTACAGGCGCCTACGGCATGGCTCAGACCTTCAACGATACTAAGCAGGGCGTGATCGCGGTCAGCGTGGGTAATCAGCAGGCTGGCGACGAGATCGTTCTCAAGGATAAAGCCGGCAACGTGATCTTGACCTGCACGCCCGAGCTTTCCTACGCCGTTGTAATTCTCTCTTCACCGGAAATCATCTCCGGCGAAACCTACACATTAAACGTGGGTTCACTTAGCGGCGAGATCGAGGCTCAATAATCGAATAAAAAACACCACAGAACCGAAGCTCGGAACTGTGGTGTAATTTTTTATTTAGCGCATTTGTCAATGTAGATCGCCGCTGTGGAAGCGAATCCGTGGTTGAGGCTGGCACCCAGAGTGCAATTTTCCCAAAGAGTACCGGTGAGTCTTGCCATGGGACCAAACAGCGCGCGACAGTCATCAATAACTTGATCGTTGTAGCCAAGGCGCATCAGAAGCTCAAGTCTGAGATAGAATCCAACAATAACATTTGAACGGTGAACGTCGGGAAGAACGTTCATAGCATCGCGGCGAGGGCCGAATGTGGAGAGGAGTAGCTCAAACAGCTCACGGTATTCGTCTACATCAGCTACACCGAAGTAGAATGCATAGTACTGTGCGGTTTCCGTTGTGTGGCCGGTCATTTGCAGCTTGCCGTTTTCGTCACGCACTGCGTTATCCTCGAAATAAGTGCCGTTCCACGCAAGGCGGCGTATAGCCTCTTTCATCTCACGAGCCTTCTCGGAAAGAGCAGGATCGCCGTAAAGCTCGTCTACTGCCTCAAGTGTGTACGCCCAAATCATGTTTGTGGGATAATTGAGTCCTTTGATAAAATGCTCTGTATTGCACATACTCCATTCAATGAATACCCAACTGTCGAGATTTTCGAGAAGCCCGTATTCATTGTAGTACTTTTCAAAGAATTTTACAAGGCCGTAGATCTTGTCCCGTGCAGCATCGGCTACGTCACGGTTACCTGTGCGGCGGACGTGCTCGCGGATCTGGAGAATGTACCACATAGACCAGTTGGGGATATAAGTACCGTTTTTATGGTCGGCAGGATAGCACATAGGGATCATACCCTCGGGAAGCTCCGGAAGCTGTGGACATAACAGATAATTCTCAAGGAAGTTACGCTCAACCAGGTTGTCACCGGTGAAGTGATATTCTGCACGGGAAGAGAAGAATGCATCGCAAAGCCAGCCTGCGCGCTCACGGGAGGGGCAGTCGGTTAGTACGTCAACTGCGTTCTGGGCCAAAGTGTTGATTGCCGCCTCAACGATGGAGTTCAGTTCCTCGTCGTGATAATCGTACTTGAAGTCTCTCATATCGGGATTTTCGTAAAGAACCATGCCGAAGTCACAAAGATCAGCTTCACCCTCAATCACGGAAACACATGCAAAGCGAGCCGTGTTTGCTTCAAAGGAGATCACATTGTATTCTCCGGCCTTGAGTGTGTATTTTAGTACGTTTACGCAGTTGTTGGGCAGGGGATTGATCTCCGTATATCCGTCACGCTTGTTTGCAAGCTCGTCAAAGGTGATGTACAAAGTGGTGTCAGCCTTTGCTGTGATCTTGAAAGAGAAGAATCCTGTGAGAGTGCGTCCAAAATCGAAGATCCGGTATTCCATTTCACCCATGATGCCTGTTTTCATGCAAGGGTCAGCGGAATACTTCAGATTTGTCACTTCATCTGCTGAATCCTCGTCGATCTCACCGGGCAAGAAGCCTCTTATATCAACTCCGTCAGCATCGGACGACTCAAACACCAGCTTTTTATCCTTTTTGTCCTCAGTCAGATGACCGCTCTCGATCTGATCTCCCAGGATGGTGTTCAGCTTGGGATAGTGAACTCCGCGTGGGAGAGTTTTGTTCATTTGAACTTCCACAGTCTCCACAGGAACTCTGTCACCAACATTACCCGCATAGAATCCTCTCGGATCATCGATGTAGTGATAAATCTCGGTAAAGGCTCTCTGGAAAGTGAAGCGGCGAACATTCTGCACGCGCTCTGTCATACGGTAAGCGGTGAAATCCTCGGACGTCGCGATCACAGAGCCGTTCTCAATGATCTCAGCGGCGAAGAAGGGGTCTTCTTCAATGATGTAGTATGTATTTACCTGCGCGGAATAAACCTCCACAGAAACGGTTACAGCGCTTCCTGCCCACTCTGCCAGGGAATATTCGTCAATTCTTGAATATCCGTGAGCGGCACGTGCAGGACCGTATCCTACAAACTTACCGCCAACGAAAATGCGATAGAGATTAGATGCCGCAAGACGGATCACCGTGTCGTTATTCGGCGTAAGGGTGTGCTGGAACGTGTACTGAACGTTCATTTCTTTAAGCGGCGCCTTTGCCCAAATTGCTTTCATAAGGGTACCTCGTTAGTTTATATTTATCTTTCCTACCTTGTAGTAGCTGCCGTTTCTCGGGGCATCGGTACACAGGTAGAGTGTGGGATTTTCTTCATTGTAAATGCCGATTTCAATATCATATTCTCCTGCTGACATATTGCAGGGAAGTGTGATACTGAACTTTTCATTTGACTTGCCGGGCATCCACTTTGTGATGTCAACGTCAGTTGTGAAGTTGATCTCTGTCTCACCTACAAGTCTTATGTGAAGCGGGACCTGCTTGTAAATCGGCGCAACACCTACGTTGTCAACTGCAAGCTCAAGATCAACTGTGCCACCCCGTGTTGCATATTCAGGGAAGCTGAATGAGTCGATTTTGAAGTGATAGCCCATTTTCTGCACCCAATATTCGATCTTGTCTTTCCATTCCATGGGGATCGGCAGGGATTTTGCATTAAAGGAGCTTACGTGCCAACGGAGGGTGAGATCAATAATATTGTCAAGATTCCAGCCTTTTCTCTGCCACTCACCGAGCCACCAGTATGACTCAAAGGATACAGGTGCCTTTTTCCAGACCTCCGCGATCTTCTCCACTTGACGGGGGTATCTCTCGTTAATATGTTGTGGCTCACCGAATCCGTCACCACGCCAGCCAACCGATGCGGTACGGTTTGCGTAGTGGATCATTTCGGGATTTGTGATCTGACCCATAAGGAGAGTGTTTTTGAAAACTGATGTGTAAATGTCAACAAGCTTCGTCAGGGATTCTTCGGAGTAGAGATGGAGATTGTGACCCTCACCCCAGGCACCGGGCATGCAAATGTCAACGGCATAAAGAGTAGGGTCAGAATCGAATCTTTCGCCAAATGCGCGGATAGCCTCGCCGAAATATTCCAGGAACAAAGGATCGGTTGGAGAGTCCTTCACTCTCTTTCCGTCGGGACGGTCGGGGCAGGGGATAAGCTCACGAAGCCAATCGGGAACGTCGTCGCAAGCGCGGGTGCTGTGAGGCATAAGACGGAAAATGAGTGACTGGTTGTGCGCTTTTGCTTTCTCGATTATATCCTCGATAAATTCGTAGTTATACTCACCGCGCCGTGGTTCAAATTCTTTCCATAGAGATCGGATATAGCAAACGGTCGTGTCGGGATAGAATCCCTCGTCTCGCCCATTCTGAGGAACATATCCGGGGATGGGGTAGCACTCCAGATCCTCTGTTTCAGTCATATTCCCCTCGGGACGCACGATTACGTCGGAATACAGTGACTCGCCGCGAAAATGCTGAAAGCTGAGGAAGCCGATATAGGGGTTCTGCACCTCCTCAGGCTTGTATGAAAAGTGGTTGGTATGTATCATAATTATTTACACTCCATGGAGGAATCTGTCCACCACCAGTTGTCTGAACTGCGGTGAGAGGGTTGCAAAATACGCGGTAAATCCGGTGACGCGAACTACAAGATCCGGGTACAGCTCGGGATTTTCGTTTGCTCGTGCAAGGGTGTCGCCGTCAAGGACGTTAATGTTGATAAGCGTACCACCCTGTGCAAAATGCGCCAGAATAAACTTTTCAATAATCTCAACACCGCCGTTTTCAATTGTAACGCAAGGATCAAATTCGATCTGCAGGGGAGCGGTATTGCCCCAACCGCATTGAACCGACGCTATGCCGTTTGACTGTGCAGTAGGCGCACCGTCTCCGCGAAAGTGAGGATTGGGATTAGCACCGTGGGATATAGGCTCTCCGGCACGTCTGCCGTTTGGTGTTGCGCCTACCTTGGAGCCGTACTCTATAGTTCTCGCCCAGCTGAACCAACCCGGGATGAGCTGTCGGCCGGCCGGCATTTCCTGTGCTCTGATTGCGCTAACCCAGCTGTCAGTAAGCTTTTTTGCCCACTCGTCAGACACAGTACCGCCTTGACAGTATTTGGGCGCAGAATTAAGAATAAGACGCACTCTTTCGTTCTCGAAATTGTTATCAAGTGCTTTGTAAACCTGCTCCCAGTTGAGAATTTTTTCATTCTCGACACGAGTCTCAAGTGCACCGAATGAGTCAGCAACAACAGCGAGTCCCGCGCCGTCGACACCCACCGTGTAAAGCTCGGCACACTGTGAAATATCCTCACCACGTTCAAGGGTGTTGTGCATCATCAGGTTCATCACAAGCTCGGGTGTAACCTCCCACTGATGATCCAGGTGGAGATTTATACCTGCCGCCGTAACCTCAACAGCTTTTCTAAGGTGCTCGTTGTATATACGGAACAGTCTTTCCGTAGACTTGTTTTCTTCGTTTTTCATATCCTTCAGCGACTCGTCAAGAACCTTTGCAATGTTGATCTTGACAACGTCGTTCATGGGGAACTCTTTTCCGGGGATCGCCATCCAGTTACAGCCAACCGCAATTCTTTCTCTTGCGGTTTTCTTGTCCGCCCCCGTGCGCATATATCCCTCGGCGAGAGCTTTGTCGTTGCAGAAGCGTGGCCAGCCGTTCTTGTTCTTGAGAAGGTAGTAAACCGCTTTCTTGAGAAACTCTCTGTCGCAGTTTTCGTGAACACGAACAGTCAGATTACAAGCAATATTAATGCTGTCTGCCGCGTCAAGTATGAGATACGACAGATGACTTATCATATCACAGTCGTTTTCGTCAACGCCGGAGATCTGGTAGTAGTGCGGGTCAATGAGAAGGAGATTTGCTATAAGGAATTTTGCAGTTTCGTCGTCGAGAATACCGTTCTTCACGTCGTTTTCGTAGTAGGGGAGGAGAAGTCCGTCGAGCTGGAATCCCGCACCGTCGCGGGTGTAGATTCTGGAAGCGCAGTTAAAGAACGCAGTCCACTGACAAGCTTCTTTGAAAGTCTTAGGCGCACCAAGGCGAACAGCCTCGCAGGTCGCAAGCATATCTTCAAGGTTTGCCTTAATTTCGGGGCGAGTTTCCCCGGGAATCAGCCTTTTGATCTCGTCGATATGTCTGTCAACAAAACGGATGATAGCACGGACAACCTTTTCTTCAGCATCGTAAAATGCAGCCTTGTCGGGGTTTATCTTGCGATATTTTTCGATCTTGTCGAGGAATCCGCCGAAACCCAGCTCAAATCCGATCTTGTAGTCGCAGGCAAAATGTGCGTCGCTGTCGATACCGGTCTGAATGTTGTATTTTTCTTGAAGAGGCTTTAACTCATCATAAGGGAAACGCTGCTCGTCCCAGCTTTTCGCCCACTGATCGGTGATGGACTCGAGAAATTCCGTGTTCTTTTTCTTTTCCTTCAACCAGTCGGGCATAAAGTGAATATCCCCGCGATAGTTGATGAGCATATCCCGCCATCTGCCGCAAAGCATCTCCATTGGATCAACATAAGGCTCATGAGCATCAATAACGCGGCAGAAATTCTCGCTCATACCATCATATCCGTAGAAGCTTCCGTTTGAACTGTTGTACCAGGGCTCAACATCATATTCCGCGGTAACAGGAACGGTGCCGAAATCATCAAGATCCGTGTATCCGTTCTGCTTTTTCTTTTCAAATGTGTGACGTATCTTTGTCTCGCGCATTGCGCGGAGTCTGTCAGCGTATGAAAGCATATTTGTTAAGCTCCTCCATTGTTTCTTTTCGAGGGGTGGTAAATCTTGTCATATCACGACCGAGTGCCTGTGCCTTGCTTATTCCAAGGGGATGATAGGGCAGAAGCTCGTATTTAATAACATTATCAAGTGTCTTAAGAAAAGCGGAAATTTCAGGGATTCCTTGATCTATCTCCGAAATAACTGGTGTCCGTGCGATTATAGGAATACCGAGGGTGTTGAGTCTCTTGAAATTTTCCTTGATGATCTCGTTTGACACACCAACGTATTCACGGTGTAGCCCGCTGTTCCAGATCTTAAGATCTGCCATAACAAAATCAAGAGTTTTAAAAATGTCCTCATCAAAGTAAAGTAGTGAGGTTTCAACGGCACAACCGATACCGGCTTTTTTACAGAGATCAATCGCCTCTCGTAAAAACTCCTGCTGCATAAGCGGCTCGCCGCCTGAGAAGGTAACGCCACCGCCGCCCGTGTAGTAGGTTATATCAAGCTTGACCTCGGAGAGGACGTCCTCTGCAGTCATCTCCTGACCGCAAATTACCCGAGCCCCTGAGTAGCATCCGTCCTTACACATTCCGCAGCCGATGCATTTGTCCGGGTAGAAGAGTTCTTCAGGTGCCGTACCAATGCATTCCGGATTGTGACACCACTTGCATGACAGAGGGCAGCCCTTAAAAAACACCGTGGTTCGAATGCCGTTTCCGTCGTGAAGTGACGCTCGTTGAATATCTGCAATAAGCCCTGTCATTCCCCGTTTCCTCTCTGCCATTCGGCCAATAATTTCCTGATTATATTTTACATTTTTTACCCCTTCAAGTCAATAGATTTCACATATATCTGCCATGCAAAAAAGGCTGTTGAAATAATCCTGCATATATGGTATAGTAAAGGTACAACGATACAGAATTTGAGGAAACCATGACAAACTACACAGAACTAAATAAACAGCTTCATTCTTTGATTTGCGGCGTGCCACATAAGATAGCCAATCTCGCAAATGCATCTGCACTTCTTTATGATGCCCTCGACAATCTCAATTGGGCAGGCTTTTATTTGATTGAGGAGGACCGACTTATTCTCGGCCCATTCCAGGGTAAGCCTGCATGCATAGAGATTCCTGTGGGACGTGGCGTATGCGGTACTGCTGTGGAACAAAACCAAACCCTTGTTGTGCCAGACGTACATAAATTCCCCGGACATATTGCTTGTGACGGCGCGTCAAATTCCGAGATAGTAGTTCCAATTCGCAAGAACGGCCGCGTTATCGGCGTACTTGATATCGACAGCCCGGTGTTTGACCGATTCAGGGAAGACGACAAAGCGGGACTTGAAGAATTTGTACGTGTGCTTGAGAGTGAAATATAACAAGCCCCGAGAATAATCAATTGACATTTCAGGGTAAAGGTGATATACTCTACTTGAAATTTTTGGACAATATTTTCATCGATACTAATTATCAGTGGAGGAACAATATGGAAACAAGATGGCTTTATACTAACAGTTACGATTTTCCGGCGTTGCGGGAAGCTTCTGAGGGAGTTTGCATAATTCCCATGGGATGTATTGAGAAGCACAGCGTACATCTTCCCCTTGGCACAGATATTCTTAAGGCCAACCGCCTTTGTTACATGGCATCACAGATCGAGACCGCAGCAGTTTTCCCGGATTTCACATTCGGTGATACTCCTTTTGGTGCGCACGCACAGCGTCCCGAGGGAACAGTATGCCTTGATGTAAGAACCCAGCTCATGCTCCTTGAAGAGCTTTGTGATGAGATCGCAGCCAATGGATTTAACAAGATTCTGGTAGTCAATGCCCACGGAGGAAACGCAAGATGGCTTGACGTATTTTCCCGTAACATCAATACCCGTCCTCACGATTATGTTTGGGGATATATTCGCCCCTCTGACACGATGACACCTCACACTATGGCGAGAATCATTCTCGAAAAGGGTAGCGGCTCTATTCCCGAGTTGACCAAGGAGGACGAAGAGCTTGTTATCAAGTATCACAAAATGGAGATGCGTTGCGGACACGCTTGTATGGGTGAGACGACATATATGATGGGCGTAACTCCCGAAAACGTGCACCTTGACCGCCTTGGCATGGAGGATGGACTCCCGCAGCCTGACCCTTGTCAGAAACTGGAGGATGCAGGAATCATCACTGACTCACACGGCTGGTTCCGTCGCTTCCCCAACTGGTATGAGGGACACGATCCTGTTGGCTCAAACGAGCGTTTGGGTGCAGCGGCCCTTCGTCTGGAAAGCGAGCGAATTGCCCGTGCGATCAAAGCATTCAAGGAAGACACCTGGTTATGGGAACATCACTGTAGCGTACAGCTGTAACATAAACAAAAACCGCCGACTCAAGGTGTTGTGTTCCTAAGGACACAACGCCAACTCTATTCGCCTCCGGCGAGTGATATTGCTTCGCAGTGATATTCGGCTTACGCCGAGTGGTATTCGCTACGCGAGTTTAGGAGGCGAATAGAATATCACTGCAAGGCGAAGCCTCTGCAATATCACTTTTGCGGTAGCAAAAATATAACGCTGTCGAAGACAGCATATCACTCAAAGCCTTCAGGAAGGGCGCACTTACTCACCACCGGGGGGCGGTAGTAAAAATAGAAAAGAGCCGATATGGAAATAAATCCATATCGGCTTTTTAACTGTCCTTTAACACCCAAGGCTAACTTTTCGGCGGTTTATTTTTTATTTAGTTTTTCATATAAAGTCCGTCAATTACTTCGCAGTCAACCTTTGTAAATCCCTCAGGCGCATTATCCGCGAAATGGTAATATTCCTTGCCAGCTTTGTCGCCAATGCCAAGATAGAAATTTCCGTCTGAGTAGAGGAAACCGTCGTCAAGAGGCTTTATTACAAAGGCGCGGCAGGTGTGAGGCTCAAGTTCAAACACCATATCCTCATCAACAACGCCCATAACCTCCCGCGACCAGCAGTCGATCATCACAGCACGGCAACCAAAGGGATTGGTGAACTTCTTTGCTAACATTTCCTCGCCCCAGTTGTATAGGGAAACAAGCTGTGCACCTTCTGCGTCAATATGCGTTTCGCTGCACCAAGGGTACTCATAAAAATCTCTCGGTCGCGCCGCATATCCGAGGGGGGGAAGAATACTCGAGAAAAGCTCACGTCGCTCATCAGAAAGCTTGTGGATCTCCTCGTTTAAAAGTATATGACCGCCACTTGTTGCCACAACCGTTGCCCACATTTTTGCTTCTTCATAGCTGAGCTTTAGCCCGTCGTTTGCCTTGTCTGTAAGGTAATCTCTCAAAAGCAGAGCGTCCGGGTCATTAATGAACACCTTGTTGTGGTAAGGACTGCGAAGAAACGCGCACTGTGCATCACTTCGGAGAATCGACCAGTAGCCGGGGTGGGATGGATTGTCCGCTCCGTCCCAGGTTATGTCGGCAGAAATGCGTATGGAATCAAAAATACCGACAGACTCGCCAATTGGTGAGCCGCAGGCAAGGAGGAAAATATCATCTCCAACTGCTGACCGCATCTCCTGTATGTACCGTCTGTAAAGCTCAACCACATATCCGTCTGGATATTCAACCCTTGTCCCGCCGTTTATCAGCCGAAGCATCAGATTCATGACAAAATCTATCTTGAAATAAACTGCGCCATATTCATCTTTTGCACGGGTGAAAACGCGGCGAATGTAATCGAGTGTTTTCTTTTTGCCAATATCAAGAGAATAAACAGAACCGTTTTTCGTTGCGGAAAGGGCATCGTCTCCACCGAATGATTTGGCGAGCTTGCCGTTCTCCCGAAGCAGACAGTCATAAAGCTCGTCAAACATTTCAGACTCGTCAACAACAAGCCCCGGTGACATCCAGAGTCCCAGCTTAAGCCCGAGATCGTTGATCTTCTTGCAAAGCTGTGGTATACCGCCGCTAAACCTTTCTTCGTCAGCCGTCCAGTATCCGCCAAATGAGCCGCCATTTTGCCAGCCGTCATCAATTTGGATCAGATCCGCACCAAGCTCCCGCCAGTTTTCGGAAAGCAGCTTTGCTTGTTTTTCCACATCAGCTTCTGATACTTCACCGTAAAGGCACGACCAGGACGACCAGCCGGCGGGAACAGGCTTCATTTCGCCGATATTGTATTTTTTCTTTAATACTTCTGTGTACTTTTCAAAAAACTCGAGCCCGCCCAATGTGTCATCTATAGAGAGGGATTCAAGAGTATAACACTCTCCCGGATGAACAGGCTTGTTTTCAAGGGCATAATAAGCTATGGCAGCCTTGTTGTCAGTCTGAAATTCCGTGTAGAATCTGTCGTACGAAGTAAACGCGGCATTTAAGTTTCCCTTTTCGCTGTGAACAGTCACGATCTCCCGGGATCGGGTAACGTCGGCGTTTTCTGCGTCGATCTTCTTGATAGATGCAAAAGAGTTTGTGCAGAGGCTGTTGTCGAACAAATGCATCGGATACACACAGCCGATTTTGTTATCTTCAAAGGGGATAGTAACAGTCACAGAATCAAGCTTGACTTCATCCACGGGTACAAAAGAAACAGAATATTCATTAAGTGCCAAGACTGTGGATTTTGTTACTTTAATGTCAAGCCCAAAGGCCGAGAGGGAAATGGGGTAGTGCTGCTCCGTGTCACAGCTGAACCTTGCCTCCCCAAAATCAGTAGCCTTGATTGCGAGAATATATTTCATAAACTGCCCTTACTTATTAAGAATCTCGTAGTAATAAATGGGCAGAGCAGACCAGCCGTGGCAAAGGCTGCCGCAAACGCCGAAAAGGTCAGTCTCTCCGAGCATTGTTTCCCAGAAGGAAGTAGCGCCACCGCGGAGCATATACAAGTAATCTCTGTCGATCTCGTCGAGAACGATGGGCTTATATTTCTCAAAATCTGCCTTAAGAAGTGCATCAAAGCGGAAACTGTTCATACTCAGCGTGTTGGGAATAACGTCAAGACCGAGGTTGTCCTTACCGTTTGTAGCAAGGATACGGAGAATATTCTCACAGTCGAGACCTTCAGCCGCGCCGCAGAGAAGACAGAGTGAGTTTGTCAGCACGCTGAAGCGACCGTTGTCCTTGCCAATGCGTGTTTCGAACAGCCCTACATCTTTGTTGAAGAAATTTTCTTTGATCTTTTTATTGAGCATATCTTTGCGGGATCTGTAGTAATCAGCGTCTCCAAGTCCCGTGCTGGTGCAGATATACGCCATAGATTCAAGGGCAAGAGAGAAGAATGCGTTAAGTGGGGCGTCATATGAGTCACCGTTGCCGTATCCAGCTTCTCCCATGAGAGTGGGCTGCCATTCGTAGTAATTCCAGTATCTTTCATTGCCGACGAAGTTGTGAACAAGTCCGCTCGAATCCTCTTCCATTCTATGATCAAAGGTGGAGATGATGGTGGAGAGGACGTCAAAGCATTCCGTGGCAAGAGTAATATCTCCACTGTGCTCGATATATTCTGCCATCTGAATCAGATAAGCGCAGGAATAGCAGGGAATGAGAAGGTCCATGTCGCTGGGATAGCAAAGGGTGAGGAGACCCTCTTTCATAAGTCCCTCGGCAATAAGGCGAAGGGAAGCACGGGGGAATTCAGTTTCACCAAAGGCGTAATATCCACATAGCATCTGATTTCGTGAATCAAGGGTATAAAGAGCCTGCTCGCGGCCGGGACAGTCCTCGTAATGCTCGTGCATACACTGGATGAGAGTGTTCTGGCACACTTCATAAATAGTGTCGCGAAGGAGATTACCGCTATTGTATTTCTTTACGTTCAGCGGGTATGTGGTAGGACGGAGACCGGCGTAATGCACGTTGGCTTCCCGTGCGTGAATGAAAAACTCAACGTACCGGCAACCCATTCTGCGGAAAGGATCGAAGAAAGAGTTTCTGCCTTTTCTTGCAAAGAACTCACACCAGAACGCGGGAATTGCAGTACGGCAGCGTCCGTCAACGAGATGCTCGCCCCAGCCGATGTCGATCCGGCAATCGTGAGGTACTTCAATATCGAAATCTATAAAACCGGAGGTCTCGTTGCCGATATCTACGATAAAATAAATACCGCCCTCTGCATAATCGGGAGCCTTCAGATTCATTACACGTCCGCCGTCGGTAAGAAGTGGCTTAAATCCGTGCTGACCGTCAAGGGATATAATAAAATGGAATGACAGAGCAGCGTGCTGGAGATTAGGACCAACCTCACGGTCGCAGGTGTAAGTGAACGTACCCTGCTGACAGATTTGCGCTGGGAGACGGTCACGTAGCTCAAGCTTTTTGTTAGGTCTTTTGTTGAATTTATAAGAGATGCCCTCAACTATACGGCTTCTCTCAAATCCGTCAACAGCCTCATTAATGAAATTATCCGCAGCCTGTTCGTTTCTATGGAAAGTAAATCCGAGCTGTCCGGAGATAAGATCACACTTGTGTTGAATATAAGCAGGGGAAAGGCGTGAGAGGGTTTCTTCTCCGGAGGCGCAAATGACCTCATCATCGCAGGCGATCTCGTATATGAGACCGGCCTCACCGTAATGATAGGTGGAGCTACCCTTGACACCGTAGTACCAGGCGATTATGGCAACGCGGTTGTCACCGGGCTTGACAAATTCCGTAACGTCAACTACGTCACAAACCTTGTACTGTGGGTAATCCGCATACTGACCGAAAGCTGCAAGAGTACCGTTTATGTAAAGGGCGTAGTTTGAATCCACTGCAATAGTCAGGGTGTATTTTCCACCCTCATTTCCACAGAACGTGTCAACGAAATCCACATGCTCGTCAGCTTTAGCAGGCACATTTCTCCATATCCATTTTGCTTTCTTGAACATAGTCTTATCCTTTCATAACAGACCAAAATATCTTGTCTACATATTATCATTTACAGGCAGATTTGTCAAGTTGAATTGCGCTTTTGACAAGCAAAAATCCCGACAAGCACCGCCCATCGGGAAAGAAAAATTATTGCTTGTTTTTTGGCTTGCTTTTGAAGATAAAAGAAGCAAGCAATCCAAAGAACAAGGCTGCGGTTATGCCTCCTGCAGTTGCTGTGAGTCCGCCTGTGAAGATCCCGATAAGTCCGTCCCGATCAACAGCACTCCGCACACCTTTGCTGATAAGATAACCAAATCCGGTAAGGGGGACTGTGGCTCCGCCTCCTGCAAAGTCAATGAGCGGCTTGTATAACCCGAGTGCACCGAGTATGACCCCCGCAACCACGTATCCCACAAGAATTCGAGCTGGGGTCAGCTTTGTTTTGTCAATAAGGATCTGGGCCACAACACAAAGGGCTCCTCCGACAATAAACGCTCTGATAAAGTTGAGTATAGTATCCATCCGACGCCTTCCGACAAAAATATTATAAGATAGCAAATAAAATCATACCTCTATCTTATGTATCATGGCCTCGTTGCCAACCAGTCCGCGGATAATCTGACAGAGTTCTACTTCGTCGTAATACTTGGATCGGAGAATGACCGTATCTCCTGCATAAAGCTTCTTCTCGCCATCGTTTACGGTGTCATCCATCTGATCGTTTGCCCTTTTTACACTGATAACAACCGTTGAAGAGGGCCACATAACGTCACGAACAGACTTGCCGATAACAAATGCGTTTGGCATTATTGTAGTTTCAAAATGAGCTATAATCGGCTTTTTATCACCATTTTGCTCGTGTGTCATGGTTTCAATAGATCTTTCGTAGAAGGGGGTCAAGTGGAAGAGTTCTGTTATGGAATTGACGGTGAAGATCACAAGCGCAACGTATAGAACGTCAGTAAATTGTCCGGTCAATTCGATGAACAGAACGGCTGCAGTAAGAGGCGCACGAAGGGTACCGCCGATAAACCCGCACATTCCAAGCAAAATTATTGCAATTGAAAGGTCCTCCGGCATGCCGACGAGAACAAGGAATCTTGCGATTATTGTTGAGAAAACCGCACCGATTGCGAGTGTAGGCACGAAAGAACCACCTGTCACACCGCTGGCAGTTACGAACACCATCATAATAAATCTGATCGTAAGAACGGCAATGAGAAAGCCGATACCGGGAGAGGATTCGAGCATTTTGATTATCAGGTGATGTCCGTTGTAGGCGGCATCCGGGAACACCAAACAGAGAATACCAGATAGAATTAATACTATAACCAGCTTCGCATAAGTAGCAAAGTGTTTTCTGAATCTTGAGGTGAATCTGTTTAACAATTCAACTGAAATATCGTACAGGGCAACGGAAAAGGCAACAGCTATACCGAGAATAAAGAGATAGAGCACGTGGCTGAGTTTAAACCCGCTGAAAAGTCCTATATCGAACAGCATGGGAGATATGCTGAAAAGTTCACACAGAACACGGTTGATGTAAGTGGCACTTACTACGGAGACAGACACCGTCATAACAATCATAGGGGTAAATCTCTTGTGTATCTCCTCAAGCGCAAAGAGAATTCCCGAAAGAGGCGCACCGGTTGCAATAGCAAATCCTGCTCCTGCACCACCGGTCATAACGTATCTACTCCAAGCGGTTTTGTTTTTTGAATTTCCTAAGCACATTTCTCCGATAGACGTGCCGATAAGCACTGACGGCCCTTCACTTCCTACAGGAACACCGCAAAGAAAGCTGAGCATACTGCCGATGATTGTACCAATCAAGGTGCGTAACCACTTGAAAGGCAAAACACCGCGTAAAACACCTTCACTTCTCGGGATACCGCCACCTTTTGACTCAGGGACCTTCTTGTGCAGAAGCATCATAAGCAAAGCGACCGCGGCAAGAATTGCAAATGCAGCAAGAATGTATAGCGTGGACGACTTTGCAATAGAGTACAGTTCGCGAGAGATTACCTCAGCTTTGTTTGCCGCCAGCCTGAACAGGAATATGGCAACACCGGTTACTCCACCGCAGAAAATGCCATAGAACAAGCAGGGGAAAATATTTGAAACGCTCTTCTTCATCTTACCCATATAATGCCTCACTTCTGTCGAATAATACAGTTATTATGGGGCATAATCCTGAATTTGTCAAGTGAGTATGTGTGATTCTCTCTAAATATCCTTTACTTTCGAGCCTTTGATATGCACGAGATGGGCAATTCCCGGAATAGTCTGACCCTGATTCACAGAAAGTGGATTCATAAGAGCACCCGTGCCTATGAAAAGAATATCCGAAAGCTTGCCCGACTTGATGTTTTCCAGAATGTCAGCCGACAGAACGACCGCACTGCAACCGCAACCTGAGCCTCCTGCGTGAACGTCCTGCGCGTCGGGAGAGTAGATCATTGTTCCGCAATCTACATGGTTTTTTGATATATCTGTGCCGTGTGCACCGAGAAGATCCACAAGAATACCGCTGCCTTCTCGCCCCAGGTCACCTGTTACGATCAAGTCAAATTCATCTGGCGAATGAGCGGAGAAGAACCGCATAAGAGTGTCAGCGGCCGAGGGAGCCATGGCAGCCCCCATGTTGTTTGCGTCGGTTATACCGCGGTCGACCATTCTGCCAGGCAGAACCCCGGCGATCTCCGGCACAAAGACTGACCGATTAAGCTGTATGTCGTCAGTTTTAGACGAAACAACAAATGCCCCCGACCCTGTGACAGTCCATTGAGTTGTGGGGGCGCGCTGACCGCCGTACTCAAGAGGATACCTGAACTGCCGTTCCGCCGAGCAGAAGTGGGATGACGTAACTGCGGCACACCGATCATAGTATGTTGACGCATAAACCGATGCCATAAGCAAGCCCTCGGCACAAGTTGAGCAAGCGCCGAAAAGTCCAAGAAAGGGGATTTTATAATCAAGCAAACCGTAGCTCGATGATATACATTGATTAATAAGATCCCCGGCAAAAAGGGCACCCATTTGCTCTGCGGTGAATTCGCCCTTTCGCAAGGCTATGCCTAAAGCCAGCCGTTGCATCTCCGCCTCAGACTTCTCCCAAGTATCTTTGCCGAATCTGTCGTCGCCGCTTAAATCGAAAAGATCCCCAAGCGGACCACTCTTTTCCTTTTGACCAACTACAGAGCCTGATGAGACAATGAACACTCTCCTGCGAGGTGTGATAATATCTGTTTTCACAGCCAATACTCCATTACTGATATTTTTGGTTATTATGCCAAGGGATCAATTCTTCTATTCACGGATTCCTTGGCAGAACGGTAGCCAAAAAAACTCAGAAACCCCATTTTCAGCAAAAACAAGTCTTCTGTTTGGGTATAGTGCATATAATTCTCGTATTTTGTTTGTGCAAACAACACAAAAGAAATGGCAAATTTGGGCAATTTAGGGTTAAAAGGGAGAACCTTAATTTGGGGTATTGACTTCTTTGAAATTTGGTGTATAATATGACAGGTCGGTAGGGAAGAACGCACACGCGTTATAAAACTTCCCTCCGTTTATATAGATTTTTAAACACAATGCGAAAGCACAAAAGGAGGTCATAGTATGATCTGTAACGGAAAATATCTTTACGAAGTCGAACTTGTTACAACTGCTGACATTCTTGAATTTACTCGCACAGCAGTTAAGTGTCCTTACGATGTTACACTTGTTAACGGTAAGCACAGACTCAATGCAAAGAGCTTTCTCGGCGTAACCCTTGCAAAGGTTTCTTGGGATAATATGTTCGTAGAAGCAGAACGTGACTGTTACTTTGAATTTGAAAAGTTCATTAAGTAATAGCCCACCTTGTACGGTGATAATTACAGCCGAAAGGCGATTTTATATGTAACAAAAAGAAGCATCACAAATGCTTCGTACCCTTAAGGACAGTTTCTGATAATTAAGAAATACGAGCATTACAAAAACAACATTATCCCTCGTTCCGAAAGGAGCGAGGGATTTTTTGTGCTTGTTTTGCAAAATCTATTGAC
>SVSJ01000039.1 GCA_015064355.1 Oscillospiraceae bacterium | reverse complement strand
ACCATTGCACTAATGCTATTTTTTCGATTGGAACGGACTGTCGAGGACGCCAGTCCCTACCACAATCCTATACTTTTGCTCCCCCCCTTCTCATTTCTGCTTACCGGCTATAGCCTCTAATGAACCACGCGACTATCGCGTGGTTTTCGTGATACAACAAAGTGGAATTTCAAATCGAAGTTCCGCTTTTATATTCAACCATATTTCTACCTATCCAACATTGACTCAGCGAACATAATATGTTATACTTTATTTGACAATTTCTGCGAGATAAAGCGAGGAAAGTGCTTATGAAAAAAACGATCACGCTGCCGAAGGTAATAATTGCAATCATCATCCTCTTTGCCTTATTCTGGGTCGGATCTATTTTAAAATGCGAAATACAAACTCTTATCCATTTAGACGAATTTGGTGACAAATGGACTGAAAATACTATGCTCGGAGAGCCCGACAGACTGATTGTGCTTAAGTATTCCGACAATTATGCAGAATTATATCACAAAAATGAGCACGGCGGTAACGTTATTTCATTCAAAAGAAATGATGTAAATGAAGAATGGTCATATAATGGTTGGAAGGACACCGTTTGGTCACGCTACGGTAGCGCTGACGATTTCATTTGGCCTTATATCAGATAAAAACCAAAGCGGAATTTCAAATCGAAGTTCCGCTTTGTTGTTTTATTCGTTTAATCCCTTCAACTCTTCAAACACCGCAAGATCCGTGCGGATGATGGTGATGGGGGAAACTGACAGATAGCCGTGGAGAGCCGCGTTTGTGTCGATCTCGTAGTCGTGATCTTCCTCGTAGGCGCTGAATCCGTATGCCATAACCGTTTTGCTCTTGTCGGATCCTGAGATCGTGTGGAACTCATCGGAATAGTAAGGCCCACCCTGGCGTGTAATGCGAATCCCTTTTATTTCCACGGGAATATTCACGTTGTAAAGGTCGCATTTCGAGAGGAGGTCGTGCTTTACGAAGAAATCGTACACCATGTCAAGTCTCTCGTGCGCTATATCGTAAACCGACGGATCAGTGGAAACAGCAATACCCTTAACACCCAGTCGAGCCCCTTCAAACACCGCGCTTGCAGTGCCGGAGTACAAAATATCGCTGCCGATATTCAATCCGCGGTTGATTCCCGATATGATCAGATCGAACTTCTCGCCCATACCGAGGATCGCGTATCTTACGCAGTCTGCGGTAGTGGAGTCAACGGCAATTGCGGTAATACCGTCTTCCAGTTCCACCTCTTCAACCGTCCAAGGGTTGTGAAACTCGATTCCGTGACTCTTTCCGCTTTGCTCGTATTTTGGAACGACTACCGTTACTTCCCCCAGTTTCTTGCACCACTTAATGAGAGGCACAAGTCCTGCTGCGCGGAGTCCGTCGTCGTTTGTAATTAAAATTCTCATAACCAACCTTCGTGAGTCTCTTTGTAGCCGCGGATCAGCTCGTCCGCATCAGCAACCAGAGCCTCAATTTCCTTTTCATTATATACTGTTGCACCGCAGGCACAATCGTGACCGCCGCCACGGTATTTCTCCGCAACTTTGTTCACCGGTGCAAATCTGGAGCGGAGCCTTACGCGAATGCTCTCCCCGTCTGTTTCTTCAATAAACGCGATCCAGCAGAGGCAGCCCTTGATTGAATCCATAAACATAACGCATGTGCATGCCTCCTCAAAGGTGAGGGAGAACTTTTCCATAGCGTCACGGCTGATGTAAACATAAGCTACACCACCCTCGGTGATCTTCATCTTGTCATAAACGTATGACTTGAACTTTAGGCTTTCGAAGTCCGTCAGATACAGGTGAGCGTACAGGGTGTCCGTGTCGATCCCTTGGTCAAGCATTTCTGCCGCCAGTCTCAAAGTGTCTCCCGTAACCGAGCGGAAACGGAATCTGCCCGAGTCTGTTACCATACCTGTGTAGATGTAGGTAGCCGCTTCGCTGTTTATTTTGAGCCGATCCTTGAAGGTCACGTAAAAATCCGCCACCATCTCGCAGGCAGAGGAACGCTCCTCTTCAACCCAGGTGTAGTCACCATACTGGGTACTGTCGTTTTCGATATGGTGGTCGATCTTTACCACCTCACGGCACAGCTTGTATTTCTGGTTGGATATTCTGTCCTCCGTTGCGGTGTCGATAACTATAGCGAGGGCACTCTCATACTCCTCGTCGGATATGGGATCGTCCTCTTTGCCGAGAAAATCAAGATAATCCGAGTGGTCGGAGTCGATTATATATACTTCTTTTTCCGGGTATGTCAGGCGGATTATTTCCCTGAGTCCCTTTGTTGCGCCAACGCAGTCACCGTCGTTTCTCTTGTGGCGGAAAAGTATGATCCGGTCGTATTCCTTGATCTTTTCAAGGATCGCGGCTTTTTTTGCTGTGTTCATTCTTATTCCTCCAAAAGTTCTTCAAGCTCGGAAAGAAGTTCCATAGCCTCGGCACGATCCTTAAGGGTTGCGCCGCTTGCTTTTGCGTGACCGCCGCCGCCGTGCTTTACTGCTACCGGGTTGATGTTGTACTTGCTTGAACGGATCTCGCAGAGCACCCCGTCCTCGGTTTCGGTGAAGTTTACCCAAATGTCAACTCCGCGGATGTCCCCCATTGTGTTGACCATTCCACGGGAAATAGTAAAGGTGTCAGCTCCCGTTGCGGCTGCCTCGTCCAGGGTGGTGTAAATATAAGCCACGTTCTTTTGGCTGAACCGGATTTTCAGAACAAACTCCGCGCGAAGCTTTATTCGGGAGTAATCGTCAGCGTAGAGGTTGCGGTAAATATCGAGGGTCTCAAATTTCTGCTCCATAAGAAATGCTGCAACACGGAAGGTCTGGGCGGTAGTGGAGTCGTAGCGAAATCTGCCGGAGTCTGTTATCATACCGGTGTAGAGGGATTTTGCGGAAATGGGGTTAAGCTTCAGGCCGCACTCCATTGCAAATGCCGCAACAAGGCCGCAGCAGCTTTCGTAGGATGTGTCGGTCACTTCAAAATCCGCGATCTTTTCGCAGAAAATGTGGTGATCCATGCGGAGTGTGGTTTTCGCTTTGGTATATCTTTCGTCGCTGATGAGGGATTTTGCGGAGGTGTCAAGGATCACGGCAAGTGCGCCCTCGTACAATTCGTCAGCTACGGTGTCCATTGTGGAGTCCGCCATAAAAGAGTAACGCTTCGCGTCGTCGCCAACGGCGTACACCTCTTTTTCGGGGAAGTTCTCGCGAATGATATGCTTCAGTCCCACCTGGCTGCCGATTGCGTCCCCGTCTGGATTTGAGTGGCGGTGGATTATAATTCGGTCGTGTGCCTTGATTTCTTCTAAAACTCTCTCAAACATTATTAGTTCCTCTATATCATTTATTATAATTAGTCAAAGTATCCCTTGTATTCAACGGTGTATTTGCTGTCGGGGAACATATAGCGGTGCAGATCTATGAAATAGTCGTCCGTCATGCTGGCGATATAGTCAACGACCATCTGGTTTGGCTCAGTTTTTTCGTAGGGCTCACTTCTCTTATAGTAAGTCTTGTTCACGTAGTCGATGTGGAACTTGTAGATAGGTGAGTTTTTCTTCTCCCCGCGCAGATCGTCAAGGAGCTGTCCGTATATCTCTGCCATCATGGGTTTGGCGGTTATGTCGAGCTTCGCTCTCGTTGCCGCCGACTCGTAGATCAGGTGATAATTTTCCCGCTTGGATTCTTGCAGCGCCTTGAAATGTCTCTTGTCAAGCTTGATATAAGGCTTGCCGTAGCTGTTTTCGATAATATTTACCACCAGATTATTGATTATCTCCGCGTTGATGGAGCCTATGTCTTCGTTATAGAAGGTGCTTTCCTCCACCATTCCGTATCTGGCGGCGTCCTGCCTGTCCTTACCGAGGTAGGCAATAATGTCGGAAATACGCACTACCGCACCCTCGAGAGTGGAGGGCATCAGTCGGTTTGCCTTGAGTCTGCTTTCATAACAGGCCTCGATTAGCCCATCAAACTCCTCAAAGCTGTCAAGGGGCACGGGATAATACTCCTCAAGCTCGATCTCCCCGTTGTGGCTGGCGATACCGTTCAAGGTCTGCAGGCTGATATTGTAGGGGAAAATTTTGTCAAGCACTCTGACGGAGTGGATATTATGGCAGAAATGTCTACCGGTGTTTGCGTGATAAAGTTCGTCAAGATACCATTCCCCGGTATGAGCGAATGGCGGGTGTCCGATATCGTGCCCAAGGGATATGGCCTCAATAAGGTCAAGATTCAAGTTCAGCGCGCTGCCTATTGTTCGTGCGATACGGGAAACAAGCTGCACGTGTAGGCTGCGGCGGGTAATGTCATCGTTTTTGATGAGAGAAAACACCTGAGTCTTGTCTGTATATCGGTTATAGTATGGGCAGTGCATTATTTTGTCAATATCATGGACGAAAGGCGGGCGCCAGATGCTTCCCTTATCCTTCGGGGATGGATCGCGGCGGATAACTCGGCTGTTATCAAGGCCAGTTTTTACAAAGGTGCCGTTCTGCTTTTCGTTTTCCATCTGCTCGGTCAGCGCGGCAGACAGGGATTTGTATTTCGGCATCGTTCTGCCTCCTGTTCCGTGTAGTTTTTTGTCATTATTATATTATACAATATTTTTAACAAAGATTCAATGTGTTTTTCTTGGGAAAAGAAAGATTTGTTGGGGGAGCTATGCGCTGGGCGAGTTTTGTGCTATTCGCACGGAACACAGGAATGCTCGTGCCGAGTCCTTATGTGCCTTGCGCATAGCACGGGTGGGATATATGATTTTGTGCGAACAAAAAGAATCCCATCCTCGAGGATTTCATCCTCGGTTCGTTCGGTTTTCATGCACTGCGCGTGGGGCGCAAAAAGCACTACGCGTGGGGCGCCCCAGGAGGTTCGTGCCACCCCCTGGGGAAACCCGGCACTCAAGGAGGGAGGCTTACGCTGATTCTCCCTCCTTAAGAATCCTCCCTCTTGGCACAACGTGCAAGTGATATTTATTAGTTTGCCTTCCGTGGCTTCACCAATTTAGTTTGGCTAAATTGTTTGTTGGGTTTCGAATTAGCACGGGTAATTAAACCTATGGTTTAGTTTTTCTAAATTTAGAAAAGCAAATGTTTGAGAAAACATCCGTGACAAATCGAACCGAGGCGGGCAAGTTTTCACTATGCGTGAAGACTGTAAGTCACGGACGACCGAACTAACGAGTTTCCACTCTCGTAGAAAGCAAAGGGGGTTTTCTTAAAGGGGGAAATTGAGCCTGCTCCTTTCCCCCTTTAAGTGCCTGGATTCATAAGGAGGTGGCATGAACCTCCTTATGTTCCGTGCGAAAGCACGGGGAAACTTCGGATATCTCTTATCAAAAACAAAAAAGACCCCGCGATATTATTCGCCATGGGTCTTTTTGTTGTTTTTCTTTAGTCTTTCAGAAGCTTCTCGATAGCAGCGATTCTGATGCACACGCAAAGGATCTCAACCGCCTGCTTCAGCTCGTCGATCTCAGGATAGGTAGGCGCGATTCTCAGGTTGCTGTCGTAAGGGTCACGTCCGTATGGGTATGTTGAACCGGCTGTTGTCAAGGTAACACCAACGGAGCGGGCAAGCTGGTACACACGTCTCGCGCAACCGTTTGGAACGTAAAGGCTGATGAAGTAACCGCCGCGGGGCTCTGTCCAATGAGCGATGTCAAGACCGTCCAGCTTATCGTGGAAGATCTGTTCAACAAGCTCAAACTTAGGGCGAAGGATCGCTGCGTGATGCTTCATATGCTTCTTGATGCCTTCTGCATCCTTGAAGAACTTAACGTGGCGCATCTGGTTGATCTTGTCGTAACCAATGGTCTGGGTTGCGATAATGGGGCGGATCTGTTCAAGATTCTTTTCACTTGCCACCATAACTGCAAGGCCGGAGCCGGGGAATGTAATCTTTGAAGTAGACGCGAAATAGAAGAAATTGTCCTGTGTGCCGTACTCAAGAGCATAGTCGAACACGTTAGCCAGGTGAACCTCCTCGTCGTAAAGCTCGTGAACCGCATATGCGTTGTCCCAGAAGAAACGGAAATCGGGGGCTGCAGGCTTCATTGCTGCAAGCTGCTCAACAACCTCGTCGGAATATGTAATTCCCTCGGGGTTAGCAAACTTCGGAACACACCACATGCCCTTAACAGAAGGGTCGGAGCAAGCAATATTGTAAACCTCATCAATGTCGGGACCGTCTGCATTCATCTTAACAGGCACCATTTCGATACCCAGCGTGCGGCACATTGTGAAATGTCTGTCATATCCGGGGCTGGGGCAAATGAACTTGATTCTACCCTGTCTGGACCAAGGCTCGTAACCGCCGGCTACCCCGAAGAGCATTGCACGAACAAGGGTATCGTACATAACGTTAAGGGATGAGTTACCGAGAACCAGTACGTTTTCCGGGGGAACATTCAGAAGATCCGCAAAGAGCTTCTTTGTTTCCGGCAGACCGTCGAGGATACCGTAGTTACGGCAGTCGAGACCGCTTTCACTGAAGCAGTCGCCGCGATGGCTGATAATGCTGAGCATTTCGGAGGAAAGATCAAGCTGTGCCTGATTGGGCTTACCTCTGGTAAGGTCGAGAGTCAGGTTCATATCTCCCCATCTGTCAAGTCTTGACTGTTCCTTCGCAAGAAGAGCGCGGAGCTGGTCTTTGTCGAGTGCGGAATACGGTTTTCTTTCGTTGATCATCACGTTTACCTCTGTATATTTTTGGTGATTATTTGTGAATTGATTTTTGCATAACTTGATTTGGATTTATTCAAAAATCAAGGTTCTCGCGGGCAAATTTGCAAGATAAATGAAAATTGCGAAACCAAATCTTGCATATTTTTCACTTTACTCTTATTATTATATGATATTTACACGGAAATTACAATAGCAAAAAACGAAAAAAACGAATAATATTTCGAGAATATATGGTAGTTTTTCGTATAAATTATCACATAAATGTATTTTTTGTAAAAAAGGAAACAAAAAAACGCCTGTCGGCGTCTTTCGGTATGTTTGAATCTTATCAGTCATCTTCTTCTACGTCAAAGTCTTCCTTTGTCACACCGCAGAGAGGACATTCAAAATCGTCTGGGAGATCTTCCCAAAGGGTGCCGGGCTCAATGCCGTTATCAGGATCGCCCTCACGCTCGTCATAAACATAACCGCAAATCATACAAACGTACTTCATTCATTTATCCTCCACTAATATTTTTTGCAGGAATATTATAGCAGATATATGCCCACTTGTTAAGGGGCAGAATTCACAAAGTATTTTGTAGTATTTTGCGAAATATATACAATATTAACTACTCAAACCACTTCGCTCCCTGGCAGGCATTTCTGCGGTAAAGCTCCTTATCGATTTCGTTTGCAACCTCTGTTTTTCGCGTGCTCCACATAGGCGCGAGAAGCTCTGACGCAACCCCATCTCCGGTCACTCGGGCAATGATCGTCTCGGGAGGTAAAAGCTCAAGCTGGTCGCAGGTTATATTAACGTAGTCCTCCCTCTCCATTGGGGTGTATTCCCCTCGCAAGCACATATCCCCAAGGGGCGTACCGTCGAGGACGTGCATCAGGTGGATCTTTATCATATCAGGGCGAAGTCGGGCTACGTCACGGGCAGTGGTGAGCATATGGTCAGCCGTCTCGCCGGGGAGCCCGTTTATAATATGCACGCAAATGAGAAGCCGCTTCATGGGGAGGTCCCATTCCGAGTCTCCCGGGAATTCCCCATTCACCATGTCAGCGGCGGCTTTCAGCCTGGTGTATCCTCGGCAAAACTCGTCATAGGTATGGCAGCGGTTAATAAGCTCCGCAGTACTGTCGCAGGTGGTCTGAAGTCCCAGTTCAACGGTCAGAGGAATACGGCGAGCAAGGCTGACAAGCTCACTAATTATCTCGTCAGACAGGCAGTCGGCGCGGGTGGCAATGTCCAACATAACAGCCCCCTCAAGGTCCGCTGCATCTGAATAAGCTCGGGCAAGTCGATCCACGTCGCCATAGGTGTTTGTATTGGACTGAAGATAGGGAATAAATCCCACCGGCTTCCATTTGCGCGACGCAACGGCGACTCCGTTTCTGTACTGCTCCGCCAAGTCTTCCCCAACAGCGCTTCTCGATCCGCGCTTGCAGTATATGCATCCCCCGTGTCCTCGGGTTCCGTCAATATTCGGGCAAGTGCAGCCTATGTCAAGGGTGACCTTTGCCACCTTGCCGCCGAATCTTCTTTTCATATACCAGTCGTAGGTCATATATCGTTTGTTGGAGTCGGAATATTTATATGGATTTGTGTCTTTCTGCGCCATATTTCTCTCCCGTTTTGTCTTATCAGTGCTTTGCGGTCAGCTCGATTATCATATCCATATCATCGTCGCGTGCGGCTTTGTTGCGGCGAATCGCTCCGCATTTGCGACATTTGTGGATAACGATAAATCCCTTTTTCGGGTCGGGTTCTGCTGAGATAGGGTCCATAATTCCCTCGCAGCCTGCGGCACGATCCCCGGGGTTTACGTCAAGATGCAGGGAGCAGAGGCACTTGGGGCAATGATTGCGGGATGTGTATCCCAAGGGAGTCACTTCGTTTCCGCAGTTTTTGCAAATAAAGCTATCGTCGTTTTTTGTAAATCTTTTGGTTTCCATAATACCGTCCTGTGATTTGTGGAAAAGTGATCTTTTTTGTAATTTTTGTTTTTGGGATGTATATTTTACCTCCGCCTTTGAGAAAATAATACCGTGCCAAGAACAAACACGCAAATGGAGGTAAATATGCACAAGCAAATTATCGCAATTCTTTCTCTGGTACTTGCGGTGGTCATGGCTTCTTCAGCCTTTGCCACTATGACAAGTGGTGACGCATCGGGCATGGGAGACCTGTCTATCGACGGCTCTGTCAACGGCAGCAGAAGCACAGATCCCACCGGTCCTGTTGACGGAAGCGGCCCTACCGATGACACCGGTGCAATGTACGATGACGCAACTGAAGACACCGGTGGCAGATGGGTGGGAATAGTTATCGCTTTGATAATTGCCGCGGCTCTTATTGCAGCCGTTGCCTTTATCCTGCCCCGCCGTCGCAGATGACCATAACACAAGGGAGGACAAAAGTCCTCCTTTTTTTGTTATTCAGTGTACTTTTGTACAGAAGCGAAACGGATAGCTCCGGGAACAACCTCAAACTGAACGGTCTTGTCCTCTCCTGTGGGAATGATCTCGCCGTCCAGGCAAATGCGCTCAACGCCTGTAAGCACTGCATTTTTGCATCGGTTGTATGTAACGATGTCCTTGAAATTGTCCTTCAGCTTACCGCGGCCATCTATATAATCCCCCGCCTTGTAGTTGCCCACAAGGGAGATAAACTTCAGTCTTGTAATATCGTTGATTGTGATAATGTCCATGAGACCGTCCTGGACAGATGCCAAGGGAGCCGCCTTGAATCCGCCGCCATAGAACTTGGAATTTGCAAACGCCGCCAGAAGCACCTCCTGTTCCAGCTTCACGTCCGCCACAGGTGCGCCTGAGTCAATGTCCACGCAGTCTGTCAGCGTAAGCTTTGCGTCAATGGTCTTTTTCTTGAAAAGCACCTTCACAACCCCTGCAATATACGCCATTTTTCCGCGGAAGAGGGGGTTTTTCTTGAGGGTGTACGTTTCCCACACAACGTCGCAGTCAAATCCAACGTTTGCAAGGTTTGCAAAATAACGAACCTCACCGTTTATTGTGGTTTTAATTAGGTCTATTTTTACAGGCTCTGTTTTGGAGAGCTCGTCGGTATCGTTGGCATAAGCGGAGAAATCGTTTCCGCTGCCCATTGGAACAACGCTGAAAACCGCTGTTTCCGCAGCACCCGAGCGCATAACTCCGTTCACCCCTTCGTTAACGGTTCCGTCACCGCCGTATACTACAACGTGGGCATAGGGATCCTCTCTGAGCAGGTTTTCCACCAGCTCTGTTATCCCGCCGCACTTTTCGCTGACAAGCATTTCGCCACCCGCTTCTTCAACTTTGCGACGTGCAGCATCGAAGTATCCCGGCTTACCGGATGCGGGATTTAGGATATGTACCACGCGGCGCTCGCCGAGTTTGGGTAATTTTTCAACGGTAACGTTCATTTTATTTTCTCCTGATAATCAGTTTTGTTTTCTAACCATTTTGTATTCGTCGTAGAATTTGTAATAAGGACATCCCCTCTCGGTTCCCTCCCGTTCTCTGGAGCAGTCGTCCTCGTCTATATCAATAGTGCATCCCATTGTTCCGTCGTCGTATATTACATCAAAATACGCGCAGGTCTCGCAGGGAGTGGGTTGGGGTTTCTTTTGCATGGTGTACTCCTTTTTGCAAGTTATGATACGCTTCGCGTAGTTATGAGGCTTCGCCGTTATGATTCACATTGTGAAGTTATGAGTTAAACAGCATTTCCGCAGGAGATCCATAACGTGACACAGTCACTCATCGCTCATAACTCTTTTTATCAGCTTTTCTTTTTCATTCTCAACGTCACCGCGTATTACCTCGTCGAGAAGCCGATCGAGAGTCTCGCCGATGGCACGGCCGGAAAGTCCCAATTTCATGAGATCCCCGCCGTTTATTGCGAGATCAGCCACTCTGCGAGGGCGATTCTCCAAAATCAGCCTTCTGCACAGGTCACGGTTTTTGCGAGCCTCATCGCAGGTCATTCGTCCGCAGGCAAGCTCGTAATCAATAAGCTCCTCCGGGAAGGAATCCACGGTCTTGCCCATAAGCTTGAGAATGGAATATTCGTCAAATTCCTCGGCACCTCTGTATTTAAGGAATCTGCCAACCGCACGCGCTTCCTCCCTAGATGGATTCAGTGAGGCAAAAACACGGTTTCCCTCGTCCTCGGTGAGAGACTCGAAAAAAGCGGCGTATCTTGCAGAAGCTTTCAGGCGGTTTCCGTTTTCCTTATCAGCGCGGATGATTTCAGCACCTCTTTTTACACATTCTTCAGCTATTGAAAGGGGGTATGAGATCACGTCGGGGTACCCACCCATAATACGAGCCGCACCACGTCCGCAGATCAGTTTTGTCAGCTCCACGTAGATCCGCTCACGAGAGATCTTGTCAAGAAGATGCTTCATTGAGCCCACGGCGTCGGAGCATTCTTCGTCAAGGTCAAAGTCCAGCACCGAAGCAAATCGCAGAGCGCGAAGGATCCGCAGTCCGTCCTCGGAAAATCGCTCGGTGGCAGTTCCCACACAGCGGATGATTCGGTTTTCTATATCCAGACAGCCGCCGTAGAGGTCAACAAGTCCGCGCTCTGGGGAATACGCCATTGCGTTTATAGTGAAATCCCGTCGGCAAAGGTCGTCGGACAGCTTGTCAGTAAAAGTTACGGAGTCGGGATGTCTGCCGTCGTCATATGTTCCGTCGATCCGATATGTGGTTACTTCAATATTCATTCCCTCAAGGACAACAGTGAGGGTGCCGTGCTTCAGTCCTGTTTCCACCACGCGGCAGTCGGAGAATACGACCTGCATTTCCCGGGGCTTTGCTGAGGTGGTAACGTCGTAATCTTTGGGTTCTATCCCCATTATTGAGTCGCGCACGCAACCGCCAACGCAATACGCGTGATATCCTGCCAGCTCAAGCCGGTCAAGAACAAACTGCACAGGGGCAGGGATGGGCATATTAAATTCCTTTTGCATACTCGGACTCCTCTCTGGAGAAATAGATAATAGATATTGGTACGAACCCAACGAAATCAATTTACCCGTAGGGACAGGCGTCCCCGACTGTCCGCTCATACGGTTTAGACCCAACGGCTGGAGGATGATATCCTCCCCTACGGGTTTGGGGAGATCATCACCTAATCTTATTTCATTATGTTCGATAATTTTACAGCAGATATACCCTTTGCCGTTTGCACAAATATCATTGTGTTGTTGTTTTCGGGGTCTAATTCCACCATCATTTTTCTGAATGCAAAGGAAGGAACATCTATACAAGAATCTTTCCACATACATAATGCATAGCTAATCTTTGTATTATTTTCGGCAGTGATTTTTTCAAGGAAAGCTGATTCTTCGGTCTTGCCCTCTGTCAACGGGTCGGAAATAACTGCGGAATATTCGACTTCATTTGCAGTTAACAGAACGATTACTTGTGCACGCTTGACGGTGTCAATGTTTACCGAAACATTTTCTGCGGATTTCTTCATACGTTCAAACACGCTGATGTCAAACTGCTCTGCTGTCTTTAATTCAAATAACGTTTCCATAAACGCTCCTTTCGGGGAAGACATGATGCACTTCGTGCAGTTATGAGTTGAACAACGTTTCCGAAGGAAACTCATAACGTGACACAGTCACTCATCACTCATCACTCTTCCACATTCCCCTCTGAGGGGGCATTCGTCGCAGCGGGGACCTCTGGCCATGCAGTATTCACGGCCGAAAAGCACCATTCTGTGACAGTAATCGGACTGCTTTTCCGGGGGCACGATTCCCGAGAGAATACGCTCCACTTTGAAGGGGTCCTTCAGTGATTCATCGTAAAAGCCGAAGCGGCCGTTTATTCTGATGCAATGGGTGTCGGCAACGATGCCGGGCTTATGATATATGTCGCCGAGGATAAGATTCGCAATCTTTCTGCCCACACCTGAGAGAGACAACAGCTCCTCCATTGTGTCGGGAACCCGACCGCTGAAATCTTCAACAACCTGTCGGGACATTTCGATACAACTCTGTGCTTTAGTGCGATACAGCCCGCAGGAACGGATCAGCTCCTCCACCTCACTCTGCTCTGCCGCAGCCATTGATTCTGCATTGGGGAAACGACGGAAAAGGGGTCCGCAAACAATGTTCACCCGCTCGTCGGTGCATTGTGCGGAAAGTCGGGCTGCTATAAGTAGCTTCCACGGGTCGCCGTCGTACTCAAGGGAGCAGATCGCCTCGGGGTAGATCTCCTCAAGGATCGAGATTATATTATGTATGTTTGGCATGAGAACTCCTTCCGGTAAGTTATGATGCACTTCGTGCAGTTATGAGGCTTCGCCGTTATCAGTTATAAACGCTTCGCGTATTATGAATTTAACAGCGTTTCCAAAGGAAATTCATAACTGTGCGTAGCACATCATAACTCATAACGTGACGGAGTCGTTCATAACTCACTTCTCTATCTCGTCTTTGAAATAATAGTCAAACACGTCGCGGACCGCGTAACCTGCCTGGGTACCGCCGTAGCCCTGCTCGATAACGCAGGTTACCACGATCTCCGGATCTTCAAAGGGGGCAAAGGCAGTCATAATACCGTTATCGGATTTGTTCGTATATACCTGCGCCGTACCTGTTTTACCGCCGACGGAAATTTCGTAATCTCTGAATACGGATGCGGCAGAGCCGTTGTCCATAACGCCCCGCATTCCCTCTTTTACCGTTTCGAGAATGTCGTCGGAGATCTCGATACCGTCCGCTTTGTTGGGTGTTCTCTGGTAGATAACATCACCTGTGGCGTATTCTCTCACCTGGTACAGCATACTTGCGTCGTAGCGTGTTCCTCCGTTGAGGATCGTTGCCAGATAAACGCTGATCTGCAAGGGTGTGAACTGGTTATCAGACTGGCCGATAGCCGCCTGGATAGTGTCACCGGGGGACCACTGGCCGAGACCGTTTTCCGCACGGTAGTCCGGGCCTGCAAGGATACCCGTAGACTCGGGCAATTCAATACCCGTAGGCAATCCGAGCCCAAAGTGACGGCAATATTCGTTCATTTTGGATATAGTAAGGTTCCGTCCTACCTCGTAGAAGAAGTAGTTGCAGGATTCCTGAATAGCTTTTACAACATTGATCTCGCCGTGAACCGACCTTCCCTCCGACATAAGGTACAGCCAGCAGCGGGGGGTAAAGTTGGCGGATTCGTAGAAGGTATAGATACCCTGTGCGTCTATGATTGTTTCCTTGGAAATAACTTCCTCGGAAAGAGCTGCCACGGAAACGCCGATCTTGAAGGTGGAACCGGGTGCATATTCGCCGTTGAGGGCTCTGTTGAACATAGGAGACAGCTCGTCTGTGGAGATGTATTTGTAGTCTGTGTTAAATGTCGCCAGATTGTAGGTGGGGTATGAGCAAAGTGCCAAAACCTCGTAGGTGTCCACGTCAACAACAGTCAAAGCACCTTTTTCCGCATCTTCACCGGTGAGGGGCTTGTTCGGGTCTGCGTCCTCTCGGATCTTTGCGATATTTTCAGCCAGCGCCCGCTCTGCCACCATCTGCATTTCGATGTCGATGGTCAGGTAAACGTCTCTGCCGGGTACAGGCTCTTTTGTTATTTCGGTTTTTACCACGTTGCCGTACTCGTCCTCGGTAACGGTCATTTCTCCGTCAACACCCCGAAGGTACGTTTCAAATGCCGCCTCGGCTCCGTCAACACCCACTATAGCGTCAAGGGGGTAGCCAAGCTCGGAATAGTATTCCACTTTACCCGAGGGTATTTTGCCGATTCGTCCGAGGATATGGGACGCGTAGCCGGGGTAGAGATATTTTCGGGTGTATTCCGTGGTTATGGCAAATCCGCGGGTGTGCTTTTCCGTAATGGCGGAGATCAAAGCGATTGAGGCATCCTCTGCCACAACGTAGGGCTGGATCGCAGAAAAACCGGAAAGCTCCATATCAAGTCGTATAAGGAACAGGGATCTTGCTGCGGAGAAGGTGTAGTTGTAGAAGGTCTCGTATTCGTCGGTGGCGTTGTTATACTCTCTGGACATAATGCCGAAGTATATCATAAGCGCCTGTGCTTCTTCGTTAACACCTGCGTCTTCACTTACGTTAAGCTGATCTACCAGCTTTGCGTATCTCTTGCCGCGGACGGTATCCTTGAATCCCGGAGGGGTAGAAAACACCAGTCCCACGTCGGTAACGTCAACGGTCAGGGAGGATTTCGGAGTTATAAGCTGGCTGTCCACCTTTTTCGCAACAGTCATCAAGTCAAGGAGCATATCGTTAAGCTCTTTTCCTGTGGGCTTTGTTGCGTAGTCTATGGAGATATCGTATGTATAATCGTTTACTACAAGGGGCTTTCCGTTGCGGTCGTAAATTTCGCCTCGCTGTGCCTGGACTGTGACCTTGCGGGTCTTAAGAACAGTAGGAGTGGACATACTGTAATAGTCCTGTCCCGATACCTGAAGGAACAGGAGTCTGCCTATGTACACCACCGCGACCACGCAAACCATTGCGCCTATGGCAAAGAGCCTCCACAAATTGTTGTTCTTCATCTACCTCTACCTTTTCAATCGTACAAAATTTTCAGGGGAGTATATTAACGTCAGCACTCGCAAGGTTCCCGAAATATTGTGGGAACCTCGCAAGTTTTGACAAGGTCATTTTTTCTTATAAGCTTTTCTCATCTCCCGGCGGCGCGACCATTTTGTTATTCCCATTGCTACTATGAGGAGCAGGATAACCCCTGCGGCAATTATGAAATATTCCTCAAAGTCAAAGGCAAGCTCAAAGCGTAACAGGTCACGGTCGGGTTCGTCTTTACGGAAATACACGTCTTTGATTTCCATTTTCTTCCGCATCACAAGCGGATTCGATTTCTTAAATGCTTTAACCGCAGTTGTCGCAGATCTGACAGTGTCTCTGGTTAATGATCTGCTCACGGCCAACTGTTTCCTTTCATTTCAGGTATGCGCGGCGCAAAATGCCGTACATTAATATATTATAACAAATTTTTGAATCATTATCAATGGTAATGAATGAAAAAACAATGTGCAAAGTGTAACTTTACACTTTCCATAGATAAACGAATCGAGGACGGGGTCCTCGGTGGGCGTGATTCTCTTTGTTCGCACACGAGCCGTACTAACCGAGGACAGAGTCCTCGTGGGTTGGGTCCGCTGTGTTTGTACATGACTTCATACCCAACCCGGGCACTACGCGTGGGGCGCAATCTTTGCCTACGCGGCTGGCGCACAGGGATACTCGTGTCGTACCCCTGTGAACCCCGGCACCAAAGAGAAGAGGAACACTTGCGTGTTCTGATTCTCTCCTCTTTGGAAT
>SVSJ01000038.1 GCA_015064355.1 Oscillospiraceae bacterium | reverse complement strand
TGCGTCAATTTGAAGGTTGCACCTCACTTAAGGAGCTTTCACTTCACAATAAAATAACAAAAATTGATTACGGTGCATTTATTAGATGCTCATCTCTTGAGAAATTGGAAATTCCCGAAAGCGTTACCGAGATAGGAGGATATGCATTTTCGGAATGTTCAAGTCTTAAAGAGATCAATCTTCCAATTGCATTAGTGGAATTGCCCTATGCAATGTTTAGTAAATGTACATTGCTTGAAACTGTTTCCATCCCAAACGGTATAGAGAAAATTGATTTTGACACATTTTTAGGATGTACTTCCCTTAAAAGTGTTTATATTCCAAACTCTGTAAAGGAAATTGGTCATGGAGCTTTTGGTGTTTGTACATCGCTTTCGGATATCAATTTTGGCGGAAACAAGAATGAATGGAAATCAGTTGACGGAATATATGGAGCTTTGGGAAACAAAAAAGATAATTGGTGCTATGGATCCGGTGATTTCATCATCCATTGCACTGATGGAGATCTTGAAAAATAAATTGCTTAACTTCTCAATATTACATAAAACAGCTTAATAAATTCCAATTTGTCGAGCAGAACAGCGTTGAATGTTGGTGTGATCTTGGTGCAACACTTTATAGGGCGATACTCACGATATTCACGATATCGCACGAAATTACACGATAAATCTACGATATCACACGATATTTAACGATATTCACGATATCAAACGGTATTCTTAAAACTCGAAGAGATAATCTGGGCCTTGCGGCTTTCATCAAAAATTACAGCACTCACTCAAGTGGGTGCTGTTTTTTGTATTTACAGTCCGGGAACCTTATGATATAATGTAACTGTTAGATTAACTTGTATTTGACGGAGGTTGTTATGGAAATCAGAATCAATACACTGACACCTGAATTGTTTATTCACCTATACAAGTCAGTTGGTTGGGAACCGCCGTGTATCGAACAAGTAAGAACCGCACTCAATAATACGCTTGCAACATTCACCTGTTACGATGGAAATTGCCCCGTTGGAATGGTCAGATTGATTGGCGATGGCGGAATGTCCTTCTACGTTAAGGATTTTGCGGTAGTCCCATACCACCAAGGAAAAGGCGCCGGAAAATGCCTACTGGAAGCATTGGAATGCTATGTAAAAGAGTGCAAACCCTTGAACTGGACTGTAAGTCTCGAATTGATTAGTTCCAAGGAGGCTGTTGCTTTCTACAAGAAATTCGGATTTGAAGAACGGCCTTGCGCTTGGGATGGCCCTGGAATGTTCAAAATGGTTCGATAAATCCCAAACCCACCACATCAAAAGCTCTCGTTTATTCGAGGGCTTTTTGTTGTTCTCCGTCCTATTTACTTTTTCGAGGGACTATGATATAATACAAACTGTTAGATAAACTTAAATTATCAGGTGAGATAATGATTATTTTAATTACAGGAGCATCGCATACAGGCAAAACAGTTCTTGCTCAAAAGTTGCTCGAAAAATATAAATATCCATACTTGTCAATAGACCATCTGAAAATGGGACTAATTCGTAGCGGCAATACAGAGCTTACTCCTGTGAGTGATGATAAAGACTTGACCGCATACTTATGGCCTATTGTTCGTGAAATGATAAAAACTGCAATTGAAAACAAGCAGAACATAGTTGTCGAAGGTTGCTATATTCCGTTCGATTGGCAGAAAGATTTTGAAAACGAATATCTCAAAGATATTAAATATTACTGCCTTGTAATGAGTGAAGAATATATCAGAAACCACTTTGCCGACATAAAGAAATATGCAAACGTCTTAGAAAACCGTTTAGATGATGAATGGTGTACGCTGGAAAATGTTTTGGCAGACAATGCAGAGATGTTATCCCTTGCGCAAAGATATAATGCAAATTATATTCTCATTGATACTCAATACGAAGTAGACATAGATTTAGAGTAACAACTTCCAATTCTCCCGCAGAATTACGTCAATTATCAATCAAAAGCTCTCGTTTATTCGAGGGCTTTTTGTTATCCCTCGTACTATTTACTTTTCTCTGGAATTATGGTATACTATTAAATAATATATCTTCTTAAATCACAAATCAAACCCAAACAAAGGATCACATATTATGTCAAGCAAAGTGAAAATTGGTATTCTCGGTGCCGGCACTTGGGGTGTTGCACTTGCGAGAATGCTGTGTAACGCCGGAAATACCGTAACCGTTTGGTCTGCTGTGGGAAAAGAAATAGACACACTCTCCACCTCAGGCAGGCACCCGAATTTCCCGGACGTTGCGTTGCCCGCAGGCATCACATACACCAAGGATATAAAGAACGCCTTGTTCGACATGGACATCATAACCTTTGCTGTTCCGTCGTTGTATATCAGAGAAACAGCACGGGCAGCAGCCCCATATATCCGGGACGGCCAGATTATAGTTGACGTTGCCAAGGGTATCGAAAAGGAAACCCTCTGTATGATGACAGAGATCATTGCAGAAGAAATAGGCAACCCTACAGTTAAGCTGGTAGCTCTGTCAGGCCCCACCCATGCTGAGGAGGTAATAAAGGATCTCCCCACAACCATCGTATCTGCGAGCTCTGACAAAGAGGCGGCTGAGACAGTACAGCGAGTATTCACCACAGGTTGCCTGCGAGTATACACAAACGACGATGTTCGCGGTGTTGAGCTTTGCGGGGCGCTCAAGAACATAATCGCATTAGCCGCAGGTGCTGTTGCAGGTATCGGATGCGGTGACAATGCGAAAGCCGCGCTAATAACAAGAGGAATTGCGGAAATTTGCAGGCTCGGAATGGCAATGGGCTGCCGTGAACAAACCTTTGGAGGCCTCGCCGGAATAGGCGACGTGATCGTAACCGCAACCAGTATCCACAGCCGCAACAACCGATGCGGTATGATGATAGGCCAGGGAGTACCTGTGGACGAAGCAATCCGCCGGATTGGCATGGTTGTCGAAGGAATCAACGCGCTTCCTGCGGCAATCAGCCTTGCAAAAAAATACAATGTGGAAATGCCAATTGTTGAAACCGTTGATGCGGTTATTTCAGGCAAAGTACAGGCTGCCGAAGCTATCCGCACGCTGATGTCAAGAGAACCAAAATCCGAACTTTCCGCCACGGCGTTTAATTGATAAAAACACATTGAAGCGATAAACAACAAACATTCAAGGAGGCTGAAACAATGGCAAAGGATAAGAGATTTAAAAAAACATACAGTCAGGATATGGGCTCCACTGTTATTTTGGTTGACAAAGAGACAGGAGTCAACTATCTGTTCTCTTCAAGCGGATATGCGGGCGGCCTGACAGTACTGCTTGACAAAGAAGGCAAGCCGGTAATCACCCCCATTCTAAAGGAGTAATCCGAGAAAGTAGCTTATTTTTCGATTCACAATCCGGCTATTGCGTGGTACAATAGAGATGACAAAAAACTCTGATATATCAAACAGGAGGCATTACTATGAAATCACAATGGAAAGACAAGTCAGTACTTCACAAAATCGTTGCAATCATATCCATTATAGCAAGCCTGTCCGTTATTGTTTTATCAACATTGCAAATATTTGACATTTGGGATGAAGCTAACAACATCAGTATCCCTATGATGGGCATTATTCTTCTTTGTCAAGCATTTCTCCAGTGGAATACAAGCCGCAAGGTGGCATATTTCAGTATCGGAACTGCTGTATTTATTTTCATCTGCGCAATAGTAGTGTTTTTGATCAGATAGGAGAATAAAGTAGCTTATTTTTCGATTTACAATCCGGTTATTGTGTGGTACAATACAGATGACAGAAAATTTCAAACAATAAGGAGCACAAAAATGAAAAAGATCGTTTGTTTTTCTCTCGTTCTATTAGTACTTGTGGGATGCCTTACCGGTTGTAACCTTACCCAAACTTTGCTGGATAATTTTGAGGACAAATCAGATGGAGTAGCAAAAGCAGATGAGTTGATCTCCGCACTTTCCGAAAATCGCATTGATGACGCGAAAGCCTTTATTCATCCAAACACCGCGCACAAATCCGACGACGCGATTGCCCAGATTTGCGAGTACTTTGAAGGCAGAAAAGCAGAGTCTGTGGAGTTGATCAGCTTCGAGGTCAACACTTCAGTTGGCACCTCCGGCAAAACCCGCCAGGAACAGCTGTCCTTCCAAGTTAAACTGGACGACGGTGATAGTTTTTTCATAAACGCGTTATATCTCTCTAACACAGAAGGAACCGGATTCACCATATTCCAGGTAGTTCTCGGCGTATTCTAAACCATAATTATTAAATGAATTAATATATCAAACACAACAAAAGCCATCGTACATTCGACGGCTTTTTCTTTTTTTGCTATTTACTTTTTCTCTTCCCAGTGCTATAATATCCCCCGTGAAATATTTTAGACACACAAGGAATCACTATGAAGAAGAACTTTATTTACGCCCTCTCAGCGGTGCTCATCTGGTCTACCACCGCATCCCTGGTCAAGCTGCTTCTGTCGGATATTCCCAATATGGAAGCTATGGCAATAAGCTGTATTCTCTCGACAGTATTTTTACTGATCGTTAACATTATCACAGGCAAGATCAAACTGATGAAGTCATATTCTCTGAAGGACTACGCCATTATGGTAGGCCTTGGCTTTATTGGGCTTTTCGTCTACACCGTTCTTTACTATTTCGGAATTGACAATCTGACCGCACAAGAGGCTTGCGTGCTCAATTATCTGTGGCCCATTATGCTGGTAGCTTTCTCCTGCATTATCCTCAAGGAGAAGCTGACCCTTATGAAAGCGGTTGCAATGGTATGCTCCTTCGTGGGCATCGTCATTCTCTCCCTCGGAGACGGCGCACTTCCCTCCGGCAATGCGGCTCTCGGTATTGCAAGCTGCATCACCTGCGCGGCCTGCTATGGACTCTTCTGCGTACTCAACAAAAAGTACGACCACGATCAAGGCATCGCGATGATGATAATGTGGGGTGTCACCGGCGTGTGCTCCGCCATCCTCGGCCCTCTTACGGAGGAATGGGTCATGATCTCTGCAGTGGAATTTGCAGGGCTTTCATGGCTCGGTATCGCAATCAACGCCATAGGATACCTTATCTGGGCTCTCGCTTTACAGGGAACGGAAAACACAGCAAAGATCGCAAATCTTGCTTATCTTACCCCGTTTTTGTCGATTATTGTTTCAGCGGTATTCTTGAAGGAATCCCTGAAGTTAAACGCGCTCATAGCACTCGTGTTCATAATCGGCGGAATACTTTTGCAGAACATCGTTGTAAAAAAAAGAAAATAATGAAAAAAACAGCTCTCGTTTATTCGAGGGCTGTTTGCCATCAGCCGTCACATTTATCGGTTTTCCATAAGCGTCATTGACAAGCCTATGGGTATGTGATAATATATTGGTAGTGATTGGCCCAATAAAAGGAGAGAGCTTGTGATTCAAAAACTCAAAGGTTTATACTCAAAGTTGAAATCAAAACTGAAAATTAGTGATATTGACATTGTTTTTGTTGCCGTGACTGCTATTGGCATTATAAGCGTTCTGTTTGCATTATATATACAAATCGAAGATCCAGAAGCAAAAGCAGCAAAAATCCTGCACTATATCTTCGGCGGGCTATATTCAGTAGTTGGCGGAGTATTTCTGTTTATGATCCGCAAGAAACGGTGGTGGAACCTTCTCCCGGCAATAGTTGGAATTGCAACTGCCATCTTCAGTCTATGTTTTGTTTCTGAATCCATTGGCGGAAATCCGTACCAATTATTCTTTCCTCTTGTTTATATATCAATGCCTATATGTATGTTATTCTACTCTCCGCTACTTTTGTATGTCATTGAAGTGCTTACCTCTGGATATCATTTGCTTGCCTCAATAATCATGACCGTCCTCGGCGTACTTCTTGCAGTATACGGCATACGCAATATAGTAAATAATAAGCCGGGCAATCAAGATGAGACACATGATAATACCCCTAAAGAAACAGTCAGAACCACCGATTGAACCAGTAGCTTGCACAGTCCCTATAAGGGGCAAATACTGGCTTAGCCTCTGAAGAGGCACATAATTATCTTATCGCATTACGCACCCCACAGCCCGTAAACAGGCAGTCTCATTCGCCTTCTCATGTGGGAGAAGGTGCCGAGTTTTGCGAGGCGGATGAGGAGTTGAGGCAATATTATGACACCTTCCCCCGTTAGGGAAGGCTTTTTTGCTCCGCTCTCTTTCCTGTCCTCAGTAGCACTGGGTGTTTTACGCTAATTCAAAATAAAAAAGGAGTCTTTTGACTCCTTTTCTTTATTTTTTACATCTTGTCTACGGGGAACATGATCTTGAGCTGGTTGATTCTGCTCTGGTAAGCCGCCTGCTGCTTTTCCTGCATAAGAGACTGGTAAATGTCACCCTTAACGTCGGCAAACTTGATCTTCTCGCCCATTTCGCGCTTGTTCAGCTTAATAAGGTGCCAGCCGAACTGTGTCTTAACGGGAGCGGAAACTGTGCCAACTTCCATATCGTTGCACGCGTTTTCAAATTCGGGTACCATCTGACCTGCGCCAAAGTCACCCAGTTCGCCGCCTGCCTTACCGGAGGGGCAAGTACTGTGCTCTGCTGCTGCGTCCTCAAATGTAACCTCACCTGCTGCGATCTTTGAAGCAAGTTCCTTTGCAAAATCTTCGCTGTCCACGAGAATGTGGCTTGCGTTGTAGGTGATTCCGCCCTCGAACTGGTCGGGGTTCTCGTCGTAGAACTTCTTGAGTTCGTCGTCAGTTACCTTTACCTTTTCAACTGCCTTCTGTACGGCATAATTGGTAAGGAGTTCGTCCTTAACTCTCTTCATCTGTTCCTTGAATTCGGGTTCGCGCTCCATAAGATTCTTCTGAGCGTCCATAAGGAAGAGCTTCTTTGCGATAAGCTGTTCAAGGATCATTGCTCTGCCCTGGGGATTGTTGTAGCTTGCGCCGCGGGGACCCATCTGCATAAGCATATAGTCGATCTCACTTGCCATAATAGGCTGTCCTGCAACCTGGGCTACTACTTTGTCCTGCATGTTATCCATAATTATTCTGCCTTTCAAAATTATATTTTATTTAATTATTTTGGTCTGTGTAATATGTGTATGAGCCAGTGCTAACCTTGTGCACCTCGCCGCCAGGCAAGATAACCGTGGCTCTTGCGTTTGTGGGGATCTCCACATCAAAGCGGATCTTGCCGTTTTCGTATTCCCACGCCGAGCAAATCTCTCCCGCGGGAGAACGGTACGTACCCTTTGCAAAGCCGAGGCGAGGGTCGGTGTACGGGCGGATGGTGATCTCGTTTCCCTCTACCGTGATACCTGCAACCCTGCTCATCAACCAACCGGCTACGGAACCGTAGCTGTAGTGATTGAGGGAGCCGTTGGGATTACCCTCTGCGTCGATGCCGTACCAGCTTTCCCAGACAGTAGTCGCCCCCTGCTGTGCCTCGTAGAGCCACGAGGGCTGCTTGGTGTTGAGAAGCAAGTCATAAGCCACGGAGGGATATCCGTTATCTGTGAGCACGTCGCACAGGGCGTAGGTCGACAAGAATCCTGTACCAATACCACCCTGCTTCTGAATCAGTTTTACAAGATCAGCGGCCGCCTGCTTTTGCTCCTCTTCTGTGAGAAGGCCAAATGCCAAAGGTCTGACATAGTGGCACTGTCTGTCAGAATCAATTTTGCCGTTTTTCACGAACACGTATCTGTAGGTGGCCTTCGCTTTTTCTGCAACACCGCGGAAGTAGTTTGCGTCGTATTCGTCTCCGAACTTCTCCGCAAGATCCCCTGCGAGAGCGCATCCGTATGCAAAATACGCCGTTGCAACCTCGGTCAAGCCCTCCGTCCAGTTGTCCATATCATAATCATATGGAGTTCTTCCGGGCTCTTTCCATTCTCCCCAGTGGAGTCCCACGTCAACAAAATAGTCACGGTACTCTCTGGGCATATCTATATTTGATTCACGGAACGATCTTGCACGGGAAATACAGTAGTATATCCATTCGCGAATGCTTGGGTAAAGAGCATAGAGAAGCTCCGTGGAATCATAAAGCTTCATAATACGGTGTGGAACGATCTCGAATGCATCGCACCAGCCTGCCGCACCGTCGTGTCTGTCATATCCCCAGTCGGGCGCCATTTGCTTGATGCATCCGTCGTCTCCTTGAGTTGCGGCAAGCTCAAGTAACCAGCGTGCAATAACGGGATAGCAGTCCATCAGGTACATGGCAGTACCGGAGAACACCTGCATATCTCCCGTAAATCCGCATTTCTCACGGTGTGGACAGTCTGTGGGAACATCAACGAAATTCCCCTTCATACTCCACACGCAGTTTTCAAAAAGCTTGTTCACGTCAGAATTTCCGCATTCAAAGAATCCTGTCTGCTCCATATCAGAGTACACGGCAACAGCGGTAAATTCCTCACCGGTTATCTGAAGTTCAGTTTCAACCTTAACGTATCGGAAGCCGTAATAGCATTTTGTCTGGTGATAAATATTCCGTCCGGGCTTGCAAATGTATTCGAGCTTCTGTACGCAGTATGGCACGTCAGGATTCTGGTTGTGGCTCGACTGGAAGTTGCCGTCCTTGTCAAGCACCTCAACAAAGGTAAGATTGATCTTCTCCCTGCCACTTGCAAGAACGTCAAATTCTGCGTATCCCGCAATGTTCTGGCCGAAGTCAAGTACCAACTCCCCTTTTGGAGTAATGATCTTTTTTGCCCGGAATCGCTCTTTTGGAACGATGGGCAAAGAGGAACCAACGAGATTATCAAGACTCGAGTCCTTAACGATAACACCGTGCCAGTCGTCAATGACAACGTTTGCGTCGTATGCCTCAAACTGCATCATATCGTTAATACCGAGAGGACCGTTCTGACTTGCCTGCCAGCTTCCGTCGGTTGCAAGGATCACGTTCCCGTCAGCCTCGATCTGGCAAAGAAGGCCAAGCTGTGTACCAAAGGAGTTGCGACGCATAGGCCAGCCGAGGCATCCACGGTACCAGCCATCGCCAATAGACACGAGTATCTCGTTTTCACCGTCAATGAGCATATCCGCCACATCATAGGTCTGCACCTGAAGCCTTCTGGGATACTGACTTGTGCCGGGTGCCATAAAGTATCCGTCAACGTGGCGTCCGTTTATCCACGCGTCATAAATACCATATGCAGTGATGTAAAGACGGGCGTGGTTAGGCTTTTTAGCCGTAAAGGTCTTTCTCAAGTAGCTTGCCCGATTCAAGGGATCACTTGCAAAAAGAACTCTGGGTATCTTTTCAAGCTCCGGCTCTATCCATACAGCCTTCCAGCCGTCTTTGCCGATTCCCGTTTCAAAATAGCTTTCAGCCTCCTCACCCTCGAGGTCAGCCTCATCCCAAAGGCTAACGCTCCAGGTGACCTGCGCTCTCGTGGGGATCTTCAGGTCAGGCGAGTATTCGGTTCTTTCGGAGATAATCTTTCCGCTGTCGGAGATCACACCGTTCTCGTCCTTAAGTATCACGCGGAAGGCTGTTTGTGTAATGCCGCCCACAGGGATCCAGGAAAGTACCACCCGACCTGCGTCAATGCCAACCGGGGATCTCATATAATTAGTTTTCAGCTCTGTTCCTCGCATACCGAACCTTTCTGTGACTCTTATAGTAAATCAAGTTTTTGCAAATTTTATCATCAGTTTCACCGGGAGTATCTTCGCAAGCACGCGGTAGAATTTGTAAAACGCCCGTGGTGTGTATACGCTTCTGCCTCGCTTTGCTGCACGGAGCCCGCCCTTTGCCACCTTTGCAGGATCGCAATACGGGAGGATCTCGAACATTGGTGACTGTCCTTTGATTCCGCCGAGATATATAAACTCCGTATCCATAGGTCCCGAGCAAACAGCGGTGGAGGTGATTCCACGCTCTTTAAGCTCCTCGCCGATTCCCAGCGAAAAAGCTGTAACGTAAGCCTTTGATGCACTGTAAACAGTCATTCTCGGGTTAGGGCAGAAGGACGCAATGGAGGAGACGTTGATTATTCTGCTTCCTTTTGTCATATAGGGAACAAAAATGTGGGTAGTCGCAGTCAGGCCTTTAAGGTTAAGATCAACCGTACGTGTCTGCTGCCCGAGCTCACCCTCCCCAACGTTGCCGAGATATCCGCAGCCTGCGTTGTTAATAAGAAGCCCCACGTCAGGCTTGACTTCCCGGGCGATTCTCGATAGCTCATCGTAGCTCTCGTCGCGGGTAAGGTCAAGGGGAATTATGCGAGCAGGACGGTCAAGACCCTGTGCCGCAGCCTCCAGCTTTTCGCGGTTTCGCGCAATAAGCCAGCATTCCTCAATTTCCGGGAAATACTCGCTCAAATACCTGAGAAACTCCAGTCCAAGTCCTGCAGATGCACCTGTAATAACGGCTACTTTCATTATTCAACCTCGCAAATTCACATTCTAAGTAATGATACCACAACAGGAGCATTTTTTCAAGGTGGGCGAAAAACTTTTCCTCTTAATTTGCCCCCCGGGACAATTTTTCGCTATTTCTGTAGCAATTTTCGTTTTTTTGTGATATAATAATTGAAATATTGAAAATTCATTCGGAGGAATAATGCTTAAACGATTTCTTGCTTACTACAAGCCGCATATGAATATCTTTATTCCCGATATGCTGGCCGCATTTTTCGTGTCAATGATCGGTATTGTATATCCTATCGTTACCAGAGAAATGCTAAACGACTTTATTCCCAACAAGGAATACGAGCTTATCGTCATCTTTGGTCTTACCCTCCTTTGCCTCTACGCCGCCAGAATGTTTCTGAACTATTACATTCAGTACCAGGGACACATGATGGGTGTGTATATGCAGGCACAAATGAGACGGGATCTGTTCACTCATCTGGAGCGTCTTCCCTACAAGTTCTACGACAACAATGAGACAGGTAAGCTTATGTCCCGTATGACCAACGACCTGATGGACATCAGCGAGCTGGCGCACCACGGCCCGGAGAATCTGATCATCTCCACTATTTCTATCGTAACCTCATTCATTTATCTCTCAACCATCAATATCTGGCTGACTCTGATCATCTTTATGGCTGTCCCCTTCCTCCTCGTGATCACATATTTTCTCAGAAAGAAAATGCGCGATGCATTCAAGAGAGGCCGCCAGTCTATTGCACAGATCAATGCATCTCTTGAGTCCAGCATCTCCGGTATCCGCGTAACAAAGGCGTTTACCAACTACGACAAGGAAGAAGAAAAGTTCGAAGAAGGCAACACCTCCTTCGTCAGCGCCCGCCGTGACTCCTACAAGGCTATGGGTCAGTTCCACTCCGGTACATCCTTCATCACCGACGTTTTCAACGTAATCATCCTTATAGCCGGCGGTCTTTTCCTCTACGCAGGCAAGATCGAGCTTGGCGACTACACCGCATTTATCGTGTCAGTTAATATGTTTATATCCCCTGTTATGACTCTCATCAACTTCATGGAGCAGTATCAGAACGGCGTTACCGGCTTTGAACGCTTCATCGAGATCATGGACGAGCCCGTGGAAGCAGATACCGAAGGTGCAGGAGACATAGGCAAGGTTGAGGGTCACATCGAGATCAGAAACGTCACCTACGGCTATGACGGCGAAAAGGACGTTCTCACAGACGTTAGCCTTGATATAGGAAAAGGCAAGACATTCGCGCTGGTCGGCCCCTCCGGCGGCGGTAAGACAACTATCTGCCACCTGATCCCCCATTTCTACGATATTGAAAAGGGCGAGATCCTCATTGACGGCAAGGAGATCCACGATATTTCTCTGGATTCTCTCCGCCGCAGTATCGGTATCGTGCAGCAGGATATTTACCTATTCAACGCAAGCATTAAAGAAAACATCCTCTACGGTCGCCTGGACGCAACTGACGAAGAGGTTATCGAAGCTGCAAAGCGCGCCAATATCCACGATTACATTATGACTCTCGAAAATGGCTATGACACCGAGATCGGTGAGCGTGGTGTACGTCTCTCCGGCGGTCAGAAGCAGAGACTTTCCATCGCCCGCGTGTTCCTCAAAAATCCCCCGATCCTCATTCTGGACGAGGCTACAAGCGCCCTCGACAACACCACGGAAATTCTGATCCAGCAGGCTCTTGACGATCTTTGCAAGGGCAGAACGACTCTGGTTGTTGCTCACAGACTGTCCACCATCAAGAATGCCGACGAGATCGCTGTTATTGCAGGAGGCAAGATCGTTCAGCAGGGCACCCACGAGGCACTTCTCGCTGAAGGCGGTATGTACGCCGATCTCTACAACCTCCAGTTCCGTGCAAACACCGGCGAGAGCATTGAGGGCATTTACAAGGAATAAAATATGCCAAAAACACCCCAACAGGTTTTAGCTCTGTTGGGGTATTCATTTAGTTCTGTTTATTCTTATTCTTCTGCGTATAATTCGTCATAATACCATCGCATTGGATTTTCGTGAATGTACCTTATGTGTTCTTCATAATCATCACGATTCCTAATGATATGGTCATTAAAATAGCGTTGCCAAATGTTTTTCCCACACTCTTTATTGACAAATCTCTTAAATGTTGATACAAATCGCGAAATTACTGAATGTTGCCTCGTAGGGGGCGACGTCCTCGACGCCCCGTTTTCCAGAACAAACACTATAATATGAATGTGATTGGGCATAATTACATATCTGTCAACTTTTATATTATCATAAAATTCGCTTAATTGATTTATGTATTTATCTGCAATTTTTCCACACGGCAATAATACTACATTTTTCGGGTCGTCGGGGACGTCGACCCCTACAATTTGGGACAAAATTTGACGTCTGTTCTCTGTACATATCGTTATAAAATATGCGCCAGTAGAGCTATAATCAAAATCACGTAGTCTTGTTGGTTTTCTTTGCGGCAGTTCTTTTTCGTTATCCATTATCATCACCCGTAGCTATTATAGCACATAATTGGAAAAAGGACAATCTTTCTGCAAAAACTCGCTAAATCTCCTTGCGCTTCAAAACGTACAGTTGCTTTTTTATCCATTCCCCAATCATTTTATAAAATATTGTAGACAAGGCTCGACTTTTGTGGTATACTATATGTATGGTAACGTTTTGACAAGAGACGGCATATATTGATTTGGAGGGTGAGATAATGGCAGGAAAGCAAAGACGGCGCACGGGAGACCTTGCTCTGAAGATCCGCGACGCTGTGGGTAGTGTTTTTTCCTCTGTCAGCTTTACTGCGGCTGAATTCACCCTGCCCTCCGAGAAGGGCGCACAGCTCTCTATGACAGGCGAGATCTCCGCCATCGGCAACCGAATGGATTGTGACCGATCTGCCTTTGTGAAGGCTCTGAAGAGCTGTCCCGCAATGAAAAAGGCAACGGGGGAAGATCTTAACCGATATATCGACAGCGGATGCTATGCTGTTCTCTGCGGCGAAAACGATCGCTCCATCGCAATGGCCGGAGTGGCTCTCGAATTCGTCCGCCTCGGTGCTGTCAAGATCGTTATTGCAGCCGACACACCGGCAGAACGCGACAACCTTGCAAGAGCTTTCGAGACTATGCACGGCGGTATGGGCGACATTCGCGTTACCCTCTACAGCCACGAGAATTACGATGGCTGGACAGAAAACAAAGCCGCAACCATCGTTTACGATTTTCTCGAATCCGCATCCCCAGAGATCCTCATAATCGGCAGAGACTCCTTCAGCCGCCGAACAAATCTGCTTAATCAGAAAAACGGCGAGGAATCCTTGGCCGCTCTTATTTCCCGCGCTCATCCGGTAGTGCTTACGTCCACACAAACTATCAGAGGCGGGCGCACCATCGCAAAAAATGCGCAGGCGTTTGATCCCGCAGCTGTAATTATGTTCACCGAAGAAGTAAAGCACATCCGCAGCGCGGTAATTTATATGCCGGCAGAAGTATCAGTAAAGCACGAGGCAACTGTTGTTCAAGAACAGTTGGGATTTTGAGAGAAAATAAAAATAAACCGCACAATTTTCCCGAAATCTCTTGACAAACCCGACTATTTATAGTATAATCACCATTGTTAACCGAATAACAGGCGGCGACATAGCCAAGTGGTAAGGCAGAGGTCTGCAAAACCTTTATTCCCCAGTTCAAATCTGGGTGTCGCCTTAGAAACAAAAAAGTACCCTTGTGGTGCTTTTTTTGTTTCTATGTGATACTCTTTTGAACTCGCTCTGCAAGCGAAGCGTAGCAGGATCCAGTTCACATTCACGAAGTGAATTTTCGCGGACGCGAATACCTGGGTGTCGCCGTGATACTCTTCCAGAGCTTTGCGGCGTAACTGCATCAGGCAATGTCGAAATTGCACCTGGCGGATGCACGTTCATTATCACAAAATAAGACTTGAAACAGGAAAAAGAGCTCTTCTTACGAGGTGCTCTTTTTTATTTGACATCAAGTATACCATATGATATAATGAAATCATCACAAAAATGGAGGGCGACCATGAAACCGTTGTTTGGCATTGATTTGACAGAAAACAAGTACAACAGCGAAATAAACAGCAAACACTTCACTGTTGCTACTACTCCCGAGGAGAAAAAGCAAAAGCACGATGAGTATCATATGTTGTTAAAGATCATTTCGAGAAATATGAAGCTTCCTCGCGCCTTCAAGACCGTCAAAAAGATCGCAAGGCTTCTTGCAATAGCCATTATTTTAGGCATCCTGCGCCCAATGGTCGGCTTGGACAAAATTCCCTTGAGTCAAATATTCGAAAGAGCACCCTACGCATTCTATATAGGCGGAGCTTGCCTCTTGATCTGGTGGATCATTGCATTGGTAGAGATAATCAAACAAAAGACAGCACTCACCCCAGGAGCGAAAAAGAAGTTTGAAGAATTCATGTCAATAAAGAAAGAAATTTACGATGAGCTTGGTGTGCCGGAGGGAACAGAATTCACCGACATCCTCGTTTTTCAATATATTATGAAGGATGGCGTTCCCGTTGCACAAGAGATGGGGAAACATCCTACATACCGCAACATTGAAACAAAAATATTTTCAGACGGTGTGAGACTTTGTATTGTGGATATTTTAGCACGAGTCGAGATCCCGCTCAATTCCATCAGAGCAATACGAACTGTAAACACCTCTATAGAAATCCCGAGATGGAACAAGAAGGAGCCTTTCACCTCACCCAAATATAAGCAGTACAATATCAGTGCCAACAAGTCGGGCATCATTTCCTCGAGGCCCTATCACATTCTTGAGTTTGAAATCGACAGAGAGACCTGGGGACTGCATTTCCCTTGCTATGAGCTCCCCACGTTTGAAGCTCTTACGTACGTTACCGCAGATAAAGCGTGAGACGTAATATCATTAAACCGATCATCGCAGATCGGTTTTTCTTTCCCCTCGATTGACAAAAAACGCACTTTGTGGTATATTATGGTATAGAAACCCTTACATACATAACAGCAGAAAAGGAATAAGGTGTAACAAATGCTAAAAAAACTTGTTGAATTAAGAAAGCCGATCATTCTGACTCTCATCGGAGCTTTGCTCATCTCTTTGATATTATATATAATATTCGGAGATGGCGAAGATACGGTTATGGTTCTTGTTGGAACTCTTATTATGCCATTTATAATCTACGGTTTTTTCAGACTCATGTTTAAAGTTGTCGAAAAAAATGCGCCTGTAACTGTACTAAATTTCTTCGTTTGGTTCTTCCTTATTGCCGGATTCTTTGGAATAGTTATGATGTTTGTTGGTTTTATTAGTAACTTTCCGAGCGCTCCCCCATTATCTCTTGCGTGCTGCGTAGGATTGGTTGCAGGAGCATTAGCAGAGGCGAAGAAAAACCTTGATCAATTCAGATAGAAACCACGAACCGATCTTCACAGGTCGGTTTTTCTTTCCCCTTGATTGACAAAAATCCATCTTTATGTTATATTATGGTATATTCTTTTTTGAGGTTAATCACATGAACAAACGAACATCCTTATTTCTGCTATCTCGAGGATGACGGAGATACTATTAAATTAGTTGAAAGATAAAAAAACAGAAAAAAAACACCCGCCCGGGTGTTTTTTGTTATACGACGTGCTCAAGTAACAAGGCCTTGACTCTGTCGGAGTTCTATGGTAAAATAATTTTAGAAAGGACGGTGTTATAATGAAAAAAGTGCTTTATCTGTTGCTTTTATTTGCCTCAACTCTTGCCCTCTCCTCCTGTCAAGTTAATTGGTTCGGTAATCACTTTGACGTTCCATGGTATTTTTTAGCTGTTCCGATATGTATTCTTTTCGTTGTGTTATATCTCTCTATTCTTTCAAAAACATACATTTGTCCAAATTGCAAAACGGAAATCAAACCTAAATGGTATCAGATATATATTACCCTTCATTTCAATGGATCCCGTGTCGCAAAGTGCCCAAACTGTGGAAGAAAGGGATTTTGCAAAAAGAAGGATTAACTGGCATCTTTTTTGTCAACTCAGCTAAAAAACAAAAGTACCCTTGTGGTGCTTTTTTGTTTTCTCTTGACCAAGGGACAAATTTATGTTATATTATGGTATATTCTTTTACGAGGTTAAGTATATGAAAAAACAAAACACCGCAAAAGGACTAATCTTTCTCGTTACGGCAGCGGTAGTTTGGGGCTTTGCCTTTGTAGCTCAACGCATTGGCGCAGACTCCATGCCTCCGTTTTATTTCAATTTCTCCCGTTATCTTTTGGGGTCCGTGTCCCTTATCCCCGTTATACTCATTTTCGAGCGTGGCGCACGTGATAAGACTATGCACAAAAACACCCTGAAAGTGGGAATCATCGCAGGTATTGTCCTGGCGTCTGCCTCTTATGTCCAGCAGCTTGGAGTAGTGATGACTGACTCCGCCGGCAAATCCGGGTTTATCACGGGGCTTTACATGGTCATCGTTCCCATAATCGGCATTTTCCTGAAGAAAAAAACAGGACTGCAGACCTGGCTCGGCGCGGTGCTTGGCGTGGTGGGGCTGTTCCTCGTTTGCTTGAACGGCAGCAAGCTGACCTTCACCTTCGGAGATCTCCTCCTCGTTGTGTGCGCTGTTCTATTTGCGATACATATTACAATCATCGACGCCTTCGGTGACAAGATCTATTCTCTCCGTTTCTCAATGACTCAGTTTGGAGTCTGCGCTCTTGTCAACCTTGTAGGTATGTTGATTTTCGAAGAAACCAATCTCGCACAGCTGAATGAAGCCATGATTCCCGTGCTGTACTGCGGTATTATGTCCGTGGGCGTTGCTTATACCTGCCAGGTTCTCGGTCAGAAGCACAGCGAGCCTACCTCCGCATCAATTATTCTTTCAACAGAAGCGGTATTCTCTGCCATTGGCGGCGCAATAATTCTCCATGAGAAAATGTCTGTTCCTGCGTATATCGGCTGCGTGCTGATCTTATGCGGCATTCTCCTTTCCCAGATCAAATTCGGAAAGAAATCAAAAGCATAAAATAAATGGCGACTATTCCACCCGGGAACGGTCGCCGTTTTTCTATTCAAATCTCAAACCAAGGCTGATCGTTATGGCATCGTTTACAGCGTTCATTGTCTCGTCATCCAAATGCCCCATCTTCTCGCCAAGGCGTTTTTTGTCAATAGTTCGCATCTGCTCGAGCAGTATGACTGAATCCTTCTGAAGCCCTACCTTTTCCGCAAATACGTCAATATGTGTCGGCAGCTTCGTCTTGCCCATTCGGCTGGTTATTGCCGCCGCTATCACAGTCGGACTGTGCTTGTTACCTACATCGTTCTGAACAATAAGTACCGGTCTGATTCCGCCCTGCTCACTTCCCACTACAGGGCTCAGATCTGCATAGTATATATCTCCACGTCTGATGGTCAATTTATCTAATTCCTTTCTCATCCTATCCTTTTCTTTCATAAGTTATTATTCGCACCGGAGGTACGTTTTAGTCATGGAAGCAAAGGGAAATTTCACTTCTGCTGCCAGTATATGCGAGAAAGGTCAGAGATGATAGAATGAGGCCTGACGAGAGATGGTGCGCCGCACAAATTTTTCCGAAAATTTTATCGAGTTTTTTTGAAAATAGTATTGACAAAAGGGGCGGAGCGTGGTATAATACCAATGTTCGCGAGAGAACAGCTGCGAATTTAAAAAAGAATATGCTGGTGTGGCTCAATGGCAGAGCAGCTGATTTGTAATCAGCAGGTTGTTGGTTCGACTCCGATCACCAGCTCCAGGGGGAATTCCCGAGTGGCCAAAGGGGACAGACTGTAAATCTGCTGG
>SVSJ01000003.1 GCA_015064355.1 Oscillospiraceae bacterium | reverse complement strand
CCCCCGGTTAAAGGAACCAAGCGGTGGAGGGCGGAGCAAGAGCGACAGAAAAAACGTGACCGCCGTGCCGCGATCAAGAACGTTTACTATATTTTTGAGCAGTTAGATGCTGCGAGAGTTTACGGTTGAGGTAAAAGATTATGCCGGATATGAATGATTTTCATGCTTTCAAAAGCACAAGCGGAGGCTCGGGTGGTGGCGGTGGTTGCATGCCTTGGAAGACGATTATTATAATCGCCATAATTTACGGTGTGTTGACTTTGATCGGTCAATGCAAATACGGGTGATAATATGCCAATATTGAAAAAAGAAGATTTTGATAAAAAACTATACGCCTACTATATAGAGAAATATGGAGCGAAGGACACCGACGAGTGGTTCGAGCAGCCAGCGGTTAATGTTTGGTGTTTCCGAAGAGCCGATAAGATTATAACCTTAAAGAGCCATATTTTGCACGGTGAAGTTGAGGCAATAGAAGAGAAAGTTTGAATAAACGCTTTTTCAGACAAGCGAATAATGAAATTATTGTAAAAAAACTTCACGATTGCGTAGTTACTTATTGCATTCGTGGAGTTTTTATGATATAATAGAGGCACTAAACTTTTTTATAAGAGAGGTGTCCTTGATGGGCGTTTCGTATAAGAAACTTTTTAAACTGCTTATTGACCGAAATATGAAGAAAAAAGATCTTCAACAATTGGCTGAATTGAGTCCCTCTACCATTGCTAAACTCTCCAAGGACGAATATGTTAGCATGGAAGTTCTTGTAAAGATTTGTGGCAAATTAAGCGTGGATATCGGGGAAATAATGGAGATTATATAGCAGAGGGGTGAGCCACAGTGGGAGATGTGTCTAAAGAACGCATCGAAAAGTATGGGGAAGTTTTTACTTCTCCTGAAATAGTAGAGAATATGCTGAAATTGGTAGAAAGCCAAACACATAGAATTGATAGCAGATTTTTAGAACCCGCTTGTGGTAACGGAAATTTCTTGGAAGCTGTGTTAAGGAAAAAACTCGAAATTGTCTATTCAATGTATAGAGCTTCAGCATATGATTATGAACGGTATTCCATATTGGCTGTAAGCAGTATATATGGCATCGAATTGTTAGAGGAGAATGTTCTAATTTGCCGTGACCGTTTATTTGATTTGTGGAAAAGCTCTTTCAAGCGGTTACGTCGTTATAAATTCGATGAGAATTTGAGCAAAACTTGTCAGTTTATTTTGGAAAAGAATATTATTTGTGGCGATGCGTTATCAATGACCAATGTGTATGGAAAGCCAATTGTATTTTCCGAGTGGAGCATTGTTACGGCTACTACAATGCAAAGAAGAGAATTTAGATACGATGACCTAATGGGCGAAGATACACGCTCCGACCGGTCTTTACTACAATATACTGCAGAAATAAGGAGGCTTTGGGAATATGTCAACTGATTTTATTACTGGTGTTTATAACCCCGATGTATTATCTTGCATTGCAAATTTGTCGAGTGATGAGGTATTTACGCCACCCGAATTGGCAAATGACATGTTAGATATGCTTCCGCAAGAGTTATTTGAAGACCCAAATACAACTTTTTTAGACCCTGCTTGTAAATCGGGTGTGTTTTTGCGTGAGATTGCCAAAAGATTGCTTGTGGGGCTTGAGCAAAAAATCCCTGATTTGCAAGAACGCATTGACCATATTTTCAAAAAGCAATTGTTCGGTATTGCTTTGACGGAATTGACGAGCTTGTTATCCAGACGAGGCGCCTATTGTAGTAAATATCCTGATGGAGACTACTCAGTCGCTCGATTCACTTCACCCGACGGAAACATCAGATATAAGAAAACCGCTCATATTTGGCGTGGCGGCAGATGTACGTGGTGTAGCGCCAATCAAGAACAATATGATCGCGGTCCAGAATTAGAAAATCACGCATATGAGTTTATACACGTAAACTCCCCAGAGGAATTATTTGGTATGAAATTTGATGTAATTATTTCTAACCCGCCATATCATCTCTCTGATGGTGGCGGAGGTGCGGGAAAGAGTGCAACTCCTATATATCAAAAATTTGTTCAACAAGCTCTTGCTTTAAATCCACGCTATGTATCTATGATCATTCCGTCAAGATGGTATTCGGGTGGTAAAGGTCTCGATGCATTCAGAGAGCAGATGCTTAATGATAGACACGTTTCACAAATAATCGATTTTGTAGATTCAAAAGATTGTTTTTCGAGTGGAGTAGATATTCCAGGCGGTATTTGCTATTTTCTTTGGGAAGAAGCACATAATGGCGATTGTACTGTCACCAATGTTCTTAAGCGCGGTGATGTTGATATAGCTACTCGTCCGCTTAATGAATACGAGACGTTTATAAGACAAAATAAAGCCGTCTCTATAGTTAAAAAAGTTTTATCAAAAAACGAAGTGCTGATGTCTAATACTGTATTGAGCAGAAGACCGTTCGGAATCGATTCCAATGTAAAGTTCGATGCGAACGGTGAGTATGTTCTTCGTAGTAGTTCTGGAACGGGTGCTATAAAAAAAGAAAAAGTAACCAGCGGTCATGCAATCATCGACTCCTGGAAAACTATAATTTCAAAAGTTACAACAGAACACGGAGGGGTTCCTGATAGAGAGGGAAAAATGCGTGTTTTAGCCGTTGTCGAGTCGCTCCCCCCACAAACGGTATGTAGCGAAAGCTATCTCGTCACAGGAGTTTTCAAGACAAAACAAGAGGCGGATAACTTGGGATTGTATCTCAAAACCAAATTTGTTCGTTTCTTAATGATGCAAATGCTGGCTTCGATGAATATGTCTAAAAGCACCTTTTCTTTTGTTCCGCTACAAGACTTTTCTCGTTGTTGGAGCGACGAGGAGTTATACACAAAGTATTCCCTCAGTGATGCCGAAATAGCATTGATAGAAAGAACAATAAAACCGATGATTGACGGAGGTGACGGTAATGGCTAATAATAAGTATTTTCGTCAAAGATCCGATATCAAACCAATGATATATGCCTATGAGCGCCCAGGATCAGAGTTCAAGGGATTGTTAAAAGTAGGTTTTACCGAAATTGATGTGGACGCCAGGGTAGCGCAGCAATTTCCGACTAAAGCTCCCGATGGAACGGTTCAATATAACATTGTCTATCGTGAATCTGCCATGAAGAGCGACGGAACCAGTTTTACGGATCACGATGTTCATAGAATGCTAAAACGAAAAGGCATACCTGGTGTTGGTGGAGAATGGTTCAGATGTACTGTTGCCGATGTTCAAGCAGCCGTTGTTGCAGTCAAGAATGGGACGATAAATATCGAAAATAGAACCGCAACATTTGGAATGAGACCCGAACAGAAATCTGCAGTTGAAAAGACTATACATTACTATTTGTCCGCAAAAAAAGATTTTCCCGATAGGGCTCCCAAGTTTCTGTGGAATGCAAAAATGCGGTTTGGAAAAACTTTTGCCTCTTATCAGCTTGCTAAAGCAATGGGATTCAAACGTATTTTAGTGCTAACATTCAAGCCCGCGGTAGAGGCTGCTTGGGAAGAAGATCTTTTAACCCATATCGATTTTGAGGGATGGCAGTTTATTTCCAATAAAAGTGCCCGTTTCAACAAAAATAGTTTTGATAGACAATTTGAACTCGCTGATAAGAGTAGACCGATAGTATGTTTCGGTTCTTTTCAGGATTTGCTTGGAACTACAGAATTAGGTGCCATCAAACCGAAAAACGAGTGGATTCATGGTATGAACTGGGATTTGGTCATTTTTGATGAGTACCACTTCGGTGCCTGGCGCGATAATACCCGTCAGCTTTTCCAAGCGTTCAATGAAGAAGACCACGCCGATTTTGACGTTGAGAAGTATAAACGCGACGAGGTAGGCAACGCATACAATGAAGATTTCATTCAGATAACTACTGAGCATTATCTGTTTTTGTCGGGAACGCCTTTTCGCGCACTAAATAGCGGAGAATTTATTGAAGAACAAATATACAATTGGACATATTCTGATGAGCAAAAGGCTAAAGACCAATGGAATAGTCCAAGCCCCAATCCATACGCATCTTTACCCAGAATGGTGTTGATGACATATAGGATGCCGGAAAGTATAAGCCAGGTTGCAAAACAGGGTGAGTACGATGAATTCGACCTCAATTTATTCTTTTCTGCAGACGGTGAGGGAGAAGATGCAAAGTTTGTATATCAGGATGATGTTCAGAAATGGCTCGATTTGATTCGTGGAGGTTACCTACCTACTGGTATAGACGAATTGAAGCAAAACCAGGGTAAAAGACCCCCGATGCCTTTTTCACACACTGAACTAATGAATGTGTTAACGCATACTGTGTGGTATTTGCCAAATGTTGCGGCTTGCTTTGCTATGGCGAACTTATTGAAGCAACGTCAAAATGTGTTTTATCACGATTATTCAGTAATAGTTTGTGCAGGTAGCAAGTCTGGAAACGGAGTAGAGGCACTCCCGCCTGTTTTAGAAGCCATGGGAAACCCTCTTGAAACAAAAACAATCACGCTCACTTGTGGGAAATTGACCACTGGAGTTACCGTCAAACCATGGACGGGAATCTTTATGCTTCGTAACCTTAAGAGCCCCGAAACATATTTTCAGGCAGCGTTTAGGGTTCAATCTCCTTGGACGATAAAAACATCCAATAATGGCACGGAAATTATGAAGCACGAATGCTACGTGTTTGACTTTGCTTTAGATCGAGCTTTGAGACAAGTAGCAGATTATAGTTGCCAGCTTAATGTTGACGAGCCGAACCCGGAGAAAAAAGTTACTGATTTCATCAAGTTTTTACCGATTCTTGCGTATGACGGCGCAAAAATGGTGGAGGTCGACGCACAAGATGTTTTAGATATTGCATCATCGGGAACATCTGCAACTTTGTTAGCCCGCAGATGGGAATCAACGTTGCTTGTTAATGTGGATAATATGACCTTGCAACGTCTGATGGCAAACGAAAGAGCTATGGCGGCTTTGATGAGTATCGAGGGTTTTCGCTCCCTAAATAAAGACATAGAGGCAATAATTAACAAGTCGGAAAATGTAAAAAAAGCGAAAACGAGAGCGGGCGATACCGCTACTAAGGAAGAAAAACGTAAGATTTCTGAAGAAGAGAAAGAATACCGTTCCCTTCGCAAACAAATACAAGATAAATTAATTAAATTTGCGACACGTATTCCGATTTTTATGTATCTTACCGATTATAGAGAAAACTCTTTAAAAGATGTTATCATTAAATTGGAACCTGAGCTTTTCAAAAAAGTGACCGGGTTAAGCATGGAGGACTTCAAATTGCTATGTGATTTGAATGTCTTTAACGCCAGTCTTATGAACGATGCAATATTTAAGTTTAAGCGCTATGAGGATGCGAGTCTTTCGTATACAGGTATCGACCGTCATCAAGGAGAAGATGTTGGTGGTTGGGATACCGTTCTTAAGCGTGAAGAATATGAAAAATTGTTCTATAGGCAGCAAAGTTCCATGAAATGAGAGCATTGGCGGAGCAAGAGGAGGAGCAATGACGTATATCAGTTTGTTTAGTAGTGCTGGAATTGGGTGCTATGGATTTAAGCAAGAGTCATTTGAGTGTGTAGCGACTAACGAGCTTATTGAACGCAGATTAGAAATACAAAAATTCAATCATAAATGCAAGTATGAATCAGGTTACATCTGCGGCGATATAACCCAAGAAGCAACAAAAGCTTTATTAAGCCAAGAAATTGAAAAATGGAAAAAGGCACACGGTGTAAAGCGGATTGATGTAGTGATAGCGACTCCTCCTTGTCAAGGTATGTCTGTTGCGAATCATAAAAAGAAAGACACCGAAATCGTTAGAAATTCGCTTGTTATTGAATCCATAAAGATTATCAAAGAAATAAAGCCCCGGTTCTTTATTTTTGAGAACGTTCCGGCTTTTATGAAAACTATATGCACCGATACTGATGGCGTGGATAAGCCGATAGCAGAAGCCATTGAAAGGAATCTGGGTTCGGATTACTCGTATGCTTTCCGCATTATTAATTTTAAGAACTACGGTGCTTGCTCAAGTCGTCAAAGGACAATCGTTATTGGCGTTTCTAACGATTACGCAGATGTTGTTTCGCCATTTGAATTATTCCCTGAGTGGAAAAATGAAACAACCTTATTTGAAGCCATTGGGCATTTGCCCTCGCTAAAGACTATGGGTGAAATATCGCCCGCAGATATCTATCATTCTTTTCGACCATACCCAGCCCATATGCGTTCTTGGATATCGGATCTTAAAGAGGGCGAATCTGCGTTTGACAATGAAGACGATAGCCGTAAACCTCATCAAATAATAGACGGTCAAATTGTTGTAAACCAAAATAAAAACGGAGATAAGTATAAAAGGCAGCTTTGGGATAAAGTTGGTCCCTGTGTCCATACGCGCAATGACCAACTCGCAAGCCAAAATACGATACATCCCTCCGATGATCGAGTTTTTAGCATTCGGGAGCTGATGCTTATGATGACCGTGCCATATGATTTTAGGTGGACGGATATTTCCGTAGAAGAGTTGAACGCACTGTCTCAAGAAGAAAAAACGGCTTTTCTAAAAGCAAATGAAATCAAAATTCGTCAATCACTTGGTGAGGCTGTTCCAACTGCGATCTTCCGCTCTATAGCTTCAAAAATCGTGTCTATTCTTTCTTGCCCTCCCATGAAAAGTAACACGATAAAAAAAGCATTACAAACCTTTGATTTTTCCGAACCGGGTCAAATTGTGGATTTTGTGGAGCTTAATCCGCTTGGGTTGGCTTTGTCTGATTTGTCACGAATCGCAGAATTGGCAAACACAAATAGAACCGATGATGCGGCATTTTATACTAACAAGGCACTTATTACAGAAATGGTAAAACTGTTACCCGATGTAGAAAAAGACACTATCTATATTCTGGAGCCCTCGGTGGGCGTTGGTAATTTTATTCCAATGATAGCAAAACGATATGCGGGTAAAAAAATTGTGTTTGATTTGGTTGACATTGATCCCAGTAGTCTTGAAATTGCAAAACGCCTTTTGCAAAAATACCGTTTACTGAATTGTGAATTTAACTATATATGCGACGATTTTCTTACGCATCAGTTCACACAAAAATATGATTTTGTAATCGGCAATCCGCCGTTTTATAAGATGTCGGGAAATGATCCAAAAAAGAAAGAGTATCTAAAGGATGCAATCAATAAGGACACATCAAATATTTGTTCGTATTTCCTGGATAAGATACAGGCACTTGGAAACCACATCGCCATTGTTTTTCCAAAATTCTTGCTTAACACCCCGGAATTTGCCACATCAAGAGAATACCTGAAACAGAAGTGTATCGAAGCTATAATTGATTTTGGAGAAAAAGGGTTTCCCGGTGTAACGATAGAAACGATTGCACTATTTATTAACAATACGAAAAAGCCAAAAAATACTTTGGTGCGGTCGGTTACAGACAGAATTGAACTCCGGCAGTTGCAAAGCTATATTTGTGATGATTCGTTCCCTTATTGGCTAATTTATCGTGATAGTGAATTTGATAGGGTTGTATCCAAAATGACCCTGGGCTTGTTTGATGTCTTTAGAGACCGTCAGATAACAAATCATATGCTTCACGATGAAGTAAGAGGAATGAGAGTGCTAAAAGCAAGAAACATCAGTGACAGCGGGGCTGATATAGTCGACATTCCAGGGTATGATTCTTATATAGATGAAGATAAATTAAGCACATTGAGCGTTTCCCAATTTATTAATTCTAATACAGTATATCTGTCCCCAAACATGACCTATTACCCCAGGGTGATGCCTATGCCTCCTAATGTGATAGTGAATGGTTCGGTTGCCATTCTTCTGCCAAAGTGTGAACTGGTATTAAGCGAAAGACAAAGGGCGTATTTTGCTTCTTCTGAATTTAGACGGTACTATAGAATTGCACGAAACTATCAAACACGTTCATTAAATATTGACTCCTGTTCCGTATTTTTCTTTGGAGTACTGAAAGAACAAGAACGGACAGATTAAAGCACCATATAGAGGGAGGTGTTTTCTTTGGCACGGCGGTATTATACAGTATACAGAAATGAGGACGATGAAATTGTCGCATTTGGTAACGCAGCAGAATGTACTCGCCAATTAGGGCTAAAAGACGAGGAACAGTTTTATGCCTTCGTATCAAAAACAAAATCCGGGCTCCGAAAAAGCCATTCTGTTGTAATAGACTGTGAGCCTGAAGAAACACTAAAGCGAATAATTAAGGACCCAAAATAAAGAAGTACTAAAACATTGAGGAGGAAGCATGGCGACACTTGGAAAAATTGAGCGCATAGATGATTTGCGTACAATATGGCAACACGAGGCTCGTGATTTCACTAAATGGCTTGCCCAGGAAGAGAATCTTGCTCTATTAAGCGATACTATTGGGATAGATATTGTGTTAGAAGAGCGCGAATCCGCGGTAGGTGATTTCAATGTAGATTTGTATGCTACAGAGGAGGGCTCCGGCAGAAAGATTATCATTGAAAACCAATTGGAAGATACAAATCACGATCACCTTGGAAAAATTATTACATACGCTTCGGGTAAAGGTGCTGAAGTTATTATTTGGATTGTCAAGCACGCGCGAGACGAGCATAAACAGGCTATTGAATGGCTAAATCAACACACCGATGAAAATGTAGGTTTTTTCTTGGTTGAAATAGAATTGTGGCGTATAAACGACTCGTTGCCCGCCCCCAAGTTCAATATTATTGAAAAGCCGAATGACTGGGCAAAAACTATGAAAGTTGTCGATAGTTTATCTGCTCACCAGAAGATGCAACTTGAGTTTTGGCAGGCGTTTGTCGACCACGCTTATAAAAGAGATGATTTCAAAAAGAATTTCTCACAAAGAAAGGCACAACCCCAACATTGGTATTCAGTTAGTGTTGGAAGCTCAATTTATCACATTTCTTTTACGATAAATACTCAAAAGAAGAAAATCGGCGCGGAAATATATTTTTCTAACGATAAAGAAATGTTTGAGCGATTTAAGGCACACGCCGATGAGATAGAGAAAGAGCTTGGGGTAAAAGCTGATTGGCGTACTGCAACAAAGGATTGCCGAATACTAATTCTGAACGATGGGGATGCCAAAAAAGGCCCCGATGTTTGGAATGCATATTTTGATTGGTTTTGTGATATGGGCATTAAGCTCCGCAAGATTGCTTTGAAATATGGTACGTAACCAATAATCCAACGATTACCCATAAGGATAACGATTACACCCCATAACGCCAACGATTACCCCATAAGGATAACGAATACCCATAAATCCAACGATATAGAAAATCGCCACCGCGGAAAAATATCCGAAGTGGCGATTTTCTATTGTTCCGGGGGAGTGAAGTGCGTGAAAAGCCTACTGAAAGACCTTAAACCCCCATAAAAACAAAAAATAAGCACGATTATTCTATCAAAATAACCGTGCTTATTTTATCTGAGTGACAAGACTTGAACTTGCGGCCTCTACCACCCCAAGGTAGCGCGCTCCCAACTGCGCCACACCCAGATACCTGTCGTTTGACAGCCTTTGTATTATATCACTTAAGTTAGTGATTGTCAACCCTTTTTTGCAATTTTTTCTCATTTTTTCACAAAAATATTTTTTGCAATTTCTATGCCACGTAACGGGTGAGGGTGGGAAATAATCGCCATCGCCCACTTGTGACATAAAATACAAAACCGCCAATGTATAATGTTAGTGGAAGCGGGGGTGGGAATATAGTAATTTACGCAGATGTGCTGTTGCTTGTGAATTTTTCAATGGATATACTCACTTTGTACGCAGCCGGCAGGCTTACCAACAAGAAAACGACGAAAGGCCGTATTATAGTCGCGTCATGCGTTGGCAGCTTGCTTGCGACCGTGCAGACTCTGCTTTTGAATTCTGACACAATAACGGTAAGACTGGCTTCTGTCGCGACATTATTGGGAGCTTCTGTTCTTATGGCACTGATATCGTACGGCAAGTACAACAGCGTCCGACAACTTATCAGAGATAGCGTGATAGTCTGGGGAGCGGGAGCGCTACTTGGCGGAATCATGACATTGATACTCTCGCTTGGCACAACTGTTTCGCCGAATTCTCGCGTGAATTACCTCTCGGTGTTCGTTCCGTGTTCTTTAGCTGCATTAGGCTTTCTGAGATTTATTATATCATCAAAATCTCAAAGCTCTCAAACCATTCTGATGCTTGTCAGAGGCGAAAAATACAAGATATCATCCTTGTGCGACACGGGCTCTTTTGCCGCAGATCCGATATCCGGTGTCCCTGTGATTTTAGTTAAAGCAAGGGTGCTTCCAAGCATTACAGAAGAGCTGTATTCGGAAAGTTGCAAGCTGCGACTGCGCATGATACCCATTGATAGTATTGGGGGATCACGGATGATCAGAGGATTCATTCCCGAGAAAGTATGGGTTGGAGAAAAAGAGGTTTCTGCTGTAATTGCAGTAGACAAGAGCCAAGGAAGCTACAGAGGACACGATGGGTTGATACCTGCCGCATTATGTAAATAGAAACAGAGAGGTGAAAAATGAAGATAAGCTCTTCGGTAGTTAATATTATCAGCGATTTCAAATCAACAATTGGCAGAATGGTGCTGGCATTTTGCGGAGAGGGAGAAACGTATTACATAAACGGAGCGGAGGTGCTACCGCCACCCTTGTCGCCAGAGGCAGAGGAAGAGATCCTATCGAGATTCAATGACGACAGATCACTTTCCGAGCTCCTCATTAAACATAATTTGCGCCTTGTGGTATACATAGCAAAGAAATTCGAGGGATGCGGAACAGGGATCGAGGATCTAATCTCCATCGGAACAATAGGCTTGATAAAAGCAATAAACACCTATAAGACCGACCGGGGGATCAAACTTGCCACATACGCCTCACGGTGTATCGAGAATGAAATTCTCATGTATATCCGAAAAAACGCATCCCATAAAGGGGATTTGTCAATAGACGAACCGCTCAACATCGACTGGGACGGAAACGAGCTCCTCTTGTCTGATATACTTGAGTCGGGCGACGGACCTGTCGGGCAAGAGCTGGAGCGTAACGAGGACGAGCGTACAGTGCGTGAAGCAGTTGCGAGCCTCGAACCACGGGAACGGGAGATCATAGAGCTGAGGTACGGTCTCCGCGGGGGCAGGGAACTGACGCAAAAGGAAGTGGCTGATATACTCGGAATATCGCAGTCCTATATTTCGCGGCTCGAGAAGAGGATAATCTCCAGACTTAGGAAGCAGATCGCAAAGAAAGTATGAGAAAAACAGAGTTTTGTGATTATATATAAGAAACAAAGGAAAATTAATTCCGATTTGGTCAAAAAAATTTCAGAAAAGTATTGCAATTTGAAATTAGTTATGCTATAATAACTCGACGTGAGTATCTGTATGAAGAGGTGAAAAATAATGAAAACAGAAATCCATCCCGAATACAAAGAGGTAACTATTCGTTGCGCATGCGGCGAAACAGTTGTTACTCGTTCCACAAAGGGCGATGCTAACGGTGAACTCCGTGTTGATATCTGCTCCAAGTGCCATCCTTACTTCACAGGTAAGCAGAAGTTCGTTGATGCTGGTGGACGTGTTGACAAGTTCAAGAAGAGACTTGAACAGAGCGGTAAATAAGTTACCCAAAGGGAAAATTAGTCCGAGAAAAGTCGTCGGACAGGATAGAGAAGCTGCGGCTTTAGGATCCTGTTCGACTTTTTCTTTTCTGAATTTGAGAAAATGCACACCCCCAAGGAGGTACTTATGGAAAACACTAATAACGAAAAAACCAAAGTAATACTTTGCGCTATATATAAACAAGGTGAGGACGCGGAATGCGAGGTGTCCCTTGGTGAGCTTGAAAGACTTGCAGACACAGCAGGCTGTGAAGTTGCAGCGGTTCTTACCCAGTGCAGGGAAAAGCCTGACGTGAGAACGGTGCTTGGCAGCGGTAAGGTACAGGAACTGTCCGAGCTTTGTGCTAATCACGAGGTAGGGCTGGTGATCTTCGACTGTGAGCTTTCCCCCTCACAGATCAAGGCTATTGAAGATGATATTGAGACAGATGTGTCTGTCATCGACCGTAGCATGCTTATTCTTGACATTTTCGCCGATCACGCAAGAACCAGCGAGGGTCGCCTTCAGGTTGAGCTTGCCCAGCTTCGCTATACCTCTCCTCGACTTGTGGGACGAGGCAAGATCCTTTCCCGCCAGGGCGGTACAGCATCATCCGGTTCAGTTGGTGCAAGAGGGCCCGGCGAAACAAAACTTGAGATAGACAGACGTCGCATTCGCGAAAAGATCACAGCTCTTGAAAGAGAGCTTGAAAAGGTTGAACAGAATCGCCTTGTAATGCGCCGCCAGAGAGACAAATCCGGTATCACCAAATGTGGCATCGTCGGATATACAAACGCGGGAAAGAGCACCCTCCTCAACTATCTCACAGGAGCAGGGATACTTGCCGAGAATAAGCTATTCGCGACCCTTGACCCGACAACCCGCCAGTTTACCACACCAAACGGTACAAAGCTTCTCCTTACGGATACGGTTGGATTCATCCGTAACCTGCCGCACCATCTTATCAAGGCCTTCAAATCCACCCTTGACGAAGCGGTTTATTCGGATATACTGCTTATCGTGGTTGACTCATCTGACCCTGAATTTATCAGCCAAACCAAGGTTACTTCTGACCTTCTCGAAGAGCTTGGTGCCTCTGGAAAGCCTACTGTTTACGTATTTAACAAATGCGACGCTTGCACAGACCGTGACGCGCTGATCCATATGAAGACACTCGCATCAAGCTCCAATACCGAGGTTGTGTTCATTTCAGCAATCACAGGCGCGGGATGCAGCACTCTGATTGAGGTTATCGAGCGCCTTGCGGCAAACGGAAAGCACCGTGTGACCTTGCACATTCCACCGGAAGACGGAGCCATCACCGGACTTATTTATAAGGACGCTGACGATGTGGATATGGACTACCGAGAGGACGGCATCTATTGCAAGTGCGTGGTTGACGATAAGCTCTACGCAAAAATCAAAAAGTACATCGTGGAAGAATAAATAATGAAGAAGAAAGAAACAAGCGAAATTGCCCTTCCGCAGAAGAGAATAACATTGGCAAGTACCGTGTCCGTTGAAATGGAAGAGAGAAAGTCCATATTTATCGGCCACGCAACTCCTGTGTCCTGCGAAGAGGAAGCGAGAGCGTTTATTGAGGCAAAGAAAAAAGAATACCACGACGCAAGACATAACGTGTACGCGTATCTTCTGTCGGAAAACAGCATCGCGAGATATTCTGATGACGGAGAACCCCAGGGCACTGCAGGTATGCCCGTACTTAACGTCTTGAAAATGTCGGGTGCCACAGACCTTTGCGTGGTCGTGACCCGCTATTTCGGCGGAATCCTACTCGGTGCCGGTGGTCTTGTGAGAGCATATTCTGCATCAGCAAAACTGGCTATCGACGAAGCGGGCTTTGCGTCATTCGAGGATTACGCCGTGTACAAGCTCGGGGTGTCATACTCCGACTATCAAAAGCTGACTGTAGCTCTCGGGAAGATTAACGCGGAGGAAGACCGCTGTGACTTCGGCGAGGGCGTGACCGTTATCGCGGCAATCGAGAAGCACAGAATGGAAGAAATACCAAGAACCGTGTCCGAGCTGACCTACGGCAAAGGTAATGCGGAGCTTCTGGGATTCGAGGAAAGAGCATCCCGAATTGGTTGATATCGAAAAAAAGAAAAAAAGACAATTCTTGCGTATATTATATATGCCTAAAAGAACTAATGGTGATTCTGATGAGAGATATATATTTGTTTTCGGATTCTCCGAGCAAAAGTAAGAATAGCAATACAAATATTGAACTTCCTTTTGTGAAGAATAAAATATCAAGTAAGCTTTCAAGGATTTTGAAGAAAAGACAACGCGAAAGACTTAAATTCTATTTTCATTCTTCCCCCACAAAGTATCTGTATTTAGTATCCGCTATGCCGCTACTGATGAGTTTCTTTTTGCTGTTGTATGGATTCTATTCTTATACCGAGGAGACAAATCTCGATGCCTCGTCAGAAGGACTGTACATGATTATTGCAGGTGTAGTGGTTATGGTTATTTCCGCTATTCCGTTTCTGTTAATTAAGATGACAGAGCGGAAATACTCAGATCCAGACTATAAAAGACAATTTATTGACGAAGAGCGGAATATTCACAAAAGGATTAATTCCGAGCTTGGTATTCCAGATAATTTCGTAGAGCTTGAGTTGATTACGTGTCAAACCGAAAATGTTCGGGAAAATTATCGAGGAGAGCCCCCATATGAGACCGAGCTTTTTCGTGTGTGGACAGAGGACGGAGCCATTGGTGTGTCAGATCTGAAGGTTTCAATGATAATTCCTAAGTCTGCAATCCTCGGATATAGAAAGATAGAAAAAGAATACGCAATTGACTATTGGTTCAAAGAAGAAGATTTTTTTGAAGGCCAGTATAAGAAATACAATATTGAAAGAGACGGAAGTGGATATTACAGGCTGAAAGATTATTACGAAGTATTATTTGAGTCTGATGATACTACATATATACTTCGCATTCCTTGCTACGATTTTCCGCTTATCAGCTCAATTACTGACTTCAAATGCCTTGACAAATAAAATATCACCTAAGGAGGAATGCGAAATGTCAAATGAAATAAATCTGTTTTCTTACAACATAACAGACAAAGATAACAAATACACGCTTGACGATAATCCTTTTATAAGCAGACGCATTTCTAGTTCACTTCAGGAGAAACTTGATGAACAGAGTGCTGTTCTCCAAAAGAATTTTAAAAAACACCTATCAGGCACGATGCTCCTTGGCACGCTTATTATAGTTGGAATTTTGACAAGCATTTTCTCTTTGATATTGCTTGCGGGTAGTTCTCTCAGATTGCCCATGTTTGTCGTAGGTGTTGTCCTTGTTCTTGTTAGCTTCGTATTGATTAAATATAAAAAGCCGTCTTATGGTTCAAAGAACAGTGAATCGGAAGACTGCACAAAGGAAGAAGACTTGTATGAACGTGTAAAATGGGAACTTGGATTCCCGGAGACCCCGGTGATCATTGACGTTCTCACATATGAGTATAAAATGAAAAATGGCGAACAATGTGACGATCGGAAGCCCGGAGAGGCATATTTCGCATATATTGGGTACTTATGGATCGAAGAAGAAAATTTGTGCATCTCTGACGAGAATTGCGTAATGTCTATTCCTACAGCATCACTACTTGGATACCGCAAGGTTGATGAGAAGTATGCCGTTTCATTATGGCTAAAAGACGAGGATCCCGATTCCCCTGAATATGCAGAATATAATATCAAAGAGATTGATGGAGATTTCCATCTAAAAACATATTACGATATTATGATCACTCATAAATACGCAAGTTATGTACTCCGCGTACCGTGTTACGATTTCCCGAAGATCTGCTCTCTTGTGGACTTAAAACCGATCAGCGAGGAGTAAAAATATCACCCAAGGAGGAATGCATATGTCAAATGAAATAAAGACTGTCCGTGAGATTTTTTACGAACGCGAGAGACAAACTCTCTCACCTTATGCGTTCCTGTGCGAAAATACTCGCGGAAGAGACTATCCTATAACCGAGTGTACCAACAGAACAGAGTTCCAGCGGGACAGAGACAGAATACTTCACTCAAAATCCTTCCGCAGATTGATGCATAAAACACAGGTGTTCCTGTTCCCAACAGACGAGCACTACCGCACACGCCTTACTCACACCCTTGAAGTGACCCAGATCGCTCGAATCATTGCCCGCGCACTTATGCTGAACGAGGACCTGTGCGAGGCGGCAGCCTTGGGACACGACCTTGGCCATACACCATTCGGCCACGCAGGTGAAGTGGTAATGCAGATGTGCTATTCATCTGATTTCACCCACTATAAGCAGAGTTTGCGCGTGGTTGAAAAGCTGGAGAAGGACGGCCGTGGACTTAACCTCACTTGGGAGGTCCGCGACGGTATCGTAAACCATACCGGAGATCATCTTGCATCCACCCTTGAGGGCGTTATAATCAAGTTTGCCGACAGGATCGCATACATTAATCACGACATCGACGACTCCGTTCGTGGCGGAATTATCACTATCGACGATATACCTAAGCATTTGCTTGATATACTCGGCAGAAGCCACAGCGAGCGAGTTAACACAATGGTTTCAGCCGTAATCGAGGGTAGCCGCGATAAAGGCGAAATCAAAATGACTGAAGAGGTAGGCAAAGCCACCCTTGAGCTGCGCAAGTTCCTCTTTGATAACGTGTACTACAACCCCAAGGCAAAGAGGGAAGAGGTCAAGGCGATGGAGCTTCTAAAAAACCTCTTTGACTATTTCGTAAAATATCCCAAGAAAATGCCGGAGCTTTATTATAACAACACGAGAAACGAATCTGTCGAAAGATGTGTTTGCGACTACATTTCCGGTATGACCGACAGATATGCTATTGATCTCTATAAGGACTTGTTCATCCCTCACGTCTGGGAAACACCTATGGAGCTTTAAATTAATCAAATTAAGGAGGAGAGCGCATGATACCTGCAAGTGTAATTGAAGATATAAGATACCGCTGCGATATTGAAAGCGTTATCTCTTCCTATGTAACCCTGAAGAGAGCGGGATCAAACCTTAAGGGTCTGTGCCCGTTCCACAGTGAGAAAACACCGTCGTTTACCGTTTATCCCGGAACGCAGAGCTATTATTGCTTCGGTTGCGGCGCAGGCGGGGATGTTATAAACTTCGTCATGAGAACGGAGAACCTTGATTACGTTGCCGCAGTTGAGACCCTTGCAAAGAGGGCGGGAATCACTCTCACGGATTTCGACTCAAACAGCGGCAGACCCGACGGAGTGTCCCGTTCAAGAGTCCTCCAGATGAATCTTGAAGCGGCAAAGTTTTACCGACAGATGCTCTTTAACGATAGCGTCGGCGGACCCGGACGAAAATATTTCCTGGACCGCGGGCTTTCAATGGCGGCGATAAAGAGATTTGGGCTTGGATATTCTCCTCCGTCAGGGGGATCAATGCTGAAGCATCTCAGATCTCTTGGCTTCAAGGAGGAAGAGATACGAGTTGCATACTTTGCAGGAAAGAATGAGCGCGGATATTACGACTACTTCCGCGGGCGGGTAATGTTCCCGATCATCGACGTGTCAGGTAACGTGGTGGCATTTGGCGGCCGAGTACTTGACGACTCAAAGCCAAAGTATCTTAACACCTCTGATACCCCCGCATTCAAAAAGAGCAAAAATATGTTTGCACTGAACTATGCGAAAAATTCCGACGCAGGATATTTTATCTTGTGCGAGGGATATATGGACGTTATAACTCTTCACGATGCAGGCTTCGGTATGGCGGTTGCCACCCTCGGTACCGCGATAACCGCAGAGCAGGCACGTATGATGAAGAAATATACCGACCGCGTAGTTATATCCTACGACAGCGACGAGGCAGGGCAAAAAGCGGCAAACCGTGCTATAACCCTTCTTGAGGAAGCGGGAATCGACGCAAAGGTGCTCCGTATGCAAGGGGCAAAAGACCCTGACGAGTACATAAAGAAATACGGTGCCGACAAGTTCCGCGAACTTATAGAAGCCAGCCGCGGTAAATTCGAATTTATGCTTGACGGCATTCGCGGGAAATACGATATAAGTATTTCTGATGCAAAAATAAAGGCAATTTCCGATGTTTGCTCCTATATCGCAGGAATAGACTCAAGCGTTGAGAGGGATATTTATATTGATAAAGCCTCCCGTGAGTTTTCTGTTGATATAAAGAGCATAAAAGCAGACGTTGAAGCAAAGCGGAAAAAACGCAATTACGAAAACAGTAAGAAGCGCAAAGGCGAGCTGATACGGATTACCTCAGGAATTGGCGACCGGATAAACCCCGACTTCGCGAAGCAGCCTAAGGGAGCGCGTATCGAAGAAGCGGTGCTGGGTATGCTGTTTATCAGAAGCGAGTATTTTGAAAGGGAAGTAGACGGCAAAGGTCTTTGCGAGGCTGATTTTGTCACATCCCTTGGCAAAAGACTTTATTCATTTGCAAGTGAGCAATATATAAACGGCGGCTTCAATCTGGGAATGCTGAATGAACGCTTCACGCCGGACGAGGTATCAAGGGTTCATAAAATGATCGCAGACAGAAATGAACTGTCGGGTAATGATGAAAAATCCTTTGATATTTACGTCAGATCAATGCGTGAGGAAAGCGCAAGTGCCGCATCCGGCGAGTTATCACTTGAGGATATACTCAAACGGAAACGCGGAGAAACGGATAATTAACAGTTTTTTAAACTTAGAGATAAATTGCACAGACACGAGGTTCACATGGAAAACAAAAAAAAGGTCGATGTTGCGGGGCTCATTGAAAAAGGAAAGAGCCAGGGCTCCCTTTCACATAGCGATATTATGGAAGCCGCAGAATTTGCGGGATATGACATTGCCCAAATTGACAAAATTTATGAAGCACTTGAGCAAAGCGGAGTTGAGATCACCAGCTTTATAGAGAGCGACGATTTTGACGACGATGATTTCGATATTACAGATGAACCGGAAATTGATATCCTTCCTGTCGGTGACGACAGTATGATCGACGACCCAGTCAGAATGTACCTTAAGGATATAGGAAAAATCCCCCTTCTTTCCCCGGAGCGAGAAACTTACCTTGCTGAACGTATCTCCCTTGGTGATGAGGCAGCAAAGAGCGAGCTTGTTGAAGCAAATCTCAGACTTGTTGTAAGTATAGCAAAGAAATACGTGGGAAAGGGAATGTACTTCCTTGACCTTATCCAGGAAGGAAATCTCGGCCTTATTAAGGCGGTTGATAAGTTCGACTATACAAAGGGTTACAAGTTCTCCACCTACGCTACATGGTGGATCAGACAGGCCATAACGAGAGCAATTGCAGACCAGGCCAGAACTATACGAATTCCCGTTCATATGGTTGAGACGATTCATAAAGTATCACGGGTTTCACGTCAGCTTCTTCAGGAAAACGGAAGAGAACCTTCTATCGACGAGATCGCCGAAAAATTAGGCATGAGCGCTGACAAGGTCCGCGATATTATGAAGACGGCACAGGATCCTGTATCCCTTGAAACACCGATCGGTGAAGAGGACGATAGCCATCTTGGGGACTTTATTCCCGATGATTCTACCCCAACTCCAGCAGAGGCCGTTTCATACCAGCTTCTCAGAGAGCAGCTTAACAAAGTTCTTGCAACTCTGACTCCAAGAGAAGAAATGGTCATCAGACTTCGTTTCGGACTCGAGGACGGCAGATCCCGCACTCTCGAAGAGGTAGGCCGCGAATTCAATATTACGAGAGAGCGTATTCGTCAGATCGAAGCAAAGGCCTTGCGCAAACTCAAACACCAAAGCCGTTCAAAGGTTCTTAAGGGATTCCTTACGGATCTTAACTGACGGCGTGGCTATATAGACCAGGAGCAAATAATCGCGTAATACTATACCACCGCAAATTTATATTAAAAATTTGGAGGATACAATGTACAGTATCGACCAGGAAAACAAAAAGAATAACCCCGAAATCACAGATGACGGGGAGATTATTACAGTTACAGACGATTCATTCGCCGTAATTGACGACACGGACATTTCCGACAGTGAGGGTCCTACAGAAGAGGATCTGATGGACATTATGGAAATCGAGCCGGAGGACGTAACGAAGCTTATCGACGCAGAAGAGCTTGAAGAGATCGACAGCGATATGGAAAGACTTGACAGCGCTGACGATATGGAAAAGGCCCTTACTCAGGAAGGTCTCATGGTAGACGACCCTGTAAGAATGTATCTTAAGGAGATCGGCTCCATTCCGCTTCTTGACAGCGAACAGGAAACACACTTCGCAAAGAAAATGGCAGAAGGCGACGAATACGCAAAGAACAAGCTTGTTGAATCAAACCTCAGACTCGTTGTAAGCATCGCAAAGCGCTACGTTGGTAAGGGTATCTACTTCCTCGACCTTATCCAGGAGGGTAACCTTGGCCTTATGAAGGCAGTTGAGAAGTTTGACTACACAATGGGATATAAATTCTCCACCTACGCTACATGGTGGATCAGACAGGCTATCAGCCGCGCTATCGCTGACCAGTCAAGAACCATTCGCATCCCCGTTCATATGGTCGAGACCATACATAAGGTATCCCGCAGCCAGCTCCAGCTTTTGCAGAAGCTTGGCAGAGAAGCTACATCCTCTGAAATCGCTGCTGATATCGGTATGAGCGAGGATAAGGTTCGCGAAATCATCAAGATTTCTCAGGACCCCGTATCTCTTGAAACTCCTATCGGCGAGGCAGACGAAAGCCATCTCGGCGACTTCATTCCCGACGAAAATACACCCACTCCCGCAGAAGCAGCTTCCTATCAGCTTCTCAGAGAGCAGCTTAACGAGGTTCTCCATACCCTTGCACCTCGTGAAGAAATGGTGCTTAAGATGCGCTTCGGACTTGAAGATGGCAGATCCCGTACCCTTGAAGAGGTTGGTAAGGAATTCCAGATCACCAGAGAGCGTATCCGTCAGATCGAAGCAAAGGCTCTCCGTAAGCTGAGACATCCCAGCCGCTCCAAGAGACTCAAGGATTATCTCGAATAAGATAGCTGCTAACTGAAAATAGCAAAATCACCAAAAGCCCGGACGAGAAATTAGATAAACCGCCGATAATTATTTTTGCCAGTAAAAATTGGGTAGCTAATAATTCGTTTCAGAGGCATTTTAGAGATGAAAAACGCTTGACAGACGGAACATTTTGTTGTAAAATAATAGAAGTATTTAAATGGGTAAGAACTTGCTTTTTACCAAGGTACACGAGGAGGATCCTTATAATGACAAAGAAGATTATATGCTTGCTTATAGCTATGATCATGGTGCTCGGTATGTTTGCAGGATGTAGCAACGAAGAAGAAGAGGTTACACCCGGTGAAGAAACCGCCGACACAGAATCCAGCAGAAGAGTTGCTATGACACTCTCCCTTTGGCTTCCTACAGACGAAAGTACAACTGAAGAAGCAAAGGCTCTTGTTGAAGAGGCTATCAATAAGATCACACAGGCCAAGTACAACACTGCTATTGAGCTTCATTTGATTTCTCGCGACGAATATAAGTCTGTTATTGACGAGAAGATCGAAGAAGTTAAGAAAGCAAATGCTGATAAAAAGGCCGCTGAAGATAAGAGAAGAAAAGAACTGAAGAAGAAGGGCCAGAAGGTTGAAGAAACCGAAGCTCCCGTGATTGAACCCGACGAGACTATCGTAGACGATCTCGGCGTTGTTCTTACAGCTTATCCTGAGATTGAAAAGACTCAGCTCGACATCTTCTTTGTAAGCGGAGCAGAGAACTATTCAAACTACGCATATTCAAATGCGGTATTGTCTCTTGACGGTGAGCTCAGTGGTAACTCAAAGGTGCTCAAGTCATATGTTCACCCCACATTCTTTAAGGCAATATATGATTTCGGTACATTTGCTGTTCCGAACAACAATCCCGCAGGTCAGTACCAGTATCTCCTCATAAACAAGGAACTTGTTGATACATACGACTATAGCATCAGCGATCTCTCCTCTCTTATGAGATGCGAAAACTTCATCATTGATATTGGTAACCAGAAGCTTGACAACGTAATTCCTTTCCTCGGTCCTGTTGATGCATCCGGTATCCAGTACTGGAGTCCTGACGGAACCATCGGTTCTGAATGGTCACTTCTTGCTTCCCAGCTCAGTGCTGAAAGTGAATACCTTGATGAAGCTCCTCCGGCTCTCCTCCTTGACAACCAGATGTACACAAACACTCTGAAGTTTGTTAAGAAGATCGACGAGCTCGGATATATGGGCGACGGCACACTTAAGGAAGGTCAGAAGTTTGCTGTTGGCGTAATCACAGGTGATGCGAGCACAATTGCTGAATACGAAGACGAATATTATGTAAGCGTTTACGCAAGTCCTATCTTCGACACAGAAGACGTTTACGGCGGAATGTTCTCCGTATCTACTTACACAAAGAATATTTCCCGTTCTATGGAAATCATCACTTGCATCAATACTGATAAGGAATTGAGAACAATTCTTCAGTACGGTGTTGAGGGTGTTCACTGGGCTTATGAAGATTCCGATACAAAGGATACCATCAAGATCATCTCTGATGATTACGGTATGAGACTTAACGAAACCGGTAACGTATTCATGACATACCCCGGCGAGGGCATTTCCATGGATTACTGGAAGCCTCTGCTTACACAGAACAACGACGCAGGATCCAGCCCTTACATGAAGCTTAGCTCATTCACCACAGAAGAGAACGAAGATCTGCTTAAGGAGCTTGCAAAGCTTAATGCTGAATACAAGGCAAAGCTTGACGCTCTCACAAGCGAAAACTTCAACGCAGGTATTAAAGAACTCAAGAACGAGCTTCTTTATAACGAGATCATCGTTGACCTTCTTGACGAAGAAAACGAAGATTCACTCCTTTCCTACTACAATAAGTGGCAGAAGGAAAACTACTAATAAAAAAATTGCCCGTCAACTTGGCGGGCTTTTTTGATACAAAAAACACCCGTGAAAGAATCACGGGCTTTGTTTTATTTTTTGTTGAGGGTGTTGAAGACATGGTCGAATGCATCGGCGAAATGCTCTGCAATGAATCTGGCGCACGCTTCGGTGGGATGTACTCCGTCGTGTGACCAGCAGACCGGATATGTTCTCACGCATTCCGCGGTAATAAGACCGTCCAGCGGAATAAACGCATCGGCAAATTCGAGAGCGAGGCGTCTTGTGATCTGAATTTTTGGATCCATGTCTTCTCTCATATAAGCGTTATAAGGCATGGGCACCAAAAACTGCTCAAGCATTATCAACTTTGCCCCGGTTTTTTCTTTCAGATCAGTAAGAATACCGCGGTACATAGCCTCAAATTCGTCATTGTCATACCAGTTTTTTGTGTCTGATCTGCATAATGTGTTGTTCACGCCAATAAGAACAGCAACAACGTCAGGCTCCAAGTCAATGCAGTCCTCCTGCCATCTTTCAACCAGATGGGCCATCTTATTACCACCGATTCCACGGTTGATGAATTCAAATTCCGTGTCGGGATGACGACTTCTGATCAGTTGGGAAGCAAACAGGGCATAGCCATTGCCCATACCGTTTTCGTCCTGAATTCTGCCTGCATCTGTAATGCTGTCGCCAATAAATAAAACCTTCATGGAATGTCTCCTATATTATGAATTTGAATCTTTATTTTGTAAATAGTCGCTTTCGCTCTGCTGCCCTTTGAATCCCATCTGCCTGAGAACCTCGTATACTCCAACAGCAGCGGAATTCGACAGGTTCAGACTGCGTAGAGTCTCGCGCATGGGAATACGCACACAGCGGTCAATATTTGCAGAGAGGAAATCCTCGGGCAGCCCCTTTGTTTCTTTGCCGAAGAAGAGGAAAACAGGAGTTTCATATTCAACTTCCGTGTAACAGCGGGGAGCTTTAGTTGAGTAACAGTAAAAATTGCAGTTTGGATTCTTCTCGAAAAAATCCTCAAGATTTTCGTAATATGTGATGTCAAGTTGGTGCCAGTAATCAAGCCCTGCACGTTTCAGCTTACGGTCGTCTATGGCAAAACCCATGGGCTTGATTATATGAAGGGCCGTGCCGGTAGCTGCGCAAGTACGAGCAATGTTTCCCGTATTCTGGGGAATCTCCGGCTCATGAAGTACTATGTTAATTTCTTTCATTTGAATGTCCTCTCGAGTATAAAACAAATTAATTATATATCACGAGAGCAAAAAATTCAATAAAATTAAGAAATAATTAGAAAAAATCTTGATTTTGCGAATTAATTTACATTTTACACTACAAACTGCGGCAAATATAGGTTATAATATAATATTGACTAAAGTAAAAACATACGGAGTATAATAATGAGCTTAATCACATCAGTATTCGGAACATACAGCGAGAGACAGATCAAAAAAATCATGCCCCTTGTAAAAAAGGTTAACGCCCTCGCTGACAAGTATAGGGCAATGTCTGACGCCGAAATGCGTTCACAGACGGAGATATTCAAGTGTCGCCTTGCAAACGGTGAAACTCTTGACGATATTCTGCCTGAAGCTTTCGCCTGTGTTCGTGAAGCAGGTGACAGAATCCTCGGCAAGAGACCTTTTGACGTGCAGATCATGGGCGGTATCCTTCTTCATCAGGGTAGAATTACCGAAATGAAAACCGGTGAAGGTAAGACTATCGTCGCAACCCTCCCGTCATACCTCAACGCACTTGAGGGAAAAGGCGTTCACGTTGTAACTGTTAACGATTATCTTGCGCGCCTCGGTTGCGAGGAAATGGGAAGAATCCACGAATATCTGGGTCTCACTACCGGTCTTATAGTTCACGGTCAGAGCAGAGAAGAGAAGCAAAAGGCGTATAACTGCGATATTACCTACGGTACAAATAACGAATTCGGCTTTGACTACCTTCGTGATAATATGGTTCTTTACAAAGAGAACCGCACACAGAGAGGTCACAACTTTGCAATCGTTGACGAGGTTGACTCTATCCTTATTGACGAAGCAAGAACTCCACTCATCATTTCCGGTCAGGGAGCTGAAGTTGACGTTCTTTACGATATGACCGACAGATTTGCCCGTACCCTCAAGAAGTACGTTGTCAAAGAAGTTGACACCAAAGAGGATATGGACGATATCAACGCAGACTACATCGTTGACGAAAAGCAGAAGACGACCACACTTACCGCATCCGGTATCGCAAAGGCTGAAAATTTCTACGGAATCGAAAACTTTGCCGATCCCGAAAACGCAAACATCTCCCACCACGTTTACCAGGCTCTCAAGGCACACGGTATTATGCATCGCGATACAGACTACGTTGTAAAGAACAACGAGGTTCTTATCGTTGATACCTTTACTGGCCGACTTATGCCCGGCAGACGTTATTCCGACGGTCTCCACCAGGCAATCGAAGCCAAGGAAGGTGTAAAGATCCAGAGAGAAAACCGCACCATTGCAACAATTACATTCCAGAATTACTTTAGAATGTACAAAAAGCTTTCCGGTATGACAGGTACAGCCTTGTCAGAGGAAAACGAATTCCGTGAGATCTACGGCCTTGACGTTGTTGAAGTGCCCACAAATAAGCCTATGATCCGCCGCGACCACGACGACGTTGTGTATCGCACAAAGGCAGGCAAGGACAGAGCGATCATCAATCAGATCAAGCAGTGCCACGAAAAGGGACAGCCTGTCCTTGTTGGTACAGTGTCTATTGATAAATCCGAAGAGCTTTCAAAGAAGCTGAAAGCAACCGGCATTCCTCACACAGTTCTTAACGCGAAATATCACGAAATGGAAGCTGATATCGTTGCCCAGGCAGGTAAGCTTGGTGCTGTAACCATTTCCACCAATATGGCAGGCCGTGGTACTGACATTATGCTTGGCGGTAACGCTGAATACCTCGCAAAAGCTGAAATGAGAAAGGAAGGCTACGAGGAATCGGTAATTGCCCTTGCCACAGGTTCTTCCCAGAACGTAAGCGAGGAAATATTCGCTGCCCGTGATCACTACAGAGATCTTTACAAAAAGTATCAGGAGATCATCCGCCCCGAGGCTGAAAAGGTCTGCGAGGCAGGCGGCCTGTTTGTAATCGGTACAGAGCGTCACGAATCACGCAGAATCGACAACCAGCTCCGCGGTCGAAGCGGCCGTCAGGGTGACCCCGGCGAATCTAGATTCTTCCTTTCCTTTGAAGATGACCTTATGCGTCTGTTCGGCTCTGACAGAATCATCGGCATGGTTGAGCGCCTCGGACTTGACGAAGACACTCCCATTGACGCAAAGATCCTCTCGGGCTCCATTGAGAACGCCCAGAAGCATCTTGAAGCCCAGAACTTCAACAGACGTAAGAACGTTCTCGCATACGACGACGTAATGAACCAGCAGCGTACGATCATATACAAGCAGCGTTCCGAGGTTCTTGACAACGCAGATCTTTGCGAGAAGATCAAGTCTATGATCAGAGAAACTGTTTCTGACGCTATCGCAACTTATCTCCATGATGAAGACATATCAATGTGGGATGTTGAAGGACTCCGGGCAAAGTATCTCGGACTTCTCACAGCCCCGGCAGACTTTAAGGATTTGGGTAATGACGCGGTGGCTGAAAGAGAAAAGATCAGCACACTTCTTCTTGACCGAGCTGAAGCTCTCTACAAGAAGAAAGAAGAGCTGTTCGGTGAAGAGCAGATGCGTGAAGTTGAACGCGTTGTGCTTCTCCAGAACGTTGATAAAAAGTGGATGGATCACCTTGAAGCTATGGACTCTCTTATGGAATCCATCGGACTTCAGGCATACGCACAGCGCAATCCCATTGCAGAATATCGTCTCCACGGTGCAGATATGTTTGACGAAATGGTAATGAACATCCGCGACGATACTGCGAGAATGGTAATGTCCGTTGTACCGAGACCTCAGGGCGAAGTTAAGAGAGTTGAGGTTGCAAAGGTTACCTCCGAGGGATTTGCAGGCGGTGCCCAGAGATCCCAGCCCCAGAAGAAAGCTCCCGTTGTAAATAAAACACCCAAGGTTGGCCGTAACGACCCTTGTCCTTGCGGCAGCGGTAAAAAGTACAAAAAGTGCTGCGGTGCAAACGCCGGTGGGGACGAGGAATAATATATGGGATTCGGAATACTCATATTCGGATATTTTCTGGCTTTCGCATTCTCGATTTCCCAGTATTATTTCTTTACCGACATAATCGGAGCTGTGGTTATGCTTTTCGCCTTTTCAAAGCTTTCCGAGTACAACAGATACTATATCGGCGCATCATATGTCTGCCTGGGATTTTTGCTCCTTTGCAGCACAAACGCGGCTTCAATGATGTTCGCGTTCTACGATCCTACAGGGCCTGTAGATCTTGCCGTTGACATCGGTAAGCTTGTTTCGGCCTGTGTTATGCACGTGTTCATTTTCCTTGGAATCCGCGGTATAACAATGGGCGCAGAAGCTCATGGACTTGCTGCAAAAGCACAGCGGAATATGGTGATGACAGGCGTGTATTATCTCGCCGCTCTGACAGTAATTTTGACAAGCTCCTTTATGTCAAAGGAAACGTCATACTACCTGAGCCTCGCCGTATATTTCTATTGGCTTATCTCCATAGTTATGAACCTTGTACTTATATACAATTGCTTCGGCAAACTTTGCCCGGCAGATGAAGACGAAAACGAGAAAAAACGTTCTCGCTTTGCTATTGTAAATAAGTTTAACGATATGTTTGACGAGCTTGAGAGCAAGAAACAGGCGCGCCGTGAGGAATCAATGAGATTGGCTCTCGAAGAAGCAGAAAAGCGGGCTGCCGAAAAAGCGAAAAAGCACCCACACAATAAAAAGAAAAAGAAGTAATCACTCTACTGAGGAGGATAAACAATGAGAATTGGTATGCTCATCGCAGGTTTTGTTCTGCTGTTTAACCCCGTAATCACAGTCATCGACATATTACCTGACTGTATCGGATTCTTTCTTATAGTTGCGGCTATAACAAAGCCCGCGTACTTTGTCCACAGAATCGATAAGGCAAGATCGCTGTATTTCAAGCTTGCTCTTCTCGAAACGGTGAAAGTATTTGCGATCCTGGTTCAGGCACGGGTCTCCGACGAGGATAAAACGTTCCCACTTCTTATGGCAACAGTATTTGGAATAGTCGAGCTTCTTGCGTTCATTCCCGCAACCCGCGAGCTGTTTGACGGACTTTCCGACTGTTCCATCGGACAAGACCTTTATTTGTCCGCACTTGTGAAAAAAGAAAAAATATACAAGTGGGTAGAATTCAGAGAAAACGGCAAAACAAAGAAAGTAAAAACCCTTGCCGGAACAAAGGAAATAAGCCTTGCGGCAAAGGTAAGAAATTACGTTATTTTCTTCTATGTTTTCCGTGTATGCGCAACAATAGCACCTGAGCTTACAGAGCTTGAAATGTACGATTACATAGGTGAAGTACACGCGCTGAAGAGAAGCTGGGCGTCGTATAAGCCACAGATCCAGACCCTTGTTTCCCTGATCGTTCTGATTCTCGGCATTGTGCTTATAGTTAAGGTCTCACGTTTCTTTGGCAGAATCAAAAGAGACGGAGTCCTTGTTAACATAATAAATGAAAGATTCGAGAGGGAGATCCGCCCGCGCACAAACCTGTTTATGTCGAAGAGAATGAAGAGGGTAATGATCTTCTTCGGCCTTTCTGTCATTACGTCATTCATCTTGACCTTTGACGGGGTTAACGTGCTCATAGGTGCTATATCTTCCGCACTTTTGATCACAGCGGCGGTTATGCTTTCGAGATACAATAAAATGGCTTGGATCCCGATTCCAATAGCTATAGTCCGCGGGATCTTATCAATTGTAAACTTTATTAATCAGATCAGATATTTTGACGAACACGAATTCGAGGCGATTTTCTGGATAGAAGAGGCAAAAGAGTGGTACTACAATCTGGCAACTCTTGAAACTGTGGAATTCGCTATAGCACTTGCCGCGGCAGTTTCGTTCATCATCGTGTTTATGAAAGTTGTGAAAGAGCAGATTTCACTCTGTGGCGTTAATATCGAAACAACACAGTACAGTAAAAAGAGCAGAGATGCAGAAACCTATAAAGTTATTCGTTCTAAGCTTATTGTCACAATTGTGTTCTGCGCTCTCAATTATATTATGTCCTCGGCATACTGGTATCTTATGCCACACTTTGCAGCCGCAGGAGTTATCGGCTCCATCGTTGGAATCGTTTACATTGCATATACTATACATACGTTAAATTCTATTGACGACTTGGTCTACGATAGCGAAATTTCAATTGCATAACGAAAAAGGGCAGAGCTTGTTTCTCTGTCCTTTTGGTTTTATTTAATTTCTCTTATCGTCAGTACATCGCCGTCAATAGTAAATGCAACATCAAATCCCGCATAGGAAAGACCGTAGGCTCGCTCACCGTCGTTTTTGTATGACGGGTGCGGGTCTTCTTTCAGTATGGCAACCAGTGCGTCACGTTTGTCTTCGGGAAGCTTGCTGGTAAGCCCGCAGGGGTCACAAACCGTGAGCTTTTGTCCGTTTACTTCTGCTGCAAATCCACTCGTCGCATCACTTATGGAATCCACATGAGAGAGATACGGCTTAATATCATATATCGGCGTTCCGTCTGCCATATCAATACCTGAAACCCGGATAACAGTTCCGTCCTCAGGAGTATCTTCAATGGACTCGATCTTCACAACGGAAAGCCCCAGGGGATTGGGCCTGTTGGGGGAGCGGGTAGCGAATACTCCCATTCTCTTGTTCCCACCAAGGCGAGGCGGTCTGACTGTGGGTGACCACTTGCGCCCGTCTATTTCGGAAGCAAAGCCAAGGGAAAAACCCCAGATGATCCATAGATGGGAATACCCCTCAAGACCGCGCAGAGCATCAGAAATTCTGTATTCCTTCTCAAACACAATAGTGCCACAAAGCTCGGGAACAATTCCGCTTTGCCTGGGAAGTCCGAACTTCTCGGGGAAATCCGTCCGTATTTTTGCAATAGGCTCAATTATCATATCAGTTTTTTCCGCCGAATACAGATTTGTAGTCGTCTTCTTTTTTCAAAACCTTTTTGTATTCCTTTTTTGAATTAGTCTTTTCGCGGTTAGTTAATCTTATAAGGGAAACAATACCCACTGCAGTCCAGTAAGCAACGGTAAAGAGAACAACAATCACAAAAGCAGACCCACTGTTCTGATTGTAGCTTCCCCAAAGGACGAACATTATGTAGAACATCAATGTTGTAAACAAAAAGTGGATCAGAAGTCTCAGTGGGAGAGTGAGTGCTTTCGAGAAAAGAAACAGATTCGCCCCGGCCAGTGCCAACGAGAAGAGAAGAATACCCAAAACCCTGTCAAAGGTCGGAATAAAATTTTCGTTGATCAAAAGTCCGAGTCCGTAGGTGAGTATAAGGAGCAGGGTATTGATAACACACCCCGAAGAGATTATTTTTTTAATAACAGAGAGAGTTTTCAAGGACAGTACCTCTTATTTCTTGTGATACTACTATAATAGCACAAATTAATGAATAAATAAACCCTAATTTCAGAAAAATTTAGATATTATTGTTTTTGTATATACATAGCGAATACACGGATACGAGGGAAAAATCGGGGAGATTAATGCATAAATGTATAAAAACAGTGAATATTTGTATGGTTATCCATTGACATAAATAGGATAATATAGTATAATTATGATGTATGACAATGCGCCAAGCGCAATAAATCGACAGGAGAAAGAACAATGTCAGAGAAAACAAAGCTTACAAGACACCAGTGCCGTGAGCTGATATTCAAGCTTCTTTTTGCAAAGGAATTCGACAAGGAAGCAGATCCAAGAGAATATTATGATGCTTATATAGAGAACACAGAAGAACCTACTGCCGAATACGTGAAGAACGTGTTTGTTGGTGTTTGCGAAAACGTGCAGGAGATCGACGGGGAGATCGAATCGACATCAATCAAGTGGAAGATGTCCCGTATGTCCACTGCAACAAGAACGATCCTTCGCCTTGCGGTTTATGAGATGACAATGATCGACGTGCCTGCAAAAGTGGTTCTCAATGAGGCAATCGAGATTATCAAGCTTTATGATGACGAAACAGCCCCCGCTTTCGTAAACGGTATCCTTAACAAGATCGCGAGAAACCGCGGATATATCAAGGACGAAAAGTAATGGCCGAAAAACTGTTCCTCGGTATAGATACAAGTAACTATACCACCTCTGCTGCACTTTGCAACGAGGAAGGGGAGATTTTGCTCAATGCCAAAGCCCCCCTGCCTGTGAAAGAAGGCGAGCGAGGCTTGAGACAAAGCGACGCCGTGTTCCACCACGTGAAGAACCTGCCTCTGTGCAGTGATAAGGTGAGAGATACCTTAAACGGTGCTGCAGGCTCTCTTACGGCAGTCGGCTGCTCTTCTACACCGCGTGATAATAGCGGATCATATATGCCGTGCTTCCTTGCTGGTGTTGCGGCGGCAGAGATGACCTCTTCTTCGACCGGATTGCCCCTTTACAAGGTTTCCCACCAGGCCGGACATGTTATGGCTGCTCTTGCTTCCGCTTGCAAGAACAACGGTGTTGACATTATCGAGACCATGAGCGCACCTTTTATCGCGTTCCACGTGTCGGGTGGCACCACGGATATGCTTCTTTGCGAACCGGACGCCGAGCGTATTTTTAAGATAACCCAGATCGGCGGCACGCGGGACATAAACGGCGGCCAGGCCATCGACAGAACCGGTGTACTCATGGGGCTCAGATTCCCCTGTGGAGCCGAAATGGACAAAGCCGCACTTGAGTTTTCAGGAAAGGTCAGAAACGACGGCCTTTCGGTAAACGGTACTTGGTGCAACTTGTCGGGCCTTGAAAACAAAGCGGCAGCCCTTTATAAGGAAACCCACAGTATACAAGAGGTGTCTGCTTATACATTGAACTTTATCGGAAGAACTCTTGAAAAGCTGACCCAAAACGCCTTGACCGAATACGGCAAAATGCCCGTGCTTTACGCAGGCGGCGTTATGAGCTCGAATTATATTAAGAAAAGACTAATGAAATACGGTATGTTTGCAGACGCGCAGTATTCATCTGACAACGCAGTCGGAGTTGCGCTTCTGTGTGCAGAATTATACAGACGGGATACGATTAAATGAACGGTAACGAATACTTGGCAAAGCCCGAGGGGAAATTTCCCGGAGCCCTGACAGTTACACAGCTTAACGAGTTTGTGAAGCGTGTTATCGACACTACACCGCAGCTTAGCGACGTGTATGTCAAGGGCGAAATATCAAACTTCAAAAACCACTACAGCACAGGGCATTATTATTTCACTTTAAAGGACGAGGGCGGACAGCTCAAATCCGTAATGTTCCGTTCCGCTGCGGTAAAAATGAAGTTTGTTCCCGAGGACGGCATGAAGGTCACAGCACACGGACGGATTTCTTCCTTTGTCCGCGACGGCACATATCAGCTTTACTGTGATGCAATGGAACCGGATGGGGTTGGCACACTTTACGTAGCCTTCGAGCAGCTCAAAAGAAAGCTCGAAGCTGAAGGACTGTTTGACCCCGCAAGAAAACGCCCCCTGCCGAAGATCCCCACCAGAGTCGGCATAATCACCTCGGCAACAGGCGCGGCTATTCGAGATATGATAAACGTCTGCGGCAGAAGATTCCCGTACGCAAAGCTTGTGCTTTATCCCACACTTGTCCAAGGCCCTGACGCACCTCCCCAGCTTATTGCCGGTATGCAGTATTTCAATACAGCAAAAAACGTTGACGTAATTATTATCGGACGTGGCGGCGGTTCAATTGAGGATTTGTGGGCGTTTAATGACGAAGGAGTGGCGAGAGCAGTTGCCGCATCACAGATCCCTGTGATTTCCGCAGTTGGTCACGAAACCGACTTTACAATCTGCGATTTCGTTGCTGACAGACGTGCCCCCACACCGTCAGCGGCGGCAGAGCTTGCAGTCCCTGATACCGCAGAGCTGAAGCGAAAGATCCTTAATATCGTCACTCGTGAAGCTGACGTAATAGGCTCAATGCTGAAGATACGCCGAGAAAAGCTGACCTCGCTTGCGAATACCAGAGCGATGACAAATCCTATGAACTTTATAGACGACCGCAGAATGACCTCCGATCTTCTTGCAGACCGACTTCAGAGATCAGTGGAGAGCATCCTGCAGATAAAGAAAGCGGAAATGGCAAAGGAAGCGGGCAAGCTCAGCGCACTCAATCCTCTCTCCGTAATCTCCCGCGGATACAGCGCTGTCTATAAAGACGACGGTAAGCTTGTACGGTGCGTTGATGACGTGACCGTTGGAGAGAAGATCGAATTCAAGACCATAGGCGGACAGGTTGCCTGCACAGTTGACGAAATAAAGAAAAATATATATTACGGTGAATGAATATGAATGAAAAAGAAATGACCTTTGAAGTAGCAATCGCAAGACTTGAAGAGATCGTGCGTATGCTTGAAGGAGGAAACGCACCTCTTGATCAGTCACTTGCTTTGTTTGAAGAAGGGGTTGCCCTTGTGAAGCTGTGCAACTCCAGACTTGATACAGCCGAGCAGAAGGTGAAAATACTCACCATGGGCGGCGACGGAACTCTCGTTGAGAGCGATATGCAGTAACAGACTAATTGAACAATAACTGAAAGAAAGACCGGTGTAATATGGAAAACTTAGTTGCGAATAAGGTCGAGGATATTCTGCTCGACGCTGCAGATAAAGTTGAATACGAGCTTGCGAGATACCTGTCTGAGGAGTTCGCAGGGGATACTGTAACCTCAGAGGCTATGCGCTATTCTGTTCTCGGTGGCGGAAAGAGGATCCGTGCTTTTTTGGTCCTTGAATTCTGCAAAATGTTCGGCGGAACAGAGGAGGCGGCAATGCCGTTTGCCTGCGCCCTTGAGTGCATTCACGCATACTCTCTTGTGCACGATGACCTGCCTTGCATGGACGACGATGATCTCCGCCGCGGTAAGCCCTCTTGCCACATACAGTATGGCGAAGCTGAGGCGCTTCTGGCAGGTGACGCACTTCTTACATTTGCTTTTGAGATCTGCGCATCAAATAAATACGTTTCACACAAAGCAATTCGCTACGCAGTTGCCACACTTGCTCATGAGGCGGGTGCTATGGGAATGGTAGGCGGTCAGACTCTCGATCTCCAGAACTCCGTTGACAGCTATGCAGAGCTTCGCAAGATCTTCTCGAAGAAGACAAGTGCACTGATCCGCGCAGCGTGCTTGCTTGGCTATTTTGCAGCTGTTGATAAGCCCATTTCCAAGGATATGGAAAGCATCAAGCTTTATGCCGAAGCAATCGGCCTTGCATTCCAGATCCACGATGATATACTTGATGTAAAGAGCGACACGCAAACCCTCGGCAAGGCTGTGGGAAGTGACGCTAAGAACAATAAAAAGACCGTTCTCTCATTCCTCAAAATGAACGAAGCGGAAGACGAGGAAACTCTCCTCACACTTCTTGCTGTAGAAGTAATTTCTGAGTACCCGAGTAGCGAAAACCTTTGCAATCTTGCGCTTTGGCTTCTTTCAAGACGTAAATGAGAATTGATACATATCTTTCCACAGAAGGACTTGCAAAAAGCAGAAGCCGAGCGGCTGAGCTTATTGAACAGGGATTTGTAACAGTAAACGGCAAGGTCGTAACCAAGCCTGCGTACAACGTAGGAGAGGGAGATCTTGTAGCTGTTACCGGAGAAGAGCACGGATTTGTGGGACGGGGCGGAATCAAACTGGACGGCGCACTTGATGTTTTTGGGCTTGATGTTGCCGGGCTTGTGTGCGCAGATATCGGAGCTTCCACCGGTGGATTCACCGACTGCCTTCTCAAAAGAGGTGCTTCTCACGTTTACGCCATTGACTCAGGACATGGCCAGCTTGACCAGAGCCTCATAAACGATCCTCGCGTAACAAATATCGAAGGATGCAACGCCAGATATATGGATGAGACCACACTCCCCCAGCGATGCGACTGCGCAGTGTGCGACGTTTCCTTTATATCCGAGACCCTTATTATCCCAACTCTGCCGAAGATACTTCACGATGGTGGCGTGTACGTTGCACTTATCAAGCCCCAGTTTGAATGTGGACGCGATGCCATCGGCAAGGGTGGTATAGTCAAGGACAAAAAACAGCATATCGCCGCAATCAGACGAGTTCTGTCTTCTGCAAACGAGCACGGACTTGCCCCACAGGCTCTTGTCAGATCACCCATTCTGGGCGGAGACGGCAACCGTGAATTCCTGTTTTACGCTATCCTTGGTGGTGTAAGTAAAGTTACCGAAAACGATATCAAGGAGGTAGCAAATGAGTAAGATCCAAAGCGTTGTTCTTATTCCCAATACAGGGAAGCATATAGAAAAGGAAAAGCTGACCTCCCTTGTAGAAAAGCTCACAGACGGAGGATGCAGGGTAAGCGTCCTCAGTGACGTATCAGAATCTACCGCTTTTCTCGGCAATAGAGTAGAAGTCATAGACAATATTGCAGAAACCGAGAACTGCGAGGCTGCCATAGTTCTGGGCGGAGATGGGTCAATAATTGACGCTGCCCACAGAATGATGGGATACGATATTCCAATAATCGGCATAAACTTCGGGCATGTAGGTTACCTTACAGAGCTTGAAATAGGCGAGGCTCTCGAAATTGACAGAGTAATAAACGGCGACTACACAACAGATGAGCGAATGATGCTTGAGGCGCAGGTGCGGGATAAAGACGGCAAGATTCGTGCGAAATATACCGTGCTAAACGATCTCGTGCTGACAAACGGCCCTGTTGCAAGGCTCATCACCTTTGATGTGTACTGCAACGGCGTAAAGGTTCAGACCTGCCGTGCTGACGGAATGGTGTCTGCCACCCCTACGGGAAGCACAGCATACTCGCTCTCCGCAGGTGGCCCTGTTCTTGACCCAACCCTTGAGAGTATCTGCCTTACTCCCATTTGTCCGCACACCCTGAACAGCAGACCTGTTGTTTTCGGTGGGAATTCAGAAATCGAGATCAATAATATCAAGAACAATAATTCCTCTGTTTACTTAAACGCGGACGGACGGGATGTTATCCATATAAACGAGGACGACAGCATATCCATTCATAAATCGGAATACAAAATTAAGCTAATCCGACTTAAGGGATACGGATTCCTCAGCGCACTTAACGCAAAGCTGTCAGAGAATTAATCAGAAAATTATTTATTTAAATAAAAGCCGATAATTCGGCCGAAAGGAACGCCATGAAAGTCAAGAGACACAACAAAATTCTGGAGATCATTGAAAACTATAACATTGAGACTCAGGAGGAACTTATCTCAAAGCTGAAGCTTGCAGGATTCGATGTTACCCAGGCAACAGTGTCCCGTGATATCAGAGAACTAAAGCTTCTTAAGCAGATGTCTGATATGGGCACATATAAGTACGTTGTACCCAAGAGCAGCGTTAGCGAAAACCAGCATGTTTACAGCCGCGCACTTGCCAGCTCAATAAAGAGCGTTGATTCTTCTTATAACGATATCGTTATCAAGACATATCCAGGCATGGCACAGGCAGTTGCAGCAGGTGTTGACTCTCTTCACGAGACAGATATTCTCGGTTGCGTAGCAGGAGACGACTGTATTATCATCGTAACCCGAGATACAGAGTCCGCAATCGCAATCTCCCACAGAATCACAAAGCTTATCAATTCCTGATAAAAAACATAGAGATCGGAGCATAACTATGCTTTGGAGCTTGTATATTGAAAATATCGCAGTTGCAAAACGGCTGGAGATCAGCTTCAGAGAGGGATTCACCGTGCTTACCGGTAAAACGGGTGCCGGAAAATCCATAATCATTGACAGTCTCCTGCTCCTTTGCGGCGCGAAAAATGCTCGTGAGCTGATCAGAAGCGGGGAAGAGAGGGCAACGGTTTCAGCCTTGTTCTCCGTAAACGACAGCGCAAAAGCAAAACTCGCGGAGCTTGGATACGAGGCTGACGAAAACGGCGAGATCGAGCTTATGAGACAAATTGGCGCAGACGGCCGCTCGACCGCAAAAATCAACCGCCGTACCGTACCCCTTTCCGCTCTGAAGGAAATAGCCCCCTCGCTTATTGGGATCCAGACCCAAAGTGAACGGAATTCCTTTGCTGATAAAACAACCTACACAAGCCTTGTAGACTCTTTTGCCGAAACGGAAAATGAGCTTCTCGAATATAAAGTCCACTATGATCAAGTAACAGAGATCAAAGGACAGATCGCTAACCTTAAAAAAGCTATGTCCCAGCGGGATATGATGCTCGATATTCTGAAGTATCAGAAGAAAGAGATAGATCTTGCAAGACTCGGGGCGGATGACGAAGAGGAAAAGCTCATAAAACTTCGCACAAAGCTTCGCAGCTTTGAAAAGGTGTCAAAGTACTCTTCAGTAGTATCAAAGGCACTTGCATACAGTGAAAAGGGTGCAACAGCCGCGTATCTACTTGAGCGGGCAGAGGCAGCTCTCACCCAGCTTTCCGATGTTCTCGAGGATGCTGACGAAATGGCATCTCGCCTGCAAAACTACAGATACGAGATCATTGATATAGCAGAACGAGTCCGCGACGCCCTTGACGATGATGAAATTGGCAACCCTGCCGAAAAGCTGACGCAGGTGGAATCCCGCCTTTCTGTAATCGAACGTGTCAAGAAAAAGTACGGCGAGACGATTGCAGAGGTAAAGGCAAAGCGGACAGAGATCGCAAACCAGATCGCTGATCTTGAAGACGGCGACTTCCGAATTTCCGAGCTTGAAAAGAGCCTGGCCGAAGCGGAAGAATCTGCTGCAACTTCGGCCGCTAAGATCACCGCAAAGAGACAGGCTGCGGCAGCACACCTGTCAGAGGAGATCGCTGAATCTCTCCGCTTCCTCGATATGCCAAAGGTCAGATTCAGGATCGCCGTAACACCCATCCGCGAGAATGGCAAGCTTATCTTCAAACCTGACGGCGTTGACGATGTTGACTTCCTTATCTCTGTTAACACAGGTGAAGAGATCCAGTCTCTCGGTAAGGTTTCCTCGGGGGGCGAGCTTTCAAGAATCACCCTGGCAATAAAAACCGCACTTGCGGGGAAGAATGATTCCGGAACCATAGTGTTTGACGAGATCGACGCAGGCGTGTCCGGCGGAACCTCGGAGCGTATCGGCATGATGCTGAAAAAGCTGTCCGAAACAGCTCAGGTAATATCCGTTACCCACTCCTCTCAGATCGCATCTATCGCCGACTGCCACCTGCTCATAGAGAAATCCGAAACAGACGGCAGAACCGAAAGCAGCGTCCGCGAGATTACGGGAGATGACAGAACCGCAGAGATCGCACGAATTATCGGCGGTATTGACGTAACGGAAAAGCAAACCGCGGCAGCCCGCGAAATGCTTAACAGAAACAAAAAATAAAAATTGAAATAAAATCACAGGAGCAAAAAACAATGACTATTTTTGACGAACTGAAAGCGCGCGGTCTTATCGCGCAGATGACAGACGAAGAACAGATCAAGGACCTTATCAACAACGGTAAGGCTACATTCTATATTGGCTTTGACCCTACAGCTGACTCTCTCCACGTTGGTCACTTTATGGCACTTTGCCTTATGAAGAGACTCCAGATGGCAGGCAACCGTCCTATCGCACTTATCGGTGGCGGTACAGCAATGATCGGTGACCCCTCTGGCAGAACCGACATGCGTTCTATGATGACCCCCGAAACGATTCAGCACAACTGCGATTGCTTCAAGAAGCAGATGGAACGCTTCATTGAATTCGGCGAAGGCAAGGCACAGATGGTAAACAACGCCGACTGGCTTATGGACCTTAACTACATCGACGTACTCCGTGAAGTAGGTGCATGCTTCTCCGTAAATAATATGCTTCGCGCAGAATGCTACAAGCAGAGAATGGAAAAGGGCCTCTCCTTCCTTGAATTCAACTACATGATCATGCAGTCTTACGACTTCTACTACCTCTACAAGAATTACGACTGCAACTTCCAGTTCGGCGGCAACGACCAGTGGTCCAATATGCTCGGCGGTACAGAGCTTATCAGACGTAAGCTTGGTAAGGACGCTCACGCAATGACCATTACACTCCTTCTCAATTCCGAAGGTAAGAAGATGGGTAAGACTGCCTCCGGCGCTGTTTGGCTTGATCCCAACAAGACCACTCCCTTTGATTTCTACCAGTACTGGAGAAACGTATCAGATAATGACGTTCTCAAGTGCATCCGTATGCTTACGTTCCTTCCTCTTGAGCAGATCGACGAAATGGATAAGTGGGAAGGCAGCCAGCTCAACACCGCAAAGGAAATTCTTGCATACGAGCTCACAAAGCTTGTTCACGGCGAAGAAGAAGCTGAAAAGGCACAGAATGCCGCAAGAGCACTCTTTGCAGGTGGCGGTATGACTGAAAATATGCCTACAACAAATCTCGCAGCAGAAGACTTTGCTGACGGCAAGATCGGCGTTCTTGATATGCTTGTTAAGGGCGGTCTCTGCGCATCCAAGTCCGAAGCAAGACGTCTTGTTCAGCAGGGCGGTATCCTTGTAAACGACGAAAAGGTTACAGACGTTTACGCTTCCGTTGAAGAAAACGCATTTGACGGCGACGGTGTAATCGTTAAGAAGGGCAAGAAGACTTACCACAAGTTTGTAAAATAATGAGTAAATATAAATATTTGCTTTTTGATATGGACAATACTTTGCTCGATTTCAGTCGGGCAGAGTATCTGTCTTTTGAGAGGACTGCTAAAGAGGCGGGACTTGACTATTCCGAAGAACTTTACGAGCTTTACTCACGAATCAACGATTCCCTCTGGAAGAAGCTTGAGGTTGGGGGAATAAAGCTTGAAGAATTAAAGATCGAGCGATTCAGAATGCTCCTTTCGGAGATCGGCTATTCTGATCCCGAGGAAAGAGAAAGAATCGCTACCTTTATGCGTAATCGTTATATGCTTGTGCTTGGTGAGCAGGGATGTATGATCGACGGCGCCCCTGAGGTGTGTGAAAAGCTGTCCGGGAAATACGATATGTATATCCTCACAAACGGCATTGCTGATATCCAACGCTCCCGCTACGCTATTTCCGGACTTGGCAAATACTTCAAAGAAATGTTCATTTCCGAGGAGATAGGTCACACAAAGCCGGAGAGGGCATATTTTGACTATGTGTTTGACAAAATCGGCGACCAGGATAAGACAAAATATCTTATGATCGGCGACTCACTCACATCCGACTGTGACGGTGCCATTGCCTACGGAATCGACATCTGCCGCTTCAACCCCACAGGTGCCGATAACAAGGGCAGAGTTCTCACATATACTATAAAAAAGCTTACTGATCTTTACGAAATACTGTAATTATCGGAGGTCAACTTGACTGATAATTTAACAAAACTCGCCGGTCTTATTGAGAATTACAATCAGACTTGCGGAGAGAAGATAAAAATTGAATACAATGAGCCCCTGAGCCGTCATACAACCTTTCGTATTGGCGGCAACTCTGATTTATTGGTCATACCCCAGAGCGTTGAAGCATTGACACAGCTTTGCGCAATGATCAAGGAAACAGATGCACGGGCATACTTCCTTGGAAACGGCAGTAACGTTCTCTTTGATGACGAGGGCTTTTGTGGAGTTGTGGTTATCCTGACTGCTCTTCGTGACGTAACCTGCGAGGGAAACGTGATAACCGCTGACGCCGGAATGTCATTTACTGCCCTTGCCGCACGCGCCAGAGACTATAGCCTCACCGGACTTGAATTTGCATACGGCATACCGGGAAGTGTGGGTGGAGCGGTGTTTATGAACGCAGGCGCGTACAACGGCGAGGTAGCCTTTGTGCTGAAAGAAAGCACCTATCTTGACCTTGACGACATGACTGTACATACGATCTCTCTAACCGAGCATAATTTCGGCTACCGCGACAGCATATACAAGCATACAAACAGGCTTATTCTGTCCGCATCCTTTGAACTTAAGCCCGGTAATAAGGATGAGATTTCCGAGGTAATGAACGATTTTATGAACCGCCGTGTAACAAAGCAGCCCCTTGAATATCCAAGTGCGGGCAGCGTTTTCAAGCGTTATCCCGGCAGATACACAGGTCAGATGATCGACGAAGCAGGACTCAAGGGATTCACCATCGGCGGAGCGCAGGTTTCTGAAAAGCACGCAGGATTTATTATCAACATTGGCGGCGCTACCTGTGCAGACGTGCGCAATCTGATAAAGCACATCCAGGACGTGATCCTTGAAAAATTCGGCTGCGCCATCGAGTGCGAGGTCATATACGTAAAATGACAGAATCATTTTCCAAGAAAGTAAAAAATCAGCTTGAAGCTCTTGAAATCAAGAAAAAATGCTGTAAATTCACCTCCGCTGCTCTTGCTGACTTGAACAACAAAGAAAACTCGGCAGAAAAAATAAGATCAACCTATGAAAAATGCCGTTGTGACGTTTGCGGTGAAGTTTTTTGGCGTAAACTTTTTACAGTATACGGCTCAATTACCGACCCGCTTAAGTCATACCACATGGAGTTTTCCTTCTATTTTGAAGACGAGCGTGACACGGTTATGGAGCTGATTTCCGACTCGGGATTCGACTTCAGACCGTCGGTGCGGAAAAATAAATTCATACTTTACGTCAAGGACAGCGCTGTGATCGAGGATTTTCTCGTGTATACAGGAGCATCTGCCGCGGCGTTTGACGTAATGAACTCAAAGATCGTCCACGAATTCAGAAATTCAGTAAACCGCCAGGTAAACTGTGATACCGCGAACATCGAAAAACAGCTTCAGGCGGTTAAGAAATACACAGAAGCAATACAGTGGCTCGTTGACACAGAGAAAATTGACTCACTTCCCGCAGATTTAAAGGAAACGGCTCTTCTGCGCATTGAAAACGACCAGTTGTCTCTTGCAGACCTTGGAAAGCTGATGAATCCGCCTGTATCAAAATCCGGAATCAGACACCGTCTTGAGCGAATTCTTGAACTTGCCGAGCGGGCAAAAAACCAACAATTATAACTTAACTAAGGAGGAAATATGGGTAACTTCGTTCACTTGCATCTTCACAGCGAATACAGCCTGCTCGACGGAGCTTGCCGTATTTCCGAAATACCAAAGGCAGCACGGCTCGCAGGACATAACGCTGTGGCTATCACGGACCACGGCGTAATGTACGGTGTAGTTGAGTTTTACAAAGCCTGCAAAGCTGAGGGCATCAAGCCGATAATCGGCTGTGAGGTCTACGTTGCCCGTCGCAGTATGTACGACAGAGAAAAAGAATACGACGCAGGCAGCTCTCACCTTGTTCTTCTTGTAAAGAATGAAGCGGGTTGGAACAACCTTATCTATCTTGTTTCAAAGGCATACACCGATGGTTTCTATTCAAAGCCCAGAATTGACACAGAGCTTCTCGAAAAACATACCGATGGACTCGTTTGCCTGTCTGCCTGCCTTGCGGGATATATCCCCCGTTGCATCGTGGCAGGAGAATACGAAAAGGCAGAGGAATACGCCCGCCGACTTGATAAAGCATTCGGTCGCGGTAACTTCTATCTGGAAATTCAGGATCACGGACTCCGAGACGATGATATTGTAAACGCAGGTGTGCGCCAGATATCCGAAAAAACGGGTATTCCAATGGTTGCTACCAATGACGTTCACTACATCAAAAAAGCAGACTCCGAAACCCAGGCGATCCTAATGTGCATCCAGACCAACAACGTGATCACAGACGGTAGGCCTATCGGATTTGAAACCGACGAATTTTACTACAAAAATACCCCCGAAATGGAACGCCTTTTCCGTGATTACGAGGGTGCTTGCGAAAACACCCAGAAGATCGCGGATATGTGCAACTTCGACTTCGAGTTCGGCAAGACCAAGCTGCCCAGATATAAACCGGAGGACGGATCAAATCCCGACGATTATCTGAAAAAACTGGCTTATGAGGGGCTCGAATCGAGAATCCGCCGCGGGCACATCGTGTTTGACGAAAAGCATGACAGAAAAGCCTACGAAGATCGAATCGAATACGAGCTTTCCGTAATTTCAAAAATGGGCTACAGCGAATATTACCTCGTTGTGTGGGATTTCGTTAACTACTCAAAGGGCAAGGGAATTCCAGTTGGCCCGGGCAGAGGTTCGGGTGCCGGCAGTATTGTTGCATACTTGGTTGGAATCACCGATGTTGACTCTATAAAGTTCGACCTTCTGTTTGAGCGGTTCCTCAATCCTGAGCGAGTCAGTATGCCCGACTTTGACATCGACTTCTGCTACGACAGACGTGACGAAGCTATCTCCTACGTACGTGAAAAGTACGGTGAGGATCACACAGCACAGATCGTCACCTTTGGAACCCTTGCGGCGAGAGCGGCGGTACGTGACGTTGGACGTGCCCTGGGAATGCCCTACGGCGACGTTGACGCTGTGGCAAAACAAATTCCACAGGAGCTGGGAATTTCGCTGAGAAAGGCTCTGGAGCGGGGCACACTCAAGGAAATGTATGACAACGACGGGGAAGTGCGAAAGCTCATCGACACAGCCGCAGCACTGGAGGGAATGCCTCGCCACGCATCAACCCATGCAGCGGGTGTGGTCATCACCGAAAATCCCCTCACTACCTACGTTCCTATCGCTGTGAACAATGGCGTTACCGTAACCCAGTTTGACATGGACACCATCGCAGAGCTTGGACTGCTCAAATTTGACTTCCTCGCCTTGCGTTACCTTACAATAATAAACAACGCGGAACTTCAGATCCGTGAAAGTGACCCGGAATTTGACCTTACAAAGGTTGATATTGCTGACCGGGCAACCTACGACGCACTGTCCGCAGGCCGATCTGACGGAGTTTTCCAGCTTGAATCGGCCGGAATGCGACAGATGCTCACCCAGCTTAAACCCCGATCCCTCGACGATATTATTGCGGCAATTGCTCTGTACCGTCCGGGACCCATGGATTCAATTCCAAAATACATCGAAGCGCGGCACGATCCCTCGAAGATACGCTACTGTACACCGAAACTTGCACCTATTCTCGATGTAACCTACGGCTGTATCGTTTATCAGGAACAGGTTATGCAGATATTCCGTGAGATCGCGGGATATTCCTTCGGCCACGCAGACGTTGTCCGCCGAGCTATTTCAAAGAAAAAGCAAAGCGTACTTGACGGCGAAAGACAAGCGTTTATTGACGGAGCGGTAGCACAGGGAATAGTCGAGGACGAAGCGGTAGCATTGTTTGAAGACATAGTAAGCTTCGCAAACTACGCATTTAACAAAAGCCACGCGGCGGCATACGCTGTACTTTCTTTCCGCACGGCTTATCTGAAAACCCACTACCCACGTGAATATGTCAGCGCACTCTTAACCTCTGTTATGTCGTCTACGGATAAGCTTGCAGAGTACATTGCTGACTGCAACAAGCAGCACATAGCTGTTCTCCCGCCGGATATTAACAAAAGCCGCGGCGACTTCCACGTTGAGGGTGACTCAATTCGATTCGGCCTTACAGCGCTGAAAAGCATCGGCGGATCACTTATCGACAGGATCGTTGCAGAGCGAAACCATGGCGGCGAATTTGTTGACGTTGACGATTTCATCGACAGGGTCCGCGAAACCGAAATCAATAAGCGACAGCTTGAAACCCTTATCAAATCCGGCGCACTTGATTCCCTCGGCACCCCTCGCAGTCAGCTTATGGCGGTGTACGAAAGTCTGCTTGACAAGAAAAACCTCGCATCTGACACCTTTGACGGTCAGATCGGTATGTTTGACGTTGCGCCCAAAGCCGAGATCCCTAAAAAGGATCGAATCGTCTTCCCGGACATTCCTGAATTTTCCCAGAGGAAAAAGCTTGCCCTTGAAAAGGAAAGCTGTGGGCTTTATTTAAGCGGTCACGTTCTCGACGATTATACCGTGCACGAGGGCAAGATCAAGCCGCTCAAAATCAGCGAGCTGAGAGCCGCGCTTATGCCCGAAGACGAAACTGAGGATGCACATATCAGCGGAAAAATCCCATCAGGTGTGAGCCTTGACCAGAAGAGCAGGGTGACTATCGTTGGCTCTGTCACAAAGAGAACTAACAAGAACACCAAAAGCGGCGAGCAAATGGCCTTTGTCACCGTGGAAGACAGAACCTCATCTATTGAGATACTTGTGTTCCCCAAGGTGCTTGCCAAATTCGGTCATCTCCTTAACTACGACTCCGTTATTGCTATATCAGGTAACGTGAGCATACGTGAAGACGAGGATATAAAGATCCTTGCTGACCGTATTATTGGACTTGTGTCAGATTCACAGACCGTGGAGCTTGAAAATGCCGAGACCCTCACTCCTGTTTATCAGAAGAGGGAAGAAAAGGCACCCTCTGCCCGAGCTGATACCACTCCCGGACAGATCCGCAAGATCTATTTGCGTGTTTCGTCGGAGGATTCGGCGGAATACAAGCGCGCCTATGCGGTCTGCTCAATTTTCGACGGGTACACCCCTGTAACATTTTTCTCCGTTGAGAAAGGGGAATACCTGTCACCATCTGTTTCGATTAACCCTACCCCCTTTGTTTTAGGTGAGCTTCGGGAGATAATCGGACAAGACAATATGGTAATTCGATAAAATTGTGATTTTCACAATAAAATCTGGTAAAAATCATATTGTGTTAATACCAGATTCAAAAATCGAGAGTATAATTCAACCATCAGCGTAACACGAAAGGTCGGAACTCCATAATGTATAACAAAAATGGACAAGTATATTGGGGAAGCGAAATTCTGAACGTACTTCGCATAATCGGCAAGGTACTGCTCAGACTTGTGTCCTATTTCTTCAATATACTTCTGACAGTGCTTCTTGTTTGCCTGATCACAGGCATAATCGTTGCATCTGTTTTTGCTGTCTATATCAATCAGCATCTTGATCTTGAAATAGATCCGTCAACCATTGTTAAGGTAAATCAGGACTCTACGACTCGAATTTATTATATGAAATTCGAGACGGAGGAAGATAGAATCAACCGTGACGGAACCCTTGTTGAAATTGAAGATCAGCGACTGTATTCAACGGATAACGCTCTTGCGGTGTCCTATAAACAGCTTCCCAAGGATCTCATTAACGCCTTTGTGGCAATTGAAGACAAGAGATTCGAGTCACACAACGGCGTTGACCTTATTACAACAGTGAAATCTGCCTTCAAGTTCTTCACAGGCGGCTCGGGCGGTGGTTCAACAATTACCCAGCAGCTTATCAAGAACGTTACCCAGGAAGATGAGGTAACGATCCAGCGTAAGGTAGAGGAGATCTTCCGAGCAATAAACCTTGAAAAGGTAAAGAGTAAGGAAGAGATCATGGAAGCATACCTGAACGTTATCTATATGGGTAACGGATGTACAGGTGTGCAGGCTGCGGCAAACTTCTATTTTGATAAAGACGTATCAGAGCTCTCTCTTGTTGAGTGCGCGTCTCTTGCGGCTATTGTAAAGAACCCCTCTCAGTACGAGCCCAAGTACCATAACGATAATTTCATAGTAATGGTAAACGGGAAAGAAGTTGAAAAGATCGGTAACTACGAGCGCCGCTGGGTTGTTCTTGAGGAGATGAAGAACAACGGCTTTATCACAGAAGCGGAATGCCGCGAGGCACAGGCCATCGTTGACCTTGATATCGTCTACGAAACTGACGAGGACGGCAAGCTCGAGGACGGAATGACCATTTACAACTGGTACGTTGACTCTATGCTCATGCAGCTTCGCGATGATCTTATGGAGCTGTTCGGCGTTGATAAGACTACCGCTTGGAATATGATCTACTACAGCGGATATAAGATCGTTATCCCCATGGACCCCGAGGTGCAGGACGTTCTTGAAATGGTTTACGAGAACGACAAGGAATATTTCCCCTCCGTTACCGCAGGTCTCCAGCCTCAGTCGGCAATGATCGTCTGCGATCCATATACCGGCGACGTTCTCGGAACTGTTGGAGGACGTGGCGAGAAGATTGACAACCTTGGCTTTAACCGTGCCACACGTGCAACCCGCCCGCCGGGATCATCTATCAAGCCCCTTTCTGTGTACGCTCCCGCCCTTGACCTTGGTCTTATCACATACGGTTCAACCGTTGACGATACTCCTGTTCTGTTCAACGAAAAGCTTGTTGGGGAAGCAACGGAGAATGCGGAAGCAATCTACTCATATACCCCCTATCCCTATAACTATCCTAACATCTTCAAGGGCTTGACCACAATCAACAGCGCAGTTACACGATCTGTTAATACAATTGCCATGAAGGTGCTTCAGGATCTTGGTGTTGACTACTCATTTGACTTTATGAAGAATGAGCTTGGCTTTGACAGCCTCATAGATTCATATACCAACTCAAGCGGACAGACCTTCACCGACCGCGGTCTTGCATCACTTGCCCTTGGTCAGCCTAACTTCGGTGTAACCCTTCTTGAGATGACATCCGCTTACTGTATCTTCCAGAATAACGGCGTGTATAATTCCCCCAATCTTTATCTTTACGTTGAAGATGCAAACGGTGACCTTGTAATTGGAACAAGAAATAACGTGACCGTTGGCAAGGGCTCCGAGAGCAAGATCGTTATCAGCGAAGAAACTGCCTCCATCATGACAAAAATGATGAAAAACGTTATGGACTACGGTACCGGTACTGCGTGTACTCTCCGTTGGTCTGTTAACGTAGCAGGCAAGACAGGTACAACAAGTACCGACTTTGACCGTTACTTCGTAGGATATACCCCCTATTACGTTGGCGGTGTATGGACAGGTTATGACACACCGCAGTCCTTGAGCTCCTTCGGTAACAGCCCGGCACTTATCGTTTGGGATAAGGTTATGACTATCCTTCATCAGAAATATATTGATGAAGCAGCCGGTGGTGGCGAGCCCCTTAAAACCTTTGAGGACGCCCCCGGTGTTGTAACTGCCACATACTGTAAGTATTCAGGCAAGCTCATGACAGATGCCTGCCGTCTTGACCCCAGAGGTAACCCTGCGGAAACAGGATACTTCACAAGATCCACAGTTCCCACAGATTTTTGTGAGACTCACGTTGTAGTATCCCGTGATGCTTCCACCGGACTTATCGCCTCTGATAACTGTAACCCCAGAGATTGTGTTGAGGTTGCCCTTATCCGGGTAGAGGACCGACTCTTCCCGACACAGGTCTATGTTGAAGACGCACAGTACGTGTACCGCGAAATGCCCGAGTCTGTAAAGCCTGCGGGATGGTGGGGAGTTCCGTACTTCGATAATATGCTTGGCGAGGACGAGTATTGCGGTTCATCTTATATTGAAACCCCGTATAACGCCTACTGCTACAAGCATTGTGACTACCGTCCTTGGGGTGGAAATGCCCCTGCCGAATACAGCGGATATACTCCCGAGGGAAGCGACAAAAACTTCTATGATCCACCGGACGCTTTGCCACCTGATGAAGACGAGATCTATGGCAGAGACGACGATGACGACGACTGGTTCAATTAATCAGTAATTATACTAAGAGATCACCTCATATAATCGTATGGGGTGATTTTTTATGTTCAGACGAATAAAATGGGAGCTGTGCGTAATCGGCACAAGTCTCCCTTTGTTGATCTCATCAGCATTTATCTGCGCACTGATTGGCACTATATTGTGGGTAAGTGGAGGCAGCACATGGTTTGTGCTAAAAGGTGGAGCTGGCGGACACAGCTCCGTTACTATAGGATTGGTGTTCAGCGTGTGGCTGATAACCTACGGCCTTGCAGGCTTGTCCCTCGGGCTTATCTGGCTCATATGCAAGTCACGACTGATTCCGCCAAGCGCCTGCCTCACCGCATTTGCTCTGTGTATGCTCGTGTATCTTCTAACGCAGACCTGGTATGCAGTGTTCTTCTGCACAAGGCTTACTGTATTTGCCGGTGTCCTGCTTTTTCTATCAACTGTAATCTGCGGCTTGGTTATTTTCATAACTCGACGATCATTTCTATTACTTACGTTGATACTTGTGATAGTTGAGGCGGTCCAGATATATTTTCTATATTTCACATTCACTTATTTCTCATGATATGTTGATTATTATGTGGAATAATGATAAAATATATTGAATTACAATATAATTCAGGTGAAAAATGGGATTTTTACAAAAAATAATCAACCTGCTGATCCCGTCAAATTGCTTGCTATGCAAAAATGCAACTGACGGTAGCCAGCTTTGTGATGAATGCAGCGGCAAATTCATCAGAGAAACTTTCCTAGTATGCCCCGAATGCTCCAAGCCTGCAAGCAAATGTACCTGCCGCGCTGACTTTACGTCACATACAAAAACAGAGATTGCGGGTAAGAGATTCATCGCCCTTACATTCTACAAAAGCAAGAAAACGTGGTCAGAGGAGAGAATAACGGAGGGAATGATTCTTTCACTGAAAGACCGCGGAGCATTTGCCGACTATTTTGCTACAATCCTTGCACGTGAGATCAAATCCCTGTTTGAGCGCGAAGGAGTTGACCTCGCCGAATGGATAATCACATACCCACCTCGTTCTGTGGAGAAGTACGCTGAAAAAGGATTCGATCAAAGCGAGGAGATTGCCCGGAAAATAGCGAAGAAGCTTGGCATCAAATTCTCCCCCACCTTCAACCGCACGAACCACGGAAATGTGCAGAAGAGCCTTTCTGCTGCAGAGCGGTTTTCAAACGCAGAGACATCTCTTGTGCCTATCCGGGAAAGAATCAGAAAAGGCGGCAAGTATATTGTGTTTGACGATATAATCACCACAGGCGCAACTATCGAAACCATGGCAAAGCATCTCTATTTCCTGGGTGCCGAAGCTGTGTTCCCCGTGTCTATTGCGAGAACTTTTCATTCTTCTGACAAAAAACGAAATTATTGAATAATAAAGCTCCTTTAGGGAGATAATAAATCATTGAATTTGTTATCGTTTCAAAAGGAGCTATATTTATGAAAGGACTTATTGTTTTTGCCGCATCTGTTCTTGCTGCAGTATCTCTATTATCTGTAATACCCGTTTACGGTGAGGCTGAAATATATAATGACGTGCTCAGACTCCACGTGATTGCAGAGTCAGATTCCGATGAAGACCAGGCATTAAAGCTTAAAGTGCGGGATGCAGTGCTATTGTGTGTCAGCGAGAGGGTCAGCGAATGCCAAAGCTACGAAGAGGCATATACGGTAATCGAGAGAATGCGCAACGAGATCAAATTGGCAGCGGAAAAATGCGTCAGTGAAAACGGTGAATCGTGCGAAGTCAAGGTAGAACTTGGACGTGAACGGTATCCTCGCCGTGAGTATGATGATGTATCACTCCCCGCAGGGATATATAATTCTCTCCGCGTAACCCTCGGCAGAGGAGAGGGGAAGAATTGGTGGTGCATACTGTTCCCGTCCATCTGCACATCCTTCGCGGTTGCCGAAAAGTCGCCTGAGTACGTTGCGGTGGGATTTACACCCAGCGAGTACAGGATGATAACCGGCGAGCGGGGAGACGTGAAGATCAGATTTAAACTTCTTGAGATGCTTGCGGAGGTGTTTGATTTCAGTTATTGATTTTTCTCATGCCGTGGTGTATAATTATTTTAATAAATAGTTAAATTAGGAGCATCTATGGCAGAATATGTATTTTTCGACCTTGACGGAACCCTTACCGACCCGGCACTGGGTATAACAAACTGCATCATGTACGCCCTTTCCGAAATGGGCAAGGAGATCCCGCCACGCGAATCCCTCTATAAGTTCATCGGACCACCCCTTCTCGATGCGTTTCAGGAGTATCTCGGAATGACTGAGGAGGAGGCGCGTGAGGCAATACGCCTGTACCGTGTCAGGTTCAGTACAGTAGGCCTCTTTGAAAATACCCCCTACGAAGGAATTGCAGAAGCGCTCCATGAGATCAAATCCTCCGGTAAAAAACTCTGCCTGGCAACCTCAAAGCCAGAGGAATTTGCCGTGCGCATACTTGAGCATTTCGACTTGGCAAAGTACTTTGACAAAGCCTGCGGCGCATCAATGAACGAAAAACGCTCAACAAAGGACGCTGTCATCAAATATGCTATTGAAGAGACAGGTTGCAAGGCGGAAGATGTACTTATGATCGGTGACCGTCACCACGATATTGTAGGGGCGGCAGTACACGGAATCGACGCAATGGGTGTTCTTTGGGGCTACGGCTCAAGGGAGGAATTTGAAGAATCCGGCGCAAAATATATCGTTTCCTCTATCCCTGAAATGGTTGAGATCGTAAAAAGTCTATAAAAGCAAAAGCATCTGACAAGTATCAGTCAGGTGCTTTTTTTGTCCGTTTTCGCATATATTGTCTTAAGATAATATATGTGGAGGGGCGAATGGAAAAACTGACGATCGGCAGGGCAAGATCAAATAATTCTAAAATAAAAAACGAGAAGAGACGTGAAGCTGATCTTTTATTCAAGGTCGGATGCGTCGCCGTGTGCCTGTCCTTCATAGTCTCACTTTTTGGCGGTGGTCAAAAAGGCTCCTATGACGTGGCAATACCTGTAATAAGCACCGGAGTTGAAAGTGAGCAAACTGATGAAATGACAAAGCCTGAAAAGGATACTTCATCAAGGGTAGAGGAGTGGTCATTCTATGACTACATCGGCCAAATGATTGCTGACCTATTGTTCGGAGAGGGTTGATTTGCGAGAACTGATCCTTTTGCTTGTTGCCCTGATTCTCCACGAGTGCGGGCATATTCTCGCAGCATCAATTATGTCGATTCCTGTGCGCTCTGTCAATATTTGTGCCATCGGCGCGGCTATTACATTTGACTTTTCACGGGTGGGTTATGCAAAAGAAGCAATAGTGCATTTTAGCGGACCTCTATTCGGAATCGTCTCCGGCATCGGCGCACATTTAGCCTTTGGGGAGAGCGCCAATTACTTTGCTGGGGTGAGCGTCGTCCTGACAGCATTGAATCTACTTCCAATTCGAGGATTTGACGGTGGAGGGCTCCTCCGCTGCTTGCTGTCATTATTTTTCCTTCCCGATACAGTGTGGAGAATATGCAGAGGAATGTCTGTTATAAGCGTTCTCATTCTGTGGTCAGGGATCTTGTGGATAGAGCTTCGGGCAGGGGTCAACCTTGGACTGTTGATTTTCATTATAGGAATATTACTGGGTAAAATAAATTAACCGTGGCTAAACTCCACGGTGATTTTTTTGATGAAGAAAAAATGGTAGAAATTTCGCTCCGACTATTGACAAATGTCACGATGTGTAATATAATATTACGGCGATTGTTAAGGTACCTTATTAATCGGAGGAATCATGCATACTAAAGACGAAGAACTTATGCACATGCTAAAGCATCTTGATGCGTGTTCAAGGCGCAAAAAAGGATGCGTGCCACACGGGGAAAACGGTGAGCATTACCAGGACTTCAACAGGGGCATACACGGCAGAGGCAGGCTTATGGCACGGCTTCGCGACAACGGACCAATGAGCCAAACTCAGCTTGCAACCCTTCTTGAAATACGCCCTCAATCTCTTTCCGAGCTTATATCAAAGCTTGAGTCGGAAGGTCTGATATGCCGCGCACAATCTGAAGAGGACAAGCGCCAAACAATAGTATCGTTGACTGATGCTGGAGAAGAGAAGATCGCGGTAATCAGCGAAGCAAGACGCCGTCACGCAGAGGAGTTTTTCTCCCCCTTGAGCGAGGAAGAGAAAGAAACCCTAGCACAGCTTCTCGGCAAGCTAACAGAATCACAGAAAGACAAGAACACGGAGGAATAAATTATGGGACCCGGAGGCGGATTCAGAGACCGCGAAAAAATGCAGGAAAAGCTCAAAGAGCCAAAGCCCCAATCAATTAAGGAAGTACCCGCATACGTTGGCAGAGTAGTGACAAAGTTCTTCCAGAGACTGTTTTATATTTTTAAATTAGTCTGGGAAACAAAACCCTGGATCCTTTTGTTTATGATCTTCATGGCATTGTGGAACGGCGTTTCCCCTGTTATCAGCCAGTATATCGGCGCATTACTTTTGAACGCCCTGCAAGACGCGTACATATCAATAACAACAGGCGGTGAGAATCTTTTTGACAATGTTGTAAAGCTCCTCATTTTACAGTTTGCATTTAACTTTGCATCAGGCACAATAAGCCGCATTGGTAATATTATTAACAATATTTCAAGTGAGCTTGTTGTTAACCATATCAACCTGAAGATAATGTATAAGGCAAAAGAGGTTGACCTTGCAAGCTTTGACGACCCCGAGTTCTACGCAAGATTCGAGAATGCAAAGCGCGAAGCAAGCATGCGTCCCCTTCATATTCTTAACAACAACTTCAATATCGTAAGTACAGTCATTAGTATGGTTGGTTATCTTGCGATCCTCTGGAACGTAGCACCCCTGTTCCCGATAATCATTATCGCGTTCAGTATTCCTACGGCAGTTATTAACTTCGCTTACAGAAAAAAGAGCTTCTGGTATATGCGCCACCACTCAAAAGAACGCCGCCAGATGAACTACTATTCCGAGGTTATGACCAACAAGGATATGGTAAAGGAAGTTCGTATCTTCAACCTGCACAACACCTTTATAGGCAGATACCAGGACACATTCAAGGTATACTTCAAGGGTTTGCGCAAACTGTTTGTTGGTGAAGGTCTTTGGAATATCGGAGTTAACCTTGTTGGCACGACCGTGAACTGTATCCTCTTTGTGCTTATTGCACGCGGCGTTGCCGACGGTAGCTACAAGATCGGTGATTACCAGCTTTATATCGGCGCCCTTATGTCAATTGCAGGATGCGTCGGAACTCTTATCAGTTCCACAGGTTCTATTTACGAGGGTACGCTGTTTATCGATAACCTTATCAAGTTCATGAACGAAAAACGCCACATCGTTTCAAGTCTGGCGTCCCCCAGAAAGGTCAAGCACCACACAGGCCACAGAATCGAATTCAGACACGTTTCCTTTGCATACCCCGGAACTGAAAGAAACGTTCTCAACGATGTGAATTTCGTACTTGAACCAGGTGACACTTGCGTTCTCGTTGGTCTCAATGGAGCAGGTAAGACCACACTCATCAAGCTTCTTACCCGTCTTTACGATCCCACAGAAGGGGAGATCCTCCTTGACGGATATAACATCAAGGAATACGATACAGATGACCTGTACTCCCTCTTCGGCATCATCTTCCAAGACTTTGGTAAGTATGCCGTAAGCGTAAGCGAGAATATTAAGTTCGGTGAGATCGAAAGAAACGGAACTCATGATGACGTAGTTGAAGCAGCCGAGCAGTCAACTGCTGATCAGTTTATCGAAAATCTCCCCGGCAAGTACAATACTCCTCTTATGCGTTATTTCGAGGACGACGGTATCGAGCTTTCTATCGGCCAGTGGCAGAAGCTTTCAATAGCCCGCGCCTTCTACAGCGACTCTGATATTATGATCCTGGACGAGCCTACAGCCAGCCTTGACGCAATAGCAGAGCAGGAGATCTACAACCAGTTTGACAGACTCCGCAAGGACAAAACTACCATCTTCGTGTCCCACAGACTATCCAGTGCCACCGTTGCCAATAAGATCATCGTTATCAACAACGGTACTCTTGAGGAAATGGGTGACCACGCAGAGCTTATGAAGAAGCACGGAACCTACTACGATCTGTTCACAACCCAGGCAAAGCGTTATATCACGCCTATCGATGGTATGAGCGCAGAGCAGTTTATGATGGGTAGTGAAGAATCCGAAAAGCTCCAGGCTGAAGGTCGAAAGCCTCCGATGCCTCCTCACGGCGAAGGCAGACATCCAATCCAAAAATAAAATAAAAAACGGTACTCATTTGAGTGCCGTTTATATTTTTACTGTTTTAATCTCGAATTCTCCGGAATAAGCAATAGCTGAAGCGAACTCCGGGGAAATGAGAAAATTCGCAACCTGCACATCTTTTCCCTCGAATACTATAGGCTCTGATACGGTAGAGAACTTGTCGAAATATCCTGCAATCCCCACGCCAAAAAGCTTTACAACTGCCTCTTTTCGAGCCCAGATCTCGGTGAATGTTGTAATCGCATCTGTAGCGTCGCCCACATAAAGAGCCTCATCCGGATGGAAAAAACGCTTGGAGAGGGATAGGGGATCACGGCGGTGATTTATGATCTGCACGTCAAGCCCAACCTCACGTGGAGCAAAAGCGCAAGCCCAAAGATTATCGCTGTGTGAAATTGAAAAATGCACGCCGGTGGGGGTGGTAAAATAAGGTTTTTTCCCAAATTCACTTACGAGAACAAGCTGATCTTCCGTAATTCCGTAGAGCTCCGATGCTATTTTTCGAAGGAGTCTGTGAGAGGATTTTCCGTCATAAGAATCCGTGTAATAAACTGTGATCCTGTCCATAAAAGTCCACCTTTCATCTGTATTCTGGTAATATTATAACCGTCAAAAAAACTAAAGTCAATATGTTTCACACCACTTGAAAAAAACGGCGTACTATGTTATAATAATTACAGTTATGATATAATCGGAGGGATATGGCGTGGAAATAATGAAAGCAGTCCTCGGCAGACCCATTACTCGCGAACGCCGACTGGATAAAGAGACCCGCTGCTACGATCTCCTTGATTCTCTTGGAGTTGAGTACTGGAGAGTGGATCACGAGCCTGCCGACACTATGGAGCTGTGCAGGGAAGTGGACAAATCCCTTGGAGTGACAATGTGCAAAAACCTGTTTCTCTGTAATCGCCAGCAAACCGATTTTTATCTGCTTCTGATTCCCGACGGCAAGGTGTTCAAAACCAAAGAACTGTCCGGTCAGCTTGGAGTCTCCCGTCTTTCATTTGCAGGCGGTGAGTTTATGGAAAAGTATCTCGATATAACCCCCGGCTCCCTTAGTATATTCGGACTGATGAATGACTCAGACGGAGTTGTCAGACTCCTTGTGGACGAAGAACTGCTCCGCGAGGAGAACATCGGCTGCCACCCCTGTATCAACACTTCAAGCCTTCGACTGAGTACCAAAGATATGTTTGAAAAAGTGCTACCGGCGATGAATCACAAAATGACTACAGTCAAGCTTGGTTTTTCCGAGACCGAGCAATAATATATATTAGAAATTAAAATTCAGGAGAAATCAATGGAAATTTTAAGAGCAAAAAAAGGTTTTATCTGTGACATGGACGGTGTTATCTACCACGGCAACAAGCTTCTTGACGGCGTTAAGGAGTTCGTGGATTGGCTTTACCGTGAAAATAAGCAGTTTCTGTTCCTGACAAATGCAAGCCACCGCTCCCCCAGAGAGCTTAAGCTTAAGCTTGAGAGAATGGGTCTTGAGATCGGCGAAGAGCATTTCTATACAAGTGCCCTTGCAACCGCAAAGTTTTTGCAAACTCAGGCACCCGGTTGCAGTGCATATGTAATCGGCGACCACGGTCTTTACAACGCTCTCTACGAAGCAGGAATTACAATCAACGACGTTGACCCCGAATACGTTGTAGTTGGTGAGACTGACGACTACTGCTATGACCACATTTTAAAGGCTATGAACCTTGTTAATAAGGGCGCACGCCTTATCGCAACAAACACCGACATTACCGGCCCCATTGAAGGCGGTATCGCACCTGCCTGCCGTGCTTTCGTTGCACCTATCGAAGCAACAACAGGTAAGAGCGCGTACTACGTTGGTAAGCCCAATCCTCTCATGATGAGAACAGGCCTTAAGCTTTTGGGCTGCCACTCCAGCGAAGCTGTTATGATCGGCGACAGAATGGATACTGACATTATCGCAGGTATCGAAACAGGCCTTGACACAGCACTCGTTCTTACTGGCGTATCCACAAGAGAGACAGTTAATGATTTCCCATACCGTCCCCGCCTCATTCTGAACGGTGTCTGCGATATTCCCACAAAGTAATCGACTTGTGCTGTTTGACAAAATATTTTCGAATATTTTGCGTAAATTAGTCACAAGTGTGATTGACAAACTGTTGTTTTGGTGATATAATTTGTAAGATTGAAATATGTGAGCTTTGAGAAGTCGGCGAGGTCTCTTGCCGATTTCCGTAAGCTCTTGAATGAAGGAGAATTGTAATGACAGAGATGATGAAGTCCGGCGTTTTCAAAATTGAATCTCATCCCAAATATAGTGTTTCTGTCGATATGGCTGATCTGCCCGTCGATATTCGTTCTATTTTCGATTCTCCCAAATATGCTGTTTTTCCCGGTTTTTGCGATGTGCATGTGCATTTTCGTGAGCCGGGTTTTTCTTATAAAGAGCGCATTTACACAGGTAGCCGCGCTGCTGCCCGTGGCGGATATACCGCGGTGTGCACAATGCCCAACTTAAACCCCGTTCCCGACTCAATTGAGAATCTCAAAAAGGAGCTTGAGATAATTGAGACAGACTCCGTCATCCGCGTGATTCCCTACGGTGCGATAACAGTAGGCGAGGCAGGACAGACTCTCGCTGATCTTGAGGGAATGGCAGATGACGTTTGCGGTTTTTCCGATGACGGACGAGGTGTGCAGAGCGAAGAAACGATGCGCGAGGCAATGATCAGAGCAAAGGCACTCGGTAAAATGATCGTGGCCCATTGTGAGGACAATTCACTTCTCTTGGGTGGATACATTCACGACGGTGAATATGCGAAAGCACACGGCCACCGTGGAATCTGCAGCGAAAGCGAGTGGGGACCTATAGCGCGAGACCTTCGCCTTGCAGAAGAAACAGGATGCGCATACCACGTTTGCCACATTTCGACAAAAGAGAGCGTGCAGCTTATCCGCGAAGCAAAAGCAAGAGGAGTCAACGTGACCTGCGAAACAGCACCTCACTATCTTGTAATGGACGATGGCGACCTCAGAGAAGAGGGAAGATTCAAAATGAATCCGCCCCTGCGCTCTCGCGAAGATAAACTTGCCCTAATCGAGGGAATTTGCGATGGCACCATTGATATGATCGCCACCGACCACGCTCCGCACAGCGCTGAAGAAAAGGCAAAAGGCCTTGAAAAGAGCGCATTCGGCATCGTGGGTATTGAAACCGCGTTCCCTGTAATGTACACAAAGCTCGTTAAAACCGGCGTAATTTCAATGGATCGCCTTATGGAGCTTCTTGTAATAAACCCGCGTGAACGCTTCGGAATCCCTATGACAAACGATTTTACCGTATGGGATCTGGACGCAGAATTCACCGTAGACCCCAACGAGTTTATCTCCATGGGAAAAGCAACACCTTTTGCTGGTGAAAAGCTTTTCGGCAGATGCGTGCTTACCGTGTCAGACGGCAAGATCGCATATAAACTTTGATTAAAATTAAGTTAACATAAATCGAGGAGGCTATTATGGCAAAAAGAACGGACATTAAGAAAGTACTGATTATCGGATCCGGCCCTATCGTTATCGGTCAGGCGGCGGAATTTGACTATGCGGGAACACAGGCGTGTCTCGCACTTAAGGAAGAGGGATACGAGGTAGTTCTCGTTAACTCCAATCCCGCAACAATTATGACTGACACAACCATCGCTGACAAGGTCTATATGGAGCCTCTCACACTTGAATATATCGCGAAGATCCTTCGCTATGAAAGACCTGACGCTATCGTTCCCGGCATCGGCGGTCAGACAGGCCTTAACCTTGCAATGCAGCTTGAGAAGAAGGGCGTACTCAAGGAATGCGGCGTTGAGCTTCTCGGCACAAGCAGCGAAAGTATCGAGAGAGCAGAGGATAGAGAACTGTTCAAGGAGCTTTGCCAGTCAATCGGCGAGCCCGTAATCCCCTCCGAGATCACCTACTCCATTGAAGAAGCAAAAGAAGCTGCTGAAAGAATCGGCTACCCTGTTGTTCTTCGCCCTGCATTTACCCTTGGCGGTACAGGCGGCGGATTCGCTTATAACGAAGAAGAGCTTATCGAGATCGGTCTAAATGCGTTCAAGCTTTCCCCCGTACATCAGGTTCTTATTGAAAAGAGCGTTAAGGGATATAAGGAAATCGAGTTTGAAGTAATGCGCGACTCCAGCGACCACGCGATCACCATCTGCGGTATGGAAAACATCGACCCTGTCGGCGTTCACACCGGTGACTCTATCGTTGTTGCTCCTATTATGACTCTCTCCAAAGAAGATGAAAAAATGCTCAACGACAGCGCGATCAAGATCATAAGAGAGCTGAAGATCGAAGGCGGCTGTAACGTTCAGTTTGCACTTAACCCCAAGACAAGCGAATACTACCTCATCGAGGTTAACCCCCGCGTATCCCGTTCCTCCGCTCTTGCTTCCAAGGCATCCGGTTATCCTATTGCACGTGTAACTGCAAAAATCGCCCTCGGTATGCTTCTTGAGGACATCAAAATTGCAAATACAAACGCAGCATTTGAGCCGAAACTTGACTACGTTATCGCAAAGCTCCCCAGATTCCCCTTCGATAAGTTCACCTCCGCTACAAATAAGCTTGGCACACAGATGAAGGCAACAGGCGAGGTAATGGGAATCGGATCTAACATCGAAGAAGCGATCCTCAAAGGCTTCCGTTCTCTTGAGATCGGTGCAAACCACGTTTATCTTTCCAAATTTGATAATATGACACCGGACGAACTCCGCGCTTATATCAAGGATTTCCGAGCTGACAATATCTTTGCAATAGCAGAGCTTATCTATCACGGTGTTTCCGTTGAAGAGATTCACAAGATCACAGAGATCACACCCTATTTCCTTGAAGCTATAAAGAATATCATTGATATGGAAGAGGAACTTCGCGTTAAGATTAACGATGTTGAAGCACTTCTCCGCGCAAAGAAAATGGGCTTCAGCGACAAGTACATCGCTCGCCTCTGGAAGTGCGAAGAAATGAGCGTTTACGCTCTCCGCAAAGCGAACAATATGTTCCCTGTGTTCAAGATGGTTGATACCTGCCATACAGGAGCGTATATCCCGTACTTCTATTCATCATACACAGGCGAGAATGCATCTGTTCACACGGATAAAAAGAAGATAATCGTTCTGGGTGCAGGTCCTATCCGTATCGGTCAGGGCGTAGAATTTGACTACTCCACCGTTCACGCAGTACAGACCATCAAGAATGCCGGATACGAAGCAATTATCATCAACAATAACCCCGAAACAGTTTCTACCGACTATACAACTGCAGACAAGCTTTACTTCGAGCCTCTCACTCCCGAGGATGTTATGAACATCATTGAGTTTGAAAAGCCCGAAGGTGTTATTGCAACTCTCGGTGGACAGACTGCTATCAACCTGGCACAGCCTCTCCACGACCGTGGCGTAAAGATCATCGGTACAGACTGCGATGCAATTGACAGAGCAGAGGACCGTAACGCATTCGAAAATCTCCTTAACGAGCTTAACATTCCCAGAGCAAAGGGTAAGGCTGTTACAAATCTCGAAGACGGAATCGCAGCCGCTGCCGAGATCGGCTATCCCGTGCTTGTACGCCCCAGCTTTGTTCTTGGCGGACGTGCAATGCAGATCGTTGCAAACGAAGATCAGCTCAGACATTATCTGAGAACCGCCGTTGAAATCGACGAAGATAAGCCCGTGCTTGTCGACAAATACATCCAGGGACGTGAAGTTGAGGTTGACGCGATCTGCGATGGCAGAAATGTTTTCGTTCCCGGTATTATGGAACTTGTTGAAAGAACAGGTATCCACTCCGGTGACTCAATCAGCGTTTACCCTACATTCTCCATTTCCGATAAGGTTAAGGGAATCATTCTCCAGTACGCGAAGAAGCTGGGGCTCGGTATCGGCATCATCGGCCTTTACAATATCCAGTTCATCGTTGACCAGAACGACGACGTATATATCATCGAGGTTAACCCCCGTTCCTCACGTACCGTACCGTTCCTTTCAAAGGCTACAGGATACAGCCTTGCTGACATCGCAACCGAGGTTATCCTTGGTAAGAGCCTTAAAGAGCAGGGCATCTTCGATATTTATCCCGAAGAAAAGAAGCGTTACTACGTTAAGGTTCCCGTATTCTCCTTCAACAAGATCCGCGGACTTGACGCATACCTCTCCCCCGAAATGAAGTCCACAGGTGAGGCGATCGGCTATGACGATAAGCTTAACCGTGCACTTTATAAGGCTCTCCAGGCCGGTGGAACTCATCTCCAGAACTATGGTACTGTACTTGCAACTATAGCAGACTGCGACAAGGAAGAGGCTCTTCCGCTTATCCGCCGCTTCTACAATCTCGGTTTCAACATCGAAGCAACAAGCGGTACAGCACAGTTCCTCAAGTCTAACGGAATCAGAACACACGTGCTCAAGAAGATCAGCGACGGAAGCGAAGAGATCCTTGAATCCATGCGTCAGGGACATATTGCCTACGTTCTCAACACCAAGGCTATCGACTCCCAGGGAGACAACAGTGACGGTTGGGAGATCCGCCGTTGCGCTACAGAAAACAACGTGACAATGTTCACTTCTCTCGACACAGTACGCGTTCTTCTCGACGTACTCGAAGAGACAACTCTGACAATCTCAACCATCGACGCTTAAGAGGCATGAAGGTAGATAAATGAAACAAGTAATTCTTACAATACTGGAAAACACACACCTTACCGAGACCGTTATGAAAATGCGCCTCGGTGGGGATGTGTCCGACATAACTTCCCCCGGCCAGTTTATTAATCTGAAGCTTGACGGACTGTATCTTCGCAGACCTATTTCCGTTTGCGACAAAGATGATGAGTCTGTGACTATCATCTATAAGGTAGTTGGTCATGGCACTGAGAAAATGCAGGGAATGACGGAGGGGGAGACTATTGATACCCTCGTCGGACTCGGCAACGGATACGATACATCTGTCTCCGGTGAGAGACCCCTCCTTCTTGGCGGCGGCGTTGGCGTTCCTCCTCTGTATATGCTTGCAAAAAAGCTTATCTCAGAAGGTAAAAAAGTTTCCGTTGTGCTCGGATTTAACACAAAGGACGAGATATTCTACGAAAACGAATTTAAGGCTATCGGTGCCAACGTTACCGTAACAACTGCCGACGGCTCCTACGGCGTGCGTGGCTTTGTTACAAATGCTATGACCGAGGACTATACTCACGTATACACCTGCGGTCCCGAGCCGATGCTGAAGGCTGTTTATAAGGCAACAAAAACAAGCGGTCAGTTCAGCTTTGAAGAAAGAATGGGCTGCGGATTAGGCGCGTGCATGGGTTGCTCCTGCAAGACCATCACAGGCTACAAGAGGATCTGCAAGGACGGTCCCGTTATGATGAAGGAGGAGATCTTATGGGAAGACTGAGCGTAAACCTTTGTGGGATCGAGCTTGATAATCCTGTGATCCCTGCCAGCGGTACATTCGGCTACGGCTACGAATTTGCCGAAATATACGACATCAATATCCTCGGTACTTTCTCTTTCAAAGGTACCACAAAAGATCCTCGCTTCGGCAATCCCACTCCCAGAATTGCGGAATGTACCTCCGGTATGATAAACGCCGTAGGTCTCCAGAATCCCGGAGTTGAGAAAGTTATCTCCGAAGAACTCCCCAGGCTGAAAAAATGCTTCAATAAGCCTGTTATGGCAAACGTAAGCGGATTTTCCGTTCCCGATTACGCATATACCTGCGAAAAGCTCGATAAAGAAGAGCAGGTTGGCTGGCTTGAAGTCAACGTAAGCTGTCCCAACGTACACGGCGGCGGTATGAGCTTTGGTACAGATCCCAAGGCTGCGGCTGAAGTAGTTAAGGCAGTAAAGGCAGTTACAACAAAGCCCGTTATCGTTAAGCTTTCCCCAAACGTAACAGATATTGTTGCCATCGCCAAGGCTTGTGAAGACGCAGGTGCTGATGGCATCAGCCTTATTAATACAATGCTCGGTATGAGAATTGACTTGAAAACCAAGAAACCTGTTATCGCAAATAAAATGGGCGGCTTCTCCGGTCCCGCAATCTTCCCGGTAGCTGTGAGAATGGTGTACCAGGTTGCAAGCGCAGTAAAAGTACCTGTTGTTGGTATGGGCGGCGTTGCAACTGCAGAGGACGTTGTTGAAATGATGCTTGCAGGGGCAACAGCAGTTGAAGTTGGCGCTGCAAACCTCGTTGACCCTTGCGCTTGCCGTGATATTATTGCCGATCTGCCCCGGGTTATGGACAAGTACGGAATCAAGTCACTTTCCGAGATCATTGGTGCGGCAAGAACGAGCAGATAAACTTTGAAAAAAATAATTGACATATAAAGGAGAATAATAATGGGAAGAGATGTAATCATCGCCTGTGATTTTTCAAGCGCGGAGCAGACATTCGCGTTCCTTGATAAGTTCACCGGCAGAAAACCATTTGTGAAGATCGGTATGGAGCTTTTTTATGCAGAAGGTCCCCAGATCGTTCGTGAGATCAAGAAGAGAGGTCACAAGATTTTCCTTGACTTGAAGCTCCACGATATTCCGAATACTGTTAAGAAGTCTATGGCTGTTCTGTCCGGTCTTGACGTTGATATGACCAACCTCCACGCGGCAGGTACAAAGAGAATGATGGAAGGTGCCCTCGAAGGACTCACAAGACCCGACGGCACACGCCCCCTTCTCATCGCAGTAACACAGCTTACCTCCACCGACCAGGAAACAATGGAAGCTGACCTTCTCATCAAAGAGCCTATCGACAAGGTTGTAATGCATTACGCAAAGAACGCTAAAGACGCTGGTCTCGACGGAGTAGTTTGCTCTCCCCTTGAAGCAGGTAAGGTTCACGATACTTGCGGTCGAGGATTTCTCACAGTAACTCCCGGTGTACGCTTTGCTGACGGTGACATCGGTGACCAGAAGAGAGTTATGACCCCTGCAGAAGCAAAGAAGATCGGCTCTGACTACATCGTAGTTGGCAGACCTATCACAGCAGCAGAAGACCCCGTAGCAGCTTACGAGCGTTGCGTGGCAGAATTCGTAGATTAAGGAGAACGATAATGGAAGCATATAAGAGAGAGTTTATTGAGTTCCTTCAGAGCGCAGGCGTGCTCAAATTCGGTGACTTCACAGCTAAGAGCGGACGCAAGATCCCTTACTTCATCAACGCCGGTATGATCAAGACCGGAGACGATATAGCAAAGCTTGGCGAATTCTACGCAAAGGCTTACTTCGAAAAGCTTGGCGCAAAGAAAGCTGTTCTTTACGGACCTGCTTACAAGGGAATCTCCCTTGCAGTTTCCGCGGCAGTTGCACTTTCTAAGCAGGACTTGAACGTGCCCTTCTTCTTCAACAGAAAAGAAGTTAAGGACCACGGCGAAGGCGGCGTATTCGTTGGATACGTTCCCACTCCCGGCGAGGAAGTTGTAATTATCGAGGACGTTATCACCGCAGGCACAGCTATCCGCGAGAGTATGGAGATCCTTTCCCACCTTGAAGGTGTTAAGGTGGCCGCTACCTTTATTATGGTTGACCGTAAGGAAAAGGGTCAGACAGATAAGGGCGCAATGCAGGAGATCGAGGAGCAGTTCGGCTTCCCCGTATACTCCATTGTTGACGTATACGACATTATCGAATACCTCGAAGAAGACAGCGCAAACGACGAAAATGTTGCAAGAATCAAAAAATATCTTGAAGTTAACGGAGCAAAAAGATGAGAAGCCTTATAGATATACTTGACTTTACAACAGAAGAAATTGATGCGATGCTGAAAACCGCCTGCGACATTATCGAAAATCCCGCAAAGTACAGCGAGATGTGCAAGGGTAAAAAGCTTGCGACCCTTTTCTTTGAGCCCTCTACCAGAACAAGACTTTCCTTTGAAGCGGCAATGTACGAGCTCGGCGGCAACGTGATAAGCGTTTCCTCCGCAGACAGCTCCTCCGCATCCAAGGGTGAAAGTGTTGCAGACACAGCAAAGGTTATAAGCTGCTACGCCGATATTATCGCAATGCGTCATCCCAAGGAAGGCGCAGCCCTTGTTGCAGCAAATAACGCAAGCATTCCCGTAATCAACGCAGGTGACGGCGGGCATTGTCATCCTACACAGACCCTCGCTGACCTCTTGACGATCTATCGCGAAAAAGGTAGACTTAACAATATCACAGTAGGCTTCTGCGGCGACCTTAAGTTCGGCAGAACGGTTCACTCCCTTATCAACGCACTTTCAAGATATACCGGCATCAAGCTGGTTCTCATCTCCCCCGAAGAACTGAAGGTTCCCGGATACGTTCTAAAGGATACTATCATCAAAAATGGCATTCCTTACGTGGAGACCACCGACCTTGAAAGCGCAATGCCCGAGCTTGACATCCTCTATATGACCAGAGTACAGCGCGAGCGCTTCTTCAACGAAGAGGACTATCTCCGCCTGAAGGACAGCTATATCCTCACTCCCGAAAAGCTAAATAATGCAAAATCAGATATGTGCATCCTGCATCCACTTCCGAGAGTAAACGAGATCAGCGTAGCAATCGACAAGGATCCTCGTGCTTGCTACTTCAAGCAGGTCTTCAACGGCAAGATCATGCGTATGGCACTTATTCTCAAACTTCTTAAGGAGGCACAGGCATGAATATAGATTCCATTCAGAATGGCGTTGTAATCGACCATATCACCGCAGGCCGCGGCATGAAGCTGTACGACCTTCTTGGACTTGACAAGCTTGATTGCTCCGTTGCCATTATCAAGAACGTTAACAGCGGCAAAATGGGCAAGAAGGACATCATCAAGATCGACGCAGAGATTCCCGTAAATCTTGACGTTATCGGATACGTTGATCCGGGTGCAACAGTAAACATCATCCACGGCGGTGAGCTTACAGAAAAGCGCACCATTGAAATGCCCGAAACCCTTACAAACGTAATCAAGTGCAAGAACCCCCGTTGCATTACCTCAGTTGAGCAGGAGCTTGATCACATATTCAAGCTTACCGACAAAGCGGAAAAGGTCTACCGTTGCATCTACTGCGAAACAAAAGCAAAATAAAACAAAAAAGCGTACATTCCCATATGGTTTGTACGCTCTTTTATTTTAGAAAAACAGCTTTCTTTCAAGTGCCTCGCGGGCTGATTTGTCAATTGCAAGATATATAAGGAGTCCACCCAGTAATACAAGAACGATGAGCGGGTAAACTGACCAGCTGCTGAAAGGGAGACCAAAGGTAATGTGCAAGAGAAACTCGATAAGCATCATAAGTCCACCCCAAGCCATCGTCGCGCCACCCCAAACATAGAGATGCCCGCGCTTCAGATAGTAGAGAAGAGTGACCATGGCGCAAGTAATCAGTGCGATCGCTCCGACAACGGGGAAAGCAAAGCTCAAAAACCACCTGCCGCCTGTTGCAAGATCAATGTACAAAAGGAATACGATCACCGCCGCAAAGTCGCAAGGCACGAAGATAACAGGATTTGGATTTTTAAACCAAAGGGGCAATGCAAAGAACAGATATGTGAGGATTACACCGCCTGCCGCAAAACCAAACCAGTTAATTTGACCGTTTGTAAGAAAGTCCGCAAGGAAGCACACGAGAATGGGGATCATAAAGAGAATGATCAGTACTCCGTTTACTGCCTTTGAATTTGTGTTAGGCTTTGGAACCCGATCGGCGGGGAACAAAGGGGTAGCAGGCCCCTGCTTAATGTCGGGGTGATATACGACCGTGCCGCAGAGAGGGCAGGTCTTTTCTGTGTCGGCTAATTTAACGCCGCAATTTATGCAATACATGTCAGTTGTTCTCCAGATTTGAATAATTACTTTCAACCGTCGCGGGAATTCCCATATTCTGAAGCACCGCAAAGAAATGGCGCTCAAGGGCAGGCTCGCGAATGTTGCGGATGAAATTGATATAAACGGTATCGTTATAAGAAAGCATACCGCAGTTGTAGGGCGCCGCAGCCTGAACACCAAGAATAAAGTCCATTCTGCGAATATATTGCTTCATTATCTCCGGCAGTTTGATAAGTCCGAGGTTAGATAGTGTCAGACAGGACTTTCTCTCACCAACTGTGTCAAATACAGCCTTCATAACAAGATTTTTCAGAGGCAGAGGAATAAGACGAACTAGCGGGTTTAATTCATCGTTAACATTGGTTGCAATAACCGAGCCCATGTGCTTTGAAGTGATCTCTGTCTCCATTTTGCATCGAATTATCTTGCAGATCTCGTCGAAATCGTACTCACCCAGACGGGGATCAAGCTCGGGTATTGTATACATCGCAAAATTGCGGAGAGATTTACTCGGGAAAAGCTGCCGCAGATTCACGGGAATCAGAAGCTTGATCCTCTTGCGCCGCTTGATGCTCGGCACCTTTTCCTTTTGGAGATTAAGGAGCGCCTCCATGATCACCGCGCTAAAAAATACAGTCAAGGAAACACCGTGCTTGTGTGCAAGTGCTAGAGATTCCTTGACTGGAACCTGAAAACAAGTCTGGTGCAGGAAAGCATCTTTTTCGATCTCCCCGGACAATCGCCATGCATCCGTGTCTTTACGGCTCGAGGGAACTTTTCCCGCATATTTGAGGAAGCTGTCCTCAAGCTCTTCAGGGGACGGGGATTCGGTTCTGTCCATAACTCCGTGTTCGCAAGGGACTTTTATTCCGTGCTTCTGCTCCAGATATTCTGCAGTCAGACTTTTAAGAAATATAAGCGCACCTGTGCCGTCTGTGAGGGAGTGGAAAAACTCAACAGCTATTCTGTCCTTGTAAACGATAACACGCAGAGCGCACTTTCTCATTTCATTGTGACTCATATATACGAGAGGATAGCTTTTTTCCTCAAGAATATCGGGAGCATTTTCAACCTCTTCGAGATAGTACCAGAATACACCGCGGCGAAGACTGGCAGCAATAGAGGGGAATCGCTTAACCGTCACGTCAAGAGCAGAGCGGAGAACATCAATGTCCACGTCTTCATAAAAGGTCACCGACTGGCGGAACACGTTACTCCAGTTTCTTCGCCTTGCCGCTGGGTAAATCTTTGCCGCGTTGTCGAGGCGCACCCAGTGCAAATGCTTTACTTTACTTATTGCCATAAAAATTCCTTGATTCAGAGTTGTTAATCCAGAAGCACGTCATCCTTTTCCATAAGTGCCTGGCAGTCTTTTATCTTCTCGGCAGCATAGCGAGACTCTTCTTCAAACAAAGTGTAGTCGAGCCGCGCCATAGTTCCGTATTCGTAAGCGTCGTAATTTGACTTAATGTTGTTGTGTGGCTTTTTAAATAGTACCTCGTTATTTATAAACGAACCAACTGACATATGTGTCTGCTGACAAACAAAGCCAACATCAGCTTCAATAAGATTCTGTCCGAACATAACAGCCTTGTCGTTAGTTATGCCAAGCAGGTACAGCATTGTGGGGAGGGTGTCGATATGCCCGCCGGCTACGCTTACAGTCTCGTTGTGACCCATACCGGGTACGTTTATAATAAGGGGCACGTTGAACATATCGTAAAGGGTATAGTCCTGCCCGGTGAGCGCGGTAAATCTCTTTGAGTTTTCCCAGTCAGAGTTACCAAGACCATAGTGGTCGCCGTAGATAACAAGCATTGTGTTGTCGTAAATTCCGGCCGAGTCAAGCATCTCAATAAACTCACCAATGCATCGGTCAGCATAATTCATTGATTGAATGTAGAGTCCAAACAGAGTACCTTCGTCCTCGGGTTTCAGAGTGATCTCACGCTCGTTCAGCGGAATTCCATAGGGATAATGAGACGAGAGGGTAATGTAGAAGGCGTAGAACGGCTCTTCATAAGTTTTGAGCATTTCCATTGACTGAGTGAAGAGCTGCCTGTCGGATAGACCCATACCGAAAACGTCATTCTGAACGAAATCTTCAAGGGAAATGTAGTCGTCAAATCCCTGTGCCGGGTATGCGCTTTCTCTGTTCCAGAATGATCCGATATATCCGTGATAAGCATACGCCCCAGAATATCCCTTGTCTTTCAGAATGTGTGGCAATCCGTAATAGTGATTGTCCGTGTACTGCATATACGCTGCGTTTGATTCGGGCGCGAACAGGGAATTGTTAACGTGGAATTCAGCGTCAGCCGTGTTTCCGCCGCCAATCTGGTAGTAGTAATGATCAAAGTAGAATGTATCGGCTTTGATAAGCTTGTTCAGATTAGGGGTGATCTCCTGACCCTCGTAGAAAGCACCAAGAACAAAGTTCTGCATTGCTTCAACCTGAATAACTATCACATTTCTGTTTTCAGCCACACCGTAGAATTCATATCCTGAATAATCGGGAGAGGTGTATTTTGACTTATCGACTATACGCTCTTCTTTTTCTTTTATCAGATTAATATATATGTCTTTTGCGTGATAGCACAGGATCTCGTTTGACATGTATTCTGCTTCAAATCCGGGGTAGAGAACAACGGAGAGGGTAAGTGCTACGGTAATACCGAAGACGATCGCAGAGCTTGCGTACTTATTAATCCGTGCTTTTTTGATTTTGCCGGCTAATCTGTGAAGAGATATACGTGATATCTTCTCATTGATAAGCCCACGGTTGAAATAATACAAGCACCAAAGTGGCAGATCAATAAGATTGATAACATTCTCAAGCTTTAAAAGTTCAAGCATAGTAGTCTTTATATCGTCAAGCTGACCGACCATTCCGAGCTGAGTTACGGAAAGAAGCTTTGAAGCGTAAGCAAAATAGAGTCCGTCGGAGGCAAACATAATTGATATAAAGAAATACAAAACCATCAGAGTGACAGTAGATATTTTCTGTGAGATCAAGGAAAGGAGGGAATAGATAAGGAGTACAATGGCAACTGTGGCAAGGGCAAAGGCCAAGGGATATTCGCCAAGATAAAGGCCTGAATAAAAGATCTTGCCTTTTGCAAACAGAAGAACTCCGATGACGAGCGGATACAGCAATTTGTAAAGTGAATTTTTGTTTTCTGTTGATTTCACAGCTTGTCTCCTTTCACTAGATATAGATTTTTCTTGAATTGCAATTTTCGCAAGTGTATTATATCATATATCCTTATTGTAAAACAGTACATTTTGAAAATTTATTATTAAATTTAGAAAAATACACACCTTTTTGTGAACTTATGTAAACATAATAGCATTATCACCATAAAATTCGACATAAATTTGTGCTATATTCCGTGTTGACTTTTAGAATACCATGACTTATAATATTAACTGTGGCGAAAAACAAACAATCAATATATAGTATTTGTAATACGGTTTTAATACTGTATTTAGTTAAAGGGAGAATGTAATGATTACAAAAATTATCAAGAGAGACGGTCGCGAAGTACCGTTCAACATTGAAAAAATCGCAAATGCCATTTTCCGTGCGGCTCAGGCTGTGGGCGGAAGCGACTATGACGTTGCCATGGAGCTCGCTTGCGAGGTTTCTGAAAAAATTGAGGAAAATTGCAAGAGCGATCACCGTATTCCTTCTGTTGAAGAAATACAAGATATGGTAGAGCGTGTACTCATCGACCATGGACATGCACGTACCGCAAAGATGTATATCCTGTACCGTGCTGACAGAACAAAGATCCGCGAAATGAACACAGGTCTCATGAAGACGTTTGAAGACCTTACATTCAAGAGCGCAGCACAGAACGATATCAAGCGTGAGAACGCAAATATCGACGGCGACACCGCTATGGGTACAATGCTCAAGTACGGTTCTGAGGGTGCTAAGAAGTTCTACGAGCTCTTCGTTCTTGATCCCGAGCATTCAAAGGCACATAAGGAGGGCGATATTCACATCCATGACCTTGACTTCCTCACACTTACAACAACCTGCTGCCAGATAGACATCGGCAAGCTGTTCAAGAACGGATTTTCTACAGGTCACGGCTTTGTAAGAGAGCCTAACGACATTATGACATACGCAGCTCTTTGCTGCATCGCTATTCAGGCTAACCAGAACGACCAGCACGGCGGCCAGTCCATTCCAATGTTTGACTACGGTATGGCTCCCGGCGTTGCAAAGACATATAAGAGACATTTCAAGCGTAACGTTGCAAAGTCCCTTGATATGGGTTGCGTTCTCGATGATGGTATATGCGCTGATGAGATTGCTGAAAAGATCGCTGAAAAGATCGAAGTTGCTTGTCCTATCTGTATGGGATGCGCAGGAGAAGTTAAAGAACTCCTCGCTAACGAGCTTGCAGCATATTTTGACAATAAGGCTGCAAATTGCCAGGCTGCTATCATTATGAAGTATACAGATCGCGAGATCGAGCGTAGTACATTCCAGGCTATGGAAGCACTTATCCATAACCTTAACACTATGCACTCCAGAGCAGGCGCGCAGATCCCGTTCTCATCTCTTAACTATGGTACAGATACCTCTCCCGAGGGAAGACTTGTAATGAAGTGTATCCTTGATGCAACCTATGAAGGTCTCGGAAACGGTGAAACACCTATTTTCCCCATTCAGATCTTCAAGGTTAAGGAAGGTATCAACTACAACCCCGGTGACCCCAACTATGACCTCTTCAAACAGGCTTGTAAGGTTTCCGCAAAGAGACTGTTCCCCAACTTCAGCTTCCTCGACGCTCCCTATAATGCACAGTACTACAAGCAGGGACAGCCCGAAACAGAAGTTGCTTATATGGGCTGCAGAACTCGCGTTATCGCAAACACCTATGACAAGTCCAAGGAGATCGTAAGCGGCAGAGGTAACCTTAGCTTTACATCTGTTAACCTCCCGAGAATCGCACTTAACGCAAAGGGTAACATCGACTGGTTCTTTGACGAACTGGAAAGAAAGGTTAACCTTGTTATGGCGCAGCTTCTTGACAGATTCAAGATCCAGTGTCAGAAGCTTGTGCGCAACTATCCCTTCCTTATGGGTCAGAGCATTTGGCTTGATTCCGACGGACTTGGCAAGGATGACTCTGTTGCAGAGGTTCTTAAGCACGGCACTCTCACAGTAGGTTTTATCGGCCTTGCAGAAGCCCTTATCGCTCTTACAGGCAAGCACCACGGTGAATCCGAGCAGTCCCAGAGACTCGGTCTTGAGATCGTTGGATTTATGAGAAAGCTTACTGACGCTGCAAGCGCAAAGTACGGCCTTAACTTCTCCCTTATCGCGACACCTGCTGAAGGTCTCTCCGGCAGATTTGTCAGAATCGACAAGGATAAGTTCGGATATATCCCCCGTGTAACAGACCGCGAGTATTATACAAACTCCTTCCATGTTCCCGTACACTTTGACATTTCCGCTGCTGATAAGATCCGTATCGAAGGACCTTACCACAACCTTACAAACGGTGGCCACATTACATACGTTGAAATGGATGGAGACCCCACAGAAAACCTTGACGCATTTGAGCAGATCGTGCGCCTGATGCATGATTACGGCATTGGCTACGGCGCGATCAACCATCCCGTTGACCACGACCCCATTTGCGGCTACACCGGTATTATCGGTAATACTTGTCCCCAGTGCGGCAGAGAAGAGGGCGAGTTCAAGTTCGAGAGAATCCGCAGAATCACCGGTTATCTCGTAGGAACACTTGACAGCTTCAACAACGCAAAGCGCGCTGAAGAAAGAGACAGAGTAAAGCACGGCACACCCAATAAGTAATAAAAATACAGAGGCTTCACAAACAGTGGGGCCTCTGTTTAATTTTTATGCCCTGCCTGATAACTTCTTAATTGTATTTTCTGACGAAAAAAACTGTAAAAAAAAGACGTAATTAGTTGTACTGCCACCTTGACAGCAGAAATAAAAAATGCTATAATTAAAAATGTCAAATGTAGACCGTTTTTTGCGACTGACGGATAACGTGGAGCACCACGGAGGAGCAAAGAATGAGGCAAAAATCAGCCGACCGTCTGGGCGCACTTAACTGAACGCAGTTAGTGTGCCGTTTTTGTTTTTTATGAAATAATAAGGAGGCATCGAACTATGAAAAAAGTCGGAATCGTAATGGGTAGCGACAGCGATCTCCCCATCATCAGAAAGGCTACAGGAACACTTGATACTCTCGGGATCCCATATGAGGTACACGTGTATTCCGCACACAGAACTCCCGAAGAAGCGAGAGATTTTTCAAGAAACGCTCGCGCAAACGGATTTGGTGTAATTATCGCTGCTGCAGGTATGGCTGCTCATCTTGCCGGCGCTGTTGCGGCTAATACAACCCTTCCTGTTATCGGAATCCCCTGCAAATCAACAAATCTCGACGGTATTGATGCCCTTTTATCAACGGTTATGATGCCCTCCGGTATACCCGTGGCAACTGTTGCTATTGACGGGGGTGTTAATGCCGCTTTGCTTTCTGCCCAGATCCTTGCTGTAGAAGACCAGGATCTTGCAGCAAAGCTTGACGCAAAAAGAGCTGCAGACGCTGCAAAAGTACTGGAAAAAGACGCAGTAGTAGCAGCTGAATTTAACAAGTAATAAATTTAATATAACATACATAAAGGAGAATTATTATGAAACTCGTTTACACAGGAAAGACAAAGGACGTATTCGCACTTGAAAATGGCAACTACCTTCTTAAGTTCAAGGATGACTGCACAGGTAAAGATGGCGTGTTCGATCCCGGCGAAAACTCCGTTGGCCTCACAATCGAGGGCGTTGGCGACGTAAACCTCCGTATGTCCATCTATTTCTTTGAAAAAGTAAATGCCGCAGGCATTAAGACTCACTATATCAGCGCAGACCTTGCAAACACAACAATGGAAGTTCTCCCCGCAAAGCCCTTCGGTAAGGGTCTTGAAGTAATCTGCCGTCATAAGGCTGTTGGTAGCTTCTACCGCCGTTACAGCGACTATATCGAAGAAGGCGCTGATCTTCCCGCATACGTTGAAACAACATTCAAGAACGACGCAAAGGGCGACCCGCTGGTAACAAAGGATGGCCTTGTTGACCTTGGTGTTATGACCGCTGAACAGTATGATGATATTAAGCTTATGACACAGCAGATCACAAAGATCGTTGCTGATGACCTTCTTGAAAAGGGTCTCGTTCTTTATGACATCAAGTTCGAGTTCGGCTATGACGCTGAAGGAAAGGTAATGCTCATCGACGAGATCGCATCCGGCAATATGCGCGTTTATAAGAACGGCGAATATATTGATCCCATGACCCTCTCTGAACTTTTCTTCGCATAATCCGGCATAAACAGTAAAATATCCAACCAACAAAGACAAGGAGTAAACTATGGGAGGATTTTTTGGCGCAGCATGTAACCATGATGCCATAGAAGACGTTTTCTTCGGCACTGACTACCATTCTCATCTCGGTACACGCCGAGGCGGTATGGCTGCATATGACAAGGAGATCGGTCTTCAGAGGGATATCCACAATATCCAGAACTCACCTTTCAGAACAAAATTTGAAAAAATATTTGAGGAAATGTCCGGCAACTCCGCAATCGGATGCATTAGTGACAGCGACCCTCAGCCTTTGCTTATTCGTTCATCCCAGGGCACTTATGCAATTTGTGTCATCGGTATGATCAATAATGCAGACGAACTCATAAAGAAGTATCTTGAATACAGCGGCGGCCACTTTACAACTATGACCAGCGGCAAGATCAACTGGACAGAGCTTGTTGCCGCACTTATCGGTATTAAGGATACAATGACCGAGGGTATCAAGTTTGCCCAGCAGGAAATAGACGGATCAATGTCTATTTTGATCCTTCGCGATGACGGAGCAATTGTTGCTGCACGTGACCCGCTTGGCAGAACACCTGTTATCGTTGGTAAAAACGATGGCGGCTACTGCGTTTCCTTTGAATCATTTGCTTTCCAGAAGCTTGGATATGAAACCGAGCACGAGCTTGGTCCCGGCGAGATCGTTGAAATTACCAGCGACAGCATGAAGGTACTGGCTGAACCGGGAAAGGAAATGCGTATCTGTTCCTTCCTCTGGACATATTACGGATACTCCTCCTCCAATTATGAGGGAGTGAATGTTGAGGCAATGAGATATCGCGACGGCAGTATTATGGCTGAAAACGATAAGGAAAAGGGAACTATCTCCGACATCGACTATATTGGCGGCTTCCCGGATTCCGGTACACCTCATGCAATTGGATACGCAAACGCCTGCGGAATTCCATTTGCGCGCCCCTATATCAAGTACACACCCACCTGGGCAAGAAGCTTCACTCCCGCAAAGCAGGTTGACAGAAACCGCGTTGCAAAAATGAAGCAGATTCCAATTAAAGAGTTCATTCACGACAAAAAGCTGCTGTTCGTTGATGACTCAATCGTACGTGGCACACAGCTTAAGGAAACAGTGGAGTTTCTCCACGAGCACGGAGCAAAGGAAGTACATATGAGAAGCGCGTGCCCGCCGATTATGTATTGCTGTAAATACCTGAACTTCTCCAGAGCAAACAGCGAAATGGACCTTATCGCCCGCAGAGTAATCATGGAGCTTGAGGGGGAAGAGGGCTTCAACCATATCGACGAATACAGTGACGCAAATACCGAGCGCGGTAAAAACCTCAGACGTGCACTCTGCGAAAAATTCCACTTTGACTCCCTTGAATTCCAGTCTCTTGAAGGAATTATCAAAGCTATCGGCCTTCCCGAGTGTAAGCTTTGCACATACTGCTGGACCGGTAAAGAATAATCAGTATTAACACCCACGGCGCATTCAACTTAAGAAAGGATCAATCAAAATGCACTCTAACTCCAAATCTGAAAGCTACGCAGCAGCGGGCGTTGACATTACCGCAGGTTACAAAGCGGTTGAACTCATGAAAAAGCATATAGCACGCACAAAGAACGAGGGTTGTGTTGACGACATCGGTGGCTTTGGCGGTTGCTTTGGACTTAATCTTCTTGGAATGGAAGAGCCGGTTCTCGTTTCCGGTACAGATGGCTGCGGCACAAAGGTTAAGATGGCTATCCTCATGGACAAGCACGACACCATCGGCATCGACGCCGTTGCAATGTGCGTAAATGATATCATCTGCTGCGGCGCAAAGCCTCTCTTCTTCCTTGACTACATTGCTTGCGGCAAGAATATTCCTGAAAAGATCGCCTCTATCGTTGGTGGCGTTGCAGAGGGCTGCGTTCAGTCCGGTGCTGCACTTATTGGCGGCGAAACTGCCGAACACCCCGGTATGATGCCCGTAGAGGAATACGACCTTGCAGGCTTTGCCGTAGGTATCGTTGATAAGAAAAAGATAATCGACAACAAAAAGATGAAGGCAGGAGATGTTGTCCTCGCTCTCGCGTCCAGCGGTATCCACTCAAACGGATTCTCACTTATCCGCAAGGTGTTTGACATCGACAATAATCCCGCAAACCTTTACGAACCCTGCGAAGCCCTTGACGGCAAAACAATCGCAGAAACACTCCTCACCCCCACAAAGATTTACGTAAAGTCTATCCTCGCACTCCTCGAGAAAGTTGATGTTAAGGGTATCTCTCATATTACAGGCGGCGGCTTCTACGAGAATATTCCGAGAAGCATTCCCGAAGGACTGGGCGCAAAGATCAATAAGAGTGATGTTCGCGTTCTGCCTATTTTCGATCTTATCGCAAAGACAGGAAACATCCCCGAAAGAGATATGTATAATACCTATAACATGGGCGTTGGTATGAGCGTTGTTGTTCCCGCTGATCAGGTTGACACAGCACTCGAGATCCTCCGTGCAAATGGGGAAGACGCATATATCCTCGGCGAAATAATTGAATCTGAGGAGCAGGTAGTATTATGCTGAAAAGAGATTTGACACTTGGAGTAATTGCAGGCTTGTGTATCGGTCTTGGCGGAAGTGTTTTCCTTGCTTGCTGTAACGACTTTACAGGATACGGAAAGATCGTTGGCGCAATTATGTTCTCCGTTGCACTTTTGTGTATCTGCTTCCGCGGATACGCGCTGTTCACCGGAAAAGTCGGATTCCTTGTTCTCTCTCACAAAAAAGCGGACATTTCCGCAGTGCTTCTTTCTCTCCTTGGCAATCTTATCGGCACCGTAGTGTCCGGTTACGCTATTCGCCTCGCACTGCCCGCACTTGGAGAAAAGGCTCTTGCAATCTGTGAGGGAAAGCTCGGCCAGACCGTTCCCGAAACTCTCATCCGTGCAATCTTCTGCGGTATACTTATGTATCTGGCGGTTGTTATATACCGTGAGAACAAGTCTATTGCAGGAATCTTCTTCTGCGTACCCGTGTTCATCCTTGCAGGATTTGAACACTCTATCGCAAATATGTTCTACTTCGCAGCATCCGGCATCGTAAGCTTAGGAGCATTCGGATACCTGTGGCTTGTGATCCTCGGCAACGCAATCGGAGGTATGCTGATTCCCGCACTTTCTCTCCTTTGCAAGGTTAAGGAGTGACAAAAAAGGTGACTGACATGAAACAAACGAAAATTGCAGTCCTGGTTTCAGGTGGCGGTACCAATCTTCAGGCGCTTATCGACGCTGAAAAGAGAGGGGAACTGGGCAACGGTAAGATCTCTCTGGTGATCGCGTCAAAGCCCGGAGTTTACGCACTTGAAAGAGCGGCAAACAATGGAATCGAGTCGAAAGTCCTCGCCCGTAAGGAGTACGAGAGCATCGCTGCATATTCAAAGGCCCTTGCCGACACAATGACTGAAGCCGATATCGACCTGGTTGTCCTCGCGGGATTCCTCACGATCATCGACGAGCAGGTCTATGAAGCATTCCCCAATAAGATCCTCAACGTTCACCCGGCACTTATCCCGTCCTTCTGCGGAAAAGGGTACTACGGCCTCTATGTTCACGAAGCGGCACTTGCAAAGGGAGTCAAGGTCTCCGGCGCAACTGTGCATATCGTAACACCGGAATGTGACGCCGGCCCCATCGTGCTGCAGAAAGCTGTAGAAGTAAAACAGGACGATACACCCGAGACCCTCCAGAGAAGAATCATGGAGGAAGCCGAATGGAAGATTCTTCCCGAGGCTGTGCGTCTGTTCTGCGACGGAAGAATCACCGTAGAAGACAACAAAGTGTATATTAAAGGAGAATAATTCAAATGAAAATATCTACTATCGCAACAGAGCTTAACTCTCTCGCATACCACGGCAGAGGAATCATCATTGGCAAGAGCGCTGACGGTAAAAAGGCTATCACCGCATACTTTATTATGGGCAGAAGCGAAAACAGCCGCAACCGCGTGTTCGTTCTTGAAGGAGATGCAATGCGTACAAAGGCATTCGACGAATCCAAGATGATCGACCCCCACCTTATTATCTACTATCCTGTAAGAGTACTTGGCAACAAGACTATCGTTACAAACGGCGATCAGACAGACACCATCTACGACCTTATGGACAAGCAGATGACCTTTGAGCAGGCTCTCCGCACTCGCGAATTTGAAGATGACAAGCCAAACTTCACACCCCGCATTTCCGGTATTATCCACAGAGAAAACGGCGAAATGAACTTCGCTATGTCCATCCTCAAGAGCGCAGAGGGAGACGACAGCTCCTGCGAAAGATTTACATACGCTTACTCCAACCCCATCGCAGGTCGCGCAAAGTTTATCCACACCTACAACTGCGACGGCAATCCGCTTCCGTCATTTGAAGGCGAGCCCAAGACCCTTGAGCTTCCCGAAGCTGACATTGACACTCTCACAGACCTTATCTGGACAAATCTTAACGAAGATAACAAGGTTTCCTTGTTCGTAAGATATATCGACATCACAACAGGCGAAACAGAAACAAGAATCGTAAATAAGAACAACTGATGCGAATCGAATTTTTGAATAAAGCAGAGGCGGACTTGATTCTGCCAAAGCTGTTTGACATACTTTATTCCAATATGAGTGTTATCGCTCCGACGGGCAACTCATACGAAGAAGATTTCTCATTTTGGCTCTCCTGCGTCAAACCCTCACTTCAGAAAGACCCAAGACAGATTTTACTCATCTACGATAAAGACGAGATAGTAGGATTTTTCCAATACTTCGTTAACAGAGGTCTCTTTATGATGGAAGAGATACAGTTTACAGAGAAGTATAAAGTAACGGGAATTTTTCGAGAACTCTATAGTTATCTCACTGAGATAATTCCTAGAGATACGGAGTTTGTTGAGGCATATGCAGACAAGCGGAATAAGAAATCAATAGAGGTTCTTACCCATCTCGGACTTGAGATAATTGGGGAGAACAAGAATAAAGTGAGCTATCATTTCAGGGGGAGATATGAAAATATCCTCTCGAAATACGGAACAAAATAATAATAAACGAAAGGGATCAATGATACAATGAAAGAATTTGAACTGAAATACGGTTGTAACCCCAACCAGAAGCCCTCAAGAATCTTTATGAAGGACGGAAGCGATCTTCCCATCACCGTGCTCAACGGACGTCCCGGTTACATCAACTTCCTCGACGCATTCAACTCTTATCAGCTTGTAAAAGAACTGAAGGAAGCCCTTGGTATGCCTGCTGCTACTTCCTTTAAGCACGTTTCTCCTACCTCTGCAGCTGTTGGTCTTCCTCTCAGCGACAGTCTCAAGAAGGCTTGCTTCGTTGAAGATATCGAAGGCCTTGACGAGTCTCCTCTTGCTTGTGCATATGTTCGTGCACGCGGCACAGACAGACTTTGCTCCTTCGGTGACTGGGTTGCACTCTCCGACGTTTGCGACGTAACAACTGCAAAGCTTATTGCTCGTGAAGTTTCCGACGGTATCATCGCTCCCGGTTACGAGCCCGAAGCACTTGAAATCCTCAAGTCCAAGAGAAAGGGCAACTACAACATCGTTGAAATTGATCCTGAATATAAGCCCGAGCCCATCGAAACAAAGGACGTTTACGGTATTACCTTCGAGCAGGGCAGAAACGAATTTAAGATCGGCAATCACCTTCTTGAAAATATCGTAACAGCAAACAAGGATCTTCCCGAATCTGCAAAGCGCGACCTTATCGTTGCTCTTATCACACTGAAGTACACACAGTCCAACTCCGTTTGCTACGCCATCGACGGTCAGGCGATCGGTGTAGGCGCAGGTCAGCAGTCCAGAATCCACTGCACAAGACTTGCAGGTACAAAGGCTGACACATGGCTTCTCCGCCAGCATCCCAAGACCCTCGCACTTCCTTTCCTTCCCACAATGGGCAGACCCGAGCGCGACAACGTGATCGACGGCTACATCAATGGAAACGAAGAAGACGTATGTGCTGACGGCATCTGGCAGAACTACTTTACAGAACAGCCTGCTCCCCTTACAGCAGAAGATAAGAGAGAATGGCTTAACGGCTACACCAATGTTGCTCTTGCGTCCGACGCTTTCTTCCCATTTGCTGACAATATCAAGAGAGCATACGCTTCCGGCGTTAAGTACGTTGCAGAGCCCGGCGGATCTATCCGTGACGATCTTGTAATTGCAGAATGTGACAAGAACGATATGGTAATGGCATTTACCGGTATGAGACTGTTCCACCATTAATCTTATAAGGACTGAAATATGAAAATAATGGTAGTTGGCGGTGGCGGAAGAGAACACGCCATCATCAAAAAGATCAAAGAAAATAAAAACGTCACCGAGATCTACGCCCTCCCCGGCAACGGCGGTATGGCAAAGGATGCAACCCTCGTGGATATCGGTGCAAAAGACATCGAAGCTATCACAAAATTTGCTGTCGAGAATAAGATCGACTACGCAGTGGTTGCTCCCGACGATCCGCTGGTGCTTGGATGCGTTGACGCACTGGAAGCGGAGGGAATCCCTTGCTTCGGTCCTCGCGCAAATGCGGCAATCATTGAGGGAAGTAAAGTGTTCTCAAAAAACCTGATGAAGAAATACGGCATTCCCACAGCTGCATATGAAGTATTCGACGATATGGAAAAGGCTCTCGCTTACGTTGAGACCTGCCCGATTCCTACAGTAATTAAGGCTGACGGACTGGCACTTGGCAAAGGTGTTATTATTGCCGAGGACAGAGAAACCGCAAAGAACGCAGTTATCTCAATGATGCAGGATAAGCAGTTCGGTAAAAGCGGCGACCACATTGTAATCGAAGAATTCCTCACAGGCCCCGAGGTGTCCGTCCTCTCCTTTACTGACGGAAACGTAGTGGTGCCTATGATCTCATCAATGGACCACAAGAGAGCAGGGGACAACGATACAGGCCTTAACACCGGCGGTATGGGAACTGTTGCTCCCAATCCTTACTACACAGAATCTGTAGCAAAGGAATGTATGGAAAAAATCTTCCTGCCCACAATTAAAGCGATGAACGCTGAGGGTAGAACCTTCAAAGGCTGCCTTTACTTTGGACTTATGATCACACCGAATGGCCCAAAGGTAATCGAATATAACTGTCGCTTCGGTGATCCCGAAACACAGGTTGTCCTTCCGCTCCTTGAAAGCGACCTTCTCACTATAATGCAGGCAACCACAAACGGTACTCTTGCAGAAACAGAGGTCAAGTTCAGTGACAAACACGCATGCTGCGTAATTATGGCGTCCAAGGGATACCCGCAGAGCTACGAAAAGGGCTTTGAGATGACTATTCCCGAGGAAATTGAAAACAGCGTATTTATTGCAGGCGCAAAGTTATCTGACGGTAAACTGCTCACAAACGGCGGTAGAGTTCTCGGAGCAACCGCGATAGCTGAAACTTTGAAGGATGCAATCGCCGATTCTTATGCAATGGTTAATAAAATCAGCTTTGAAAACGCATACTACCGTCACGACATCGGTGCACGCGCTATGGCAGCATTGGAGGAATAATAATGGTATACAGAGTATTTGTTGAAAAGAAAAAAGAACTTGCAAATGAAGCCAAAGGCCTTCTTTCAAGTGTACGCACACTCCTCGGCATTGAAGCGCTGACAGATGTTCGCGTTTTTAACCGCTACGATGCTGACAATATCGCACCCGAGCTTTTTGAGTATGCAAAGACCACGGTCTTTTCCGAGCCTCAGCTTGACATCGTTTACGACGACGTGGATTTTGGCGACGCAACCGTATTCGCGGTAGAGTTCCTGCCCGGTCAGTTTGACCAGAGAGCAGACTCCGCTGCACAGTGTATCCAGATCATCTCCCAGGGTGAGCGTCCGAGAATCCGCACTGCAAAGGTGTACGCACTTTACGGAAACCTCTCCGACAAAGAAATCGCTGAGATAAAGAAGTACGTAATCAACCCTGTTGAAGCGAGAGAAGCCAGCGCTAAACTTCCCGAAACCCTCGAAGCAAAGTACGATATTCCCACAGATGTTAAAACTCTTGATGGGTTTAATAAGCTCACTAAAGAAGAGCTCGACGAGTTCCGCCGCGACTACGGCCTCGCAATGGACGGAGACGATATCGTATTCTGTCAGGAGTATTTCAGAAGTGAAGATCGCGACCCCACGATCACAGAGATCCGCATGATCGACACATACTGGTCTGACCATTGCCGTCACACCACCTTCCTCACCGTAATTGATGACGTGACATTCGAGGACGAGCTTCTCCAGAACGCTTACAACGATTATATCGAAACGAGAAAAGCTCTCGGCAGAACAAAGCCCATCTGCCTTATGGATATTGCAACCATCGCGGTGCGTCATCTTAAGGCAAACGGTAAGCTTGATAAGCTGGACGAATCCGAAGAGATAAACGCCTGCACAGTTAAGATCAACGTTGACGTTGACGGCGTAAGCGAGCCTTGGCTCCTCCTCTTCAAGAACGAAACACATAACCACCCCACAGAGATCGAGCCCTTCGGCGGCGCTGCAACCTGTATCGGCGGTGCGATCCGTGACCCGCTGTCCGGTCGTTCCTACGTATACGGCGCAATGCGCGTTACCGGTGCGGCAGATCCTCTTAAGCCTATCAGCGAAACCATTCCTGGTAAGCTTCCCCAGAGAAAGCTCGTTACCACAGCGGCTGACGGTTACTCCTCTTACGGTAACCAGATCGGCCTTGCAACAGGTAGCGTAGACGAGATCTACCATCCCGGTTACGCCGCAAAGAGAATGGAGATCGGTGCCGTAATCGCAGCTGCTCCCGCGGCAAATGTTCGCCGTGAAGTTCCCGCTCCCGGAGACGTTGTTGTCCTCCTCGGCGGTAGCACAGGTCGTGACGGTATCGGTGGTGCAACAGGCTCCTCCAAGTCTCACAATGTTCATTCCGTTGAAACCTGCGGTGCTGAAGTTCAGAAGGGTAACGCACCCGAAGAAAGAAAGCTCCAGAGACTGTTCCGCAACCCTGAAGCATGCCGCATGATCAAGCGTTGTAATGACTTCGGTGCAGGCGGTGTTTCCGTTGCTATCGGCGAGCTTGCAGACGGCCTTAAGATCGACCTTAACGCTGTCCCCAAGAAGTACGAAGGCCTTGACGGTACAGAGCTTGCAATCAGCGAATCTCAGGAGAGAATGGCTGTTGTTATCGAACCTGAAAATATTGACAAATTCCTTGCTCTCGCAAAGAGTGAGAACCTCCAGGCTTGTCCCGTTGCAGTAGTTGACGCCGATCCGCGTCTCGTTATGACCTGGAACGGCAAGAAGATCGTTGACGTAAGCCGCGAATTCCTCAACTCAAACGGCGCTGACAAGCATATTACAGTAACCGCAGCTGCTCCCGCACTCAAGGGAAAGCAGATAAGCGGCACATTCACTGACAACGTAAAAGCAATGGCTGCAGACCTCAACATCTGCTCCAAGCGCGGCCTTTCCGAACAGTTTGACTCCACAATCGGTGCCGGCACTGTGCTTATGCCTTTCGGTGGTAAGAACCAGCTTACTCCTATTCAGGCTATGGTTCAGAAGGTATCCGTTGAGAAGAAGCATACCGATGACTGCTCCCTTATGGCTTGGGGTTATAACCCATTCATCACCGAACAGAGTCCCTACCACGGCGCATATCTTGCAGTAGTTGAATCTGTCTGCAAGCTTATCGCTACAGGTGCTGAATTCAAGGACGTATATCTCACATTCCAGGAATACTTTGAAAGACTCGGTAAGGACGGCAAGCGTTGGGGCAAGCCTCTCGCAGCTCTTCTTGGCGCATTCAAGGCACAGATGAACCTGGGAATCGGCTCAATCGGCGGTAAGGACTCAATGAGTGGTTCCTTCGAGGACCTTGACGTTCCTCCGACTTTGGTTTCTTTTGCAGTAACCACAGAAAAGGTTGGCGACATCGTATCTCCCGAATTCAAGAAGGCCGGCAACAAGGTTTACGTATTCTGCCCGAAGCTTGACGAAAACGGACTCCCCGAAACCGAATCTCTCATCGCAACGATGAATAAGGTAACAAGCCTAATGCGAGAGAAAAAGGCAGTTTCCTGCTACACACCCGGTATGGGCGGTATCGCAGAAGCTGTTATGAAAATGGCATTTGGTAACGGATTCGGCTTCCGCTTTGAGAACGTTACTACAGAAAATATCTTCGACTATTGCTATGGCGCATTCGTTGTTGAAGCAGACGGTGATATAGATGGTGCACAGTGCATCGGTACTGTTACTGACGACGGAAAGATCACACTTGGCGACGAGTCCGTATGCATGAACGAGCTTCTCGGTATCTACGAAGATAAGCTTGAGGGCGTTTATAAGTGCAACATTCCTGACAGAAAGACTCCTATGGAGAACTTCTGCTACACAGCTGAAACAAGACCTGCTCCTGCAGTTAAGGTTGCAAGACCTAAGGTTCTTATTCCCGTATTCCCTGGTACAAACTGCGAATTCGACAGCGCAAAGGCTGTTCGTGACGCAGGTGCTGACCCCGAGATCATCGTAATCCGCAACCTTACTTCCTCTGATATCCAGGCAAGTGTTGAAAACTTCGCTAATGAACTTAAGACAGCACAGATGGTATTCATTCCCGGTGGTTTCTCCGGCGGCGACGAACCTGACGGCTCCGGTAAGTTCATTACAGCATTCTTCCGCAACGCTGCAATTAAAGAAGGCGTAACCGAACTTCTTGAAAAGCATGACGGTCTTATGTGCGGTATCTGTAACGGCTTCCAGGCTCTTATCAAGCTTGGTCTCGTTCCTTACGGTAAGATCATCGACACTGATGAAAACTGCCCAACTCTTACATTCAACACGATCGCCCGCCACCAGTCCAGAATCGTTCGCACAAGAATTGCATCTAACAAGTCTCCTTGGCTTGCGCTTACAAACGTAGGCGACGTTTACAGCGTGCCGATCTCTCACGGTGAGGGTAGATTCCTTGCTGATGAAGCAACTATCAAAGCTCTTGCAGCAAACGGTCAGATTGCAACCCAGTACGTTGACTTTGATGGCAATGCAACAAGCGACGTTCACTTTAACCCCAACGATTCCATGTACGCTATAGAGGGTATTACCTCTCCCGACGGACGCGTATTCGGTAAAATGGGACACAGCGAGCGTATAGGCGCAGGACTTTATAAGAATATTCCCGGCAACTTTGATATCCGCATGTTTGAAGCGGCAGTAAAATATTTTAAATAATTTTGGAGGACTTAGACGTGCAGTACAAAACAGATATTGAAATAGCACAGAGCTGTGAGCTCAAGCCCATTCAGGAAATCGCAAAAACCGCAAAGATCGACGAGAAATACATCGAGCAGTATGGCAGATACAAGGCAAAAGTAAATCTTTCTCTCCTTGAAGATACAAAGGATAAGAAAAACGGCAAGCTCGTTCTTGTAACCGCTATTACCCCCACCCCCGCAGGTGAAGGTAAGACAACAACGACAATCGGCCTTGCAGACGGTCTCAGATACATCGGCAAGGACGTAACCGTAGCACTTCGCGAACCCTCCCTCGGCCCCGTATTCGGTGTTAAGGGCGGTGCGGCAGGCGGCGGATATGCACAGGTAGTTCCTATGGAGGACATCAACCTCCACTTCACAGGCGACTTCCACGCAATCGGCGCTGCTAACAACCTCCTTGCAGCTATGCTTGATAACCATATCCAGCAGGGCAACGAGCTTGGTATCGACGTTCGCAGAATCACTTGGAAGCGTTGCGTTGATATGAATGACCGCCAGCTCCGCTTCATTGTAGACGGTATGGGCGGTAAGGCAAACGGCGTACCGAGAGAAGACGGATTCGACATCACCGTTGCGTCCGAAATCATGGCAATTTTCTGCCTGTCCAACTCTATTTCCGACCTTAAGGAACGCCTTTCCAAGATCATCGTTGGTTACAACTTCAAGGGCGAGCCCGTAACCTGCGGTCAGCTCAAGGCGGCTGGTGCTATGACTGCACTTCTTAAGGACGCTCTCGCTCCTAACCTTGTTCAGACACTCGAAGGCACACCTGCATTCGTTCACGGCGGTCCTTTCGCAAATATCGCACACGGCTGTAACTCCGTAATCGCAACAAAAATGGCTCTCAAAATGGGAGACTATACCATTACTGAAGCCGGTTTCGGTGCCGACCTTGGTGCTGAAAAGTTCCTTGACATCAAGTGCCGCGCAGCAGGCCTCGTTCCCGATGCTGTTGTAGTTGTAGCAACTGTTCGTGCGCTGAAGATGCACGGCGGCCTCGCAAAGACACAGCTTGGTACAGAAGATCTCGGAGCTCTTGAAGCAGGTATCCCCAATCTCCTCCGCCACGTTTCCAACATCAAGAACGTATACAAGCTTCCTTGCGTTGTTGCAGTTAACAGATTCCCCACAGATACAGACCGTGAAATCGACTTCATCATCGCAAAGTGCAGAGAGCTTGGCGTTAACACCTGCCTCTCTACAGTATGGGCCAACGGCGGTAAGGGCGGCGAAGAGCTTGCTCGCGAAGTTGTTCGCCTCTGTGAAGAAGAAAAGGGCGACTTCACCTTCTCCTACGAGCTTGACGGCACCATCGCAGATAAGATCGAAGCAGTTGTCAAGAAGGTGTACGGCGGCGAGGGAATCTCTATTCTTCCCGCAGCACAGAAGCAAATCGCAGAACTCACAGCTCTCGGCTTTGACAAGCTTCCCGTATGTATCGCCAAGACACAGTACAGCTTCTCCGACGATCCCACAAAGCTCGGCGCACCCGAAGGCTTTACAGTTACAGTAAAGAACATTAAGGTATCCGCAGGTGCAGGATTTATCGTAGTCCTCACAGGCGAGATCCTCACAATGCCCGGCCTTCCCAAGTCTCCCGCAGCTGAAAGGATCGACGTAGACGCATCCGGAAAGATCACCGGCCTGTTCTAATTCCTAAGATAATATTGCCTGCATAGTCTGTTGTGCAAAACGACGGATAATGCAGGCATTTTCTTTTGAAAGTTTTATCCGAAAATAGCAAAAATTTATAAAATTACTATTGACTTTAGTATGATAAAGTGATATTATTATCTGGTAATATTTCAGAATAGAGGATTAGGATATGGTTGACCTTCACTCCGCCACAATGGATCAGCTGTTTCGAGCGATAATGAGCCTTGAAACACTTGAAGAATGCTATGCATTTTTCGAGGACGTTTGTACGATCAGAGAAATTCAGGATATGGCACAGCGCTTCGACGTTGCTGTTATGCTTGAAAAGGGATACAGCTGCCAGAGAATATCAGAAGAGACAAGTATCAGCACCGCAACCATTTGCCGTGTGAGAAAGTGCCTCAATTACGGAGATGGCGGATATATAAATGCTATTGAGAAATTAAAGCAAGCGGAGAAAAGAAATAAATGAGACTCGACGAAATAAAACTTAAAACTGACGAGCGGGCAATACTGGCACTTCGCGCTCTTTACGGTGGTTACGGTTATACCCAGTATAAAATGAGCAAGTTTGAAGAATATGACCTGTACGTGCGCAACAAGAATTTTCTCATTTCAGATAACATAATTACCTTTACCGACACAAACGGAAAGCTTATGGCGCTTAAACCCGACGTGACCTTATCTATCATCAAAAACAGCAAGGACGAGGCAGGGAAGCTTGATAAGGTGTACTATAATGAAAATGTATACCGCGTTTCCGGTGCTACCAATTCCTTCAAGGAAATCATGCAGGTTGGTCTTGAATGCATTGGCGATATAGACGAGTATTGCATATACGAGGTGCTGATGCTTGCCGCACGTAGCCTTAAAACTATTTCCGACGATTGCGAGCTTGACATATCTCACCTTGGTATCGTCTCCGAGGTTCTTGACAATATCGGACTTTTCGGTGAAGCAAGAAGCCAGGTACTCAGACTCATCGGAGACAAAAACACCCACGATATTAAAAAGGTGTGTCTTGAAAATGGCGTAGACGAGCAGGGGGCCGAGCTTCTCCAAAGCCTTGTTTCCATTTATGGAAAGCCATCCGATGTAATTCCCAAGCTTAAGGCAACGTATAAGGGAGTGGTTGCTGAGGAATCCATCTCCACCCTCGAGAGTATCGTTTCTCTCCTTGACAAAAACGGCCTCGGCAATATGCTTCGCATAGATTTTTCCGTAGTCAGCGATCTTAGCTACTATAACGGAATCGTCTTCAAGGGATTCATCAACGGTGTCCCCACAAGCGTACTTTCCGGCGGTCAGTACGATAAACTTCTTAAGAAAATGAAGCGCACATCTCGCGCGATCGGCTTTGCCGTATATCTTGATATGCTTGAAAGACTCAATGACAGCGGCAACGAATACGATGTTGATACAGTTGTTTTTTATGATGACTCTGTATCTCTTCATAAGATCAGTGATGCAGTTGATTCTGTTGCAAAAATGGGCAAAAGTGCCGTTGCGGTTAAATCTATCCCCGAGAACATCAAATACAAAGAGCTAATTAAGCTTTCTTGAAGGGAGAACGAATATGAAAACAATGCTTAATATTGCGCTCCCTAAGGGAAGACTCGGTGAAAAGGTTTACGCAATGTTTGAGGCTGCGGGATTCGAGTGCCCCTCGATCAAAGAAAACAACCGCAAGCTAATTTTTGAAAACGAAGAAGTTGGTGTCCGCTACTTCTGGGTAAAGCCCTCTGACGTATCAATTTACGTTGAGCGCGGTGCCGCTGATATAGGGGTTGCAGGTAAAGATATTCTTCTCGAGTACGAGCCAGACATCTACGAACTTCTTGACCTCGACCTTGGTAAATGCAGAATGGCAGTTGCCGCTATGGCAAACTTCCACGACGATCCCCAGCGCACTCTGAAGGTTGCCACAAAGTTTGTTAACATCACCCAAAACCACTACGCATCAAAGGGCAGAGACATTGATATTATCCGCCTAAACGGATCTATTGAGATCGCGCCTATTCTTGGTCTGTCCGACGTGATCGTTGATATTGTTGAAACCGGTACTACTCTCAAGGAAAACAACTTGAACGTTATTGAAACTGTAGTTCCAATCAGCGCCCGTCTTATTGCGAATAAGGCAAGCTTCAGATTCAAAAATCAGCAAATTGAAGAGCTCACCAAAAAGATCAGAGCTCAGCTGGAGGCAAAAAATGATTAAGATACTGAAATATGGTGAAGTTGATAATAAGGACATTTTTGCTCGCGCTGTTCCAGCTGTGAACGTAGAAGCAGTTGTTGCTGAAATCATCGCAAATGTAAGAGCAAACGGTGATCGCGCCCTCTATGAATACACGGAAAAATTCGATAAGGCAAAGCTTTCCACTCTTCTTGTATCGCGAGAGGAGATCGAGGAAGCGTATACCTTGGTTGAACCCGAATTTATCGAAGTAATAAAGAAAGCCGCAAAGAATATCCGCAAGTTCCATGAAAAGCAGGTCAGAAACAGCTTTATCATAAATGATGAGTCCGGTGTTGTGATCGGCCAGAAGATCATTCCTATTGCAAAGGCCGGTCTCTATGTACCCGGCGGAACAGCAGCATACCCCTCCACCGTGCTTATGGACTCAATTCCCGCAAAGATTGCAGGCTGCGAGGACGTTGTAATCGTTACTCCTCCAAGCAGCGAGGGTAAGGTAAACCCCGCAATTCTCGTTGCGGCGGATATAGCAGGCGTTGACAAGATCTTCAAGGTAGGCGGCGCACAGGCCATAGCTGCTCTTGCATACGGCACCGAAAGCATCCCCAAGGTCGACAAGATCGTTGGTCCCGGTAACGCATTTGTTGCTGAAGCAAAGAAGCAGGTGTTTGGTCAGGTTTCCATTGATATGATCGCAGGACCCAGCGAGATACTCGTCGTAGCTGATAAAACAACCAACCCCAAATACGTGGCTGCCGATCTTCTCTCCCAGGCAGAGCACGACAAAATGGCAAGCGCAGTCCTCGTAACGGACTCAATGGAGCTGGCAGAAGCAGTTTCACGAGAGCTTGAAGAGCAGATCCCCCTCCTTGAGAGAGCGGAAATTGCCCGTGTTTCCATTGACAACAACGGCAAGATCATCGTAGCCGATACTTTAATGGCAGCAATTGACATAGCAAATGAGATTGCACCCGAGCATCTTGAACTGTCTGTAGATAATCCCTTCGATTATCTTGATATGATCAAGCACGCAGGCTCGATTTTCATGGGCAAGTACTGTCCCGAGGCTCTCGGCGATTATTTCGCAGGCCCCAACCACACCTTGCCCACCAGCGGAACAGCAAGATTTTCAAGCCCCCTGTCCGTTGACGATTTTATAAAGAAAACCCAGTATACTTACTATACAAAAGACGCTCTTGAAAATGTCGCGTGGGATGTTCACAGATTCGCCACCAAGGAAGGACTTACAGCACACGCAAAGAGCGCAGTTATCAGATTCGAGGACTGATTATGAGCAGATTTTTCTCAGGGAAATATAAAGAGCTTGTTCCGTACACACCGGGCGAGCAGCCTAAGGATTTCAAATACGTAAAGCTCAATACAAACGAAAGCCCCTTTCCGCCGTCCGACCGCGCCGAAAATCTGGCAACGGAAGCCGGAAAAAAGCTTGAGCTTTATTCTGATCCCGAGTGCAGAGCTCTCCGACAGAAGCTTGCGGATTATTACGGTGTAGATTACGACGAAACTATCGTAACAAACGGCTCCGACGAAGTCTTGAACTTTGCGTTTATGGCATTCTGCGACACAGATCATCCTGCTGTATTTCCGGACATAACCTATGGCTTCTATCCCGTGTTTGCCGAGTTGAACGGTGTGCCTTATTGTGAGATCCCCCTTCGCAAGGACTTCACCGTTAACGTGGATGATTACATAGGCATAAAGAAAACAATATTCATCGCAAACCCCAACGCACCTACCGGAATCGCACTTCCTGTGTCCGAGATCCGCAAAATTCTCGAGTCTAATCCCGACAACATAGTTGTCATCGACGAAGCATACGTTGATTTCGGCGGCGAGTCCTGTATTCCCCTGATCCACGAATTCGATAACCTCCTTGTAACACAAACATTCTCTAAATCTCGCTCAATGGCAGGCGCAAGACTTGGCTTCGGCATTGGCTCAAAAGCTATTATTGCCGATCTTCACACAATCCGCTATTCCACAAATCCCTATAATGTCAACTCTATGACATTAGCGGCAGGACTCGGAATGCTTGAAGACGACGAATATGTGAGGTCAAATTGCAAAACTATCATCGAAAACAGGACCTATACCACCAACGAACTAAAAAAGCTGGGCTTCGAAATGCCCGAGTCCACGGCAAACTTCATTTTCGCAAAGCATAAAACTGTCGGCGGCAAGATGATATATCAAAAGCTCCGTGAAAAGGGAGTCCTCGTCCGCCACTTTGACAAACCTAAGCTCGTTGAATATAACCGCATAACTATCGGTAGCCTTGAGCAAATGAAATTCCTTATCGAAAAGCTTGAAGAAATTTTGGAGGAAGTACAATGAGAATCGCTGAAATAAACAGAAAAACAGCGGAGACCGATATATCATTGAAGCTTGATCTTGACGGCAGCGGAAAGAGCGAGATCAATACCGGCTGCGGTTTCCTTGATCATATGCTGACCCTTTTTGCTAGCCACGGCAGATTTGATCTGACCGTTAAGTGTGAGGGCGATACTCACGTTGACTACCACCACACAGTTGAGGATATCGGTATCTCCCTCGGCAAAGCTTTTAGAGAGGCAATCGGCGATAAAAAGGGAATTACCCGATACGGATTTATGATCCTTCCCATGGATGAGACCCTCATTCTCTCCGCTGTTGATATATCCGGCAGAGATTCCTTGACATACGGACTCCATATCCCCACATCAAGAGTAGGAGATTTCGACACAGAGCTTGTTGAAGAATTCTGGCTTGGCTTTATACGCAACGCACAGCTCACTCTACACGTGAAACAGATCGACGGCACTAACTCCCACCACATTATCGAAGGTGCCTTTAAATCAATCGCACGGAGCCTGAGAGCCGCCGTTGCTATTGACCCATTGTACGCAAACGAGATTCCCTCAACCAAAGGAGTTCTTTAATGATAGCAATAGTTGATTACGGTGTTGGAAATCTGTTCTCTCTGAAGTCCTCCTTTGCGGCGATCGGTGCCGAGGCAGTTGTGACATCAGATCCCCGTGTTCTTCGGGACGCACAAAAGATAATCTTACCCGGGGTTGGCGCATTTGGTGATGCGGCAGAAAAGCTACGTTCATCCGGTCTTGCCGATACGGTTATTTCAGAAGCAAAAAAAGGCAAATATCTTATGGGAATCTGCCTCGGAATGCAGATGCTTCTTGAGAAAAGCTTTGAGTACGGTGAGCACTGTGGCCTTGGCTTGATCGGTGGTGAGATACGCCCGATTTCCGAGACCATTCCCGCAGGGCTAAAGATTCCTCACATCGGCTGGAATCCCCTTATTTTCCGAGGTGAGAAAAGCCCAATTTTCAAATACATAAATGACGGCGACTGCGTGTATTTCGTCCATTCATACCACGGAACAAACTGTGAGGAAAACACCATCGCAACAACAGAGTACGGTGCAATACTGACAGCCGCAGTTGCGCGGGATAACGTGTTCGGTTGCCAGTTCCATCCTGAGAAAAGCGGGGAGGTAGGACTCTCAATTCTCCGCGCATTTAACGAGTTGAGGTGACGCTATGCTAATTTATCCTGCAATAGATTTATACAACGGAAAAGCGGTCCGCCTCTTCAAGGGTGACTACTCAAAAATGACCGTATATAACGACGATCCTATAGCAGTTGCAAAGGATTTCGAGGCGGCAGGTGCACAGTGCATCCATCTTGTTGACCTGGAAGGCGCGCAGCACGGTCTCACCCCAAATTTTGACGTGGTGAAAAAGATCAAAGCAGAGACAAACCTTTTCTGTGAGATCGGCGGCGGAATTCGCAGTATGGACGTTGTTGACGCATACATTGAGGCAGGCCTCCACCGTGTCATCCTCGGAACAGCTGCAGTACAGAATCCGGATTTCGCAAAGGAATGTGCACTTAAATACGGCGAGAAGATCGCTGTTGGTGTAGACATCAAAGATGGATACGTTGCAGTAAAAGGCTGGACGGAGAAATCCTCATACACCGCCATTGACTTCTGCAAGAAGATGGAAAGCATTGGCATCAAAACCCTTATCTCCACCGATATTTCAAAGGACGGCGCCATGCAGGGCAGCAATGTTGAGCTATACAAGACTTTGTCTGATGAGCTTAGCATGAACATTATTGCCTCAGGCGGTGTTTCATCAATGGATGACGTTCTTAAGCTTGCAGCACTTAATATTCACGGTGCAATAATCGGAAAAGCCTACTACACAGGCGCAATATCTTTGAGCGATGCAATAGAGGCAACAAAATGATAACTAAAAGAATTATTCCATGCCTTGACGTGAAAAACGGCAGGGTAGTAAAGGGCGTAAACTTTGAGGGACTGAACGATGTTTCCTCTCCCGTAGAACTGGCCAGATATTACAGCGAAAACGGTGCTGACGAGCTTGTTTTCTACGATATAACCGCTTCCTTTGAAGGGCGACAGCTTTTCACGGATATACTCTGTGAGACCACAAAAACTGTGTTTATTCCCGTAACCGTAGGCGGCGGCATCAACAACGTTGCAGACTTTGACCGAGTACTGAAATGCGGCGCAGATAAGGTCAGCGTTAATTCCGGAGCTATCCGTAATCCCGATCTTATCGGAGAAGCGGCAAAGCTATACGGCGACCAGTGTGTTGTCCTTTCAGTTGACGTTAAACGTAAAGACGGTGAGTTCAGAGTGTTCGCTAAAGGCGGCAGAGAAGACACCGGAATGGAGGCTATAAGCTGGATAAAGCGTTGCGTTGATTCAGGCGCCGGAGAGGTCGTAGTCAACTCTATTGACACAGACGGCGTCAAGGGCGGATTTGACCTTAAAATGCTCGAAGCCGTTTGCAATGCCGTGTCAGTACCGGTGATCGCATCGGGTGGAGCCGGCTCGATCGAGCATTTTATAACTCTGTTCAACACATTACCAAAGGTAGATGCAGGCTTGGCCGCATCAATCTTTCACTTTGGTGAAGTCAGCATTAATGATCTTAAAGAAACAATGGCAAATAACGGCATTCCCACACGCCTTACCGGAAAGGAGATCAGATAAATGATCAATATAGACGAACTTAAATTTGACGACCGTGGGCTTATTCCTGCAATAGTCGTAGACGCTGTTACAAAGCGCGTTCTCACACTTGCATATATGAACAAGGAAAGCCTACAAATTTCAATGGAGAAGGGCCTGACGTGCTTCTGGAGCCGTTCCAGACAGGAACTGTGGCTTAAGGGAGAGACCAGCGGCAATTATCAGCATATCGTGTCAATCACCGCAGACTGCGATAAGGACGCACTTGTAGTAGTTGTTGAACCCGACGGACCTGCTTGCCACCTTGGCACAGAGTCCTGCTTTGAGAATCCCCTGTGGGAAAGCGACACTCTTCATGAATTCTCACTCCAGTCTCTTATGAAAATGCTTGAGGGCAGAAAGCTTGAGAAGAAGGAAGGCTCCTACACAACTTACCTCTTCGAAAAGGGAATTGATAAGATCCTCAAGAAGGTTGGCGAGGAGTGTACTGAAGTTATCATCGCAGGTAAAGCTGACGATAAGCGTGAAACTATCTACGAAATCGCCGACCTTGCGTATCACGTAATGGTGCTTATGCTTCAGATGGGAATTTCTCTTGAGGATATTCACAATGAGCTTGCATCCCGCCACGTAATAGATAAGAAAGTCAAGCAGGAAAAAATGACCTAATGAAAAATATCCGGGCAAACTCGCTCGGAGTAATTTTTTACCACAATTCCAAAAATTCGCGGAACTTTTATTTCTCATACAACGTCTAATTATCATCACAAATTAGGAGAGCGATTATGAAAAAGACAATTTCCGCTATCTTGGCGCTTGGAATTCTGCTAACACTGCTGGGATGCACACCTGACGACGAGAAGGTTATTGAATGTCAAGACGACACACAACAGGAAGAAAACGTTGTTGATACGTGTGACCCTTTGGATATCTATCCACCCACATATAGAAAGCCGGTAATATACCTCTATCCCGAAGAGGAAACCATGATTTCCGTTAAGCTTGATTTTTGCGGCAAGCTTACTCACACATATCCTCTCTACAACAACGGCTGGTCAGTTACCGCCTCCCCCGACGGCACGCTCACCGACGAAGCAGGTCGAGAATACTATTGTCTGTTCTGGGAAGGGGAAGCAGATACCGAGTACGATATGACACAGGGATTTGTTGTACCAGGTGAAGACACCGTTGATTTTCTTGAAGACGCTCTCGCAAAACTCGGACTCACCGACAAAGAGGCAAATGAGTTCATTATCTATTGGGCTCCCCAGATGGAGAACAATAAATTTAATATCATCTCATTCCAGACCACAGCTTATACCGAGAGCGCAAAGCTAAAAGTTGATCCCGAACCTGACACTGTGATCCGCGTATTTATGGCATGGAAAGCACTTGAGGAGCCTGTTTCCATTGATCTTCAAGTGCTGACTGCACCGGAGAGGGTAGGATTTACCCTAGTCGAGTGGGGCGGCAGCGAAATTAAATAAATAAAAAATGCCGAGCATCTAAGCTTGGCATTTTATTGTATACCGAAAACCACGCGATAGTCGCGTGGTTCATTAGAGGCTATAGCCGGTGAGGAGAAAATTGACGAGCAAAATTGGACAGAAAAAGGCTCCTTCCGGGAGGGAGCTGTCACCGTAG
>SVSJ01000037.1 GCA_015064355.1 Oscillospiraceae bacterium | reverse complement strand
TTATTGGTGTGGAAAAGATGTAAAAGGATTGATTCAGATGCCATTTTCAAGACATTGGATTATGCATATTGAGGCATGTTTGAAGATAAGAGATAAACAGTTATCTATTAAGTAAATTCCAATTTGTCGAATAGCAAACGCCGACAGATCTAAAGAATCTGTCGGCGTTAATTGTTTGTCTACCGCGGAGCAATTCCGCATTATATAAACAAACTGAATTATGATTTTTCCGATAAGAACATCACGCTTTCAGTAGGGCTTTTGTTATTGTGATAGTTTTATTAAAAACCGTAGCAGAGGTTCTGGGCGATGATGCTATTGATTTTCTTAGGGAGCTGGGACTGCTTGTACATGCCGATACCGGATGTAACAGCAAGGGGCCAAAGAACGAACCAGGAAACAGTCATTGCGATTCCCTTGTCGATCCACTTGCCTTCACCGATGTCAACGCTTACGTGAGTTTCGGAGATAGGGTTGATCTTAACTGTGATAGCCTTGTCAAGGCCTACGAACTGCTTGAATGAGCCGCCGCGGGATCTTGCCTGAATAACTGCGCCGCCTTCCGGTGTAGCGAAAGTCTGGGATTCCATACCTTCGTTCATTTCGAGATAGTTTCTAACGATCATTGCGATGTCCTGTGTTGTTTTTCCGTTAAGATTGTAAGTTGTTGTCATTTTGTTTTCCTCCAAAATTTTGATTTGTTTTTTGTTTTGTTTTATCTTGTGGCTTTATTATACACCACTGAGTTTTGCGGTTTTGCAACTCGTTTCCGGACCCTTTGGGGTGGATTCGAGTGGCTTTTGTTTGCCGCTCTCTTTGTTTGTGACACCATTATACACGAGAGAAAAACTGACTTTTGCAACCCGTTTCCAAGAGAAAAAGCCACCGGTAAAACCGGTAGCTTTTTGTTATTATAATTATATGAATCGGTTATCTCTGACCCTTGTCGTAGGGGATACCCTCAGCCTTGGGAGCTCTTGATTTGTTGGAGGCAAAGGCAAGAACGAGGAGAACTACTACGTAGGGGATAATGTTGTAGAAGTAAATGGGGAGTCCAAGCTCCTTGAGGGCGCAGATGCCGTCACCGTTGATGTCAAGGGACGCATAGGTTGCACCGATACATTTGAGCAGTCCGAACAGAAGGGAGCCCAGAGCGATTCCCAGGGGCTTCCAGTTACCGAAGATCATAATTGCAAGAGCAAGGAAGCCCATGCCTGCAACCGTACCTTCAGCAGTACCGCTGGCGATTGTCGCAATGTAAATATAACCGCCGAGTCCTGCAAGAGCGCCGGAGATAGTCGTACCCAGGTATCTCATCTTGTATACGTTAATACCAACGCTATCTGCCGCCTGAGGATGTTCGCCGCAGGCACGGAGACGCAAGCCGTACTTGGTGGTATACAGGAAGATCGAGAGGATAATAAAGAGTGCTATAACAATGTAGGTGGAAATGAACATCTTATCGAAGAAGGGCTTGAACACAGGCTTTATGTCGGGATTGGAAATAATAAATCCAAGAGCCTTGGGCATGGAGAGTCTGTCTTGCATGGAAACGATCTTTACGATAAGGAGAGTAAGTGCGGGAGCGAGCATGTTAAGAGCTGTACCGCCGATAGTCTGGTCAGCCTTCAGATTGATAGCTGAGAAGGAGAGCAGGAGTGAGAACAACGCACCTGCCGCTGCCGCAACGATCATTGCGATCACGTACATAAGCTGTGTGTTGCCGCCGAGCATATCCCCCGACTGCATTATGTAAACGGAGAGAGCACCAACGAATGAGCCGAAGATCATAATACCGTCAAGTGCGATATTGATGATACCGCTTCGCTCTGCAAACACACCTGCCAGAGCAACGATCATAAGAGGGATCGTGTAAATCAAAGTCTGCTGAATGAGAAAGGTCATTTGTCTTCTTCCTCCTTCTTTGTTTCTTTTTCTCCATCATCGGGAGCTACTACCTCAGCCTGCTTGACCTTGCGTCTTGAGATCATATCCTTAATAAGCTTTGAGAAGCCTGCGAAGTAGATAATAACCGCAATAATAAGGTCTGATACGTATTCGTTGTAGGCTGTGAAGCCGGCGAGATTGTATCCGCCCTTGTCGATAAAGCGGAGGAAAATGGAGCTGAATATTACACCGATGGGATTGTTACTTGCAAGAAGTGCTACGGGGATACCGTTGAATCCGTTATCGGGAAGCTTTCCGTATGTATTCCAAGCAAGCTCCGCGCCGCCGTTTAAATAATAGAGGGACGCGCCGATTGCTGCAAGACCGCCTGCAATTGCCATTGAAAGCATAATGTTACGCTTTTCGTTCATGCCGGCATATTTCGCTGCGTTTTTGTTGTGGCCGCAAGCCTTGAGCTCATATCCGAGAGTGGTCTTGTTCATCAGGATAAAAATACCCACAGCAATCAGAACAGCAATGAAAATACCAATGTCAATGTTGGAACCGGGGAACAGCTTGTCAAGACCAAGCTTTGGAGTGGATACCCCGTTTGCGGTTGTGGGAAGGGTGTATGCTGTCTTACCGCCGGCGGTGTTAATAAACTGCTTGTTGTTTGCGAAAACCCAGCTTACGATGTTTGCGGCGATCCAGTTGCTCATAATGCAAACGATAACCTCGTTAACATTGAGGAACGCCTTGAAGATACCGGGGATAAGGCCCCAGATCATACCGCAGAGCATACCCACAACAAGAGCGAGAAGCCATACCCAGAAAGCGTTTTTTGGGGTTGTGGGAATGGACAGAGCAACGATAACCGAGCCCATGGCACCCATCAGATACTGACCGGGCGCACCGATGTTGAAAAGACCGGTTTTAAAAGCTATCGCAACCGAAAGACCTGTGAGAAGCAGGGGAGCTGACTCAAAGAACATATCCCCGAGAACGAATGCAATATTTCTGAGTCCACCGCTGGCAAAAGGTCCGGCTAAAATGATACCGAGGCCTCTGAAAGCGTCGGAGATCGGGATCTTGTCGGAGGTGAGCGCCAGAATGAGAAGAACGATCCAGCCTACAAGAATACCGGCAACGATACAAAGCAGAGAAGAGATAACCGATTTCATTCCTGCAGAATCTAGGAGGGACTTGAATTTGTTTTTCATACGTTATCTCCTTTCCTGACGTTTAGCACCGGCCATATAGAGACCAAGTTCCTGAACAGTTGTAGTCTTGGGGTCAACCTCACCAACGATCTCACCCTCGTACATAACGAGGATCCTGTCTGACAGGCTCATAACCTCGTCAAGTTCCAGTGAGATAAGAAGCACCGCTGTGCCGCTGTCTCTCGATTTTACGATCTGGTTGTGGATGTATTCGATAGCACCGACGTCGAGACCGCGCGTAGGCTGAACAGCTACAAGGAGCTTGTGGTCTCGATCCATTTCTCGTGCAACGATGGCCTTCTGCTGATTACCGCCGGACATAGAGCGGGCTGAAGTAATAGCACCCTGACCGGATCTTACGTCAAATCTATCAATAAGATCATTTGCATAATTGCGCACAGCATCAAAACGGATGAATCCGTTCTTTTCAAACTGCGGCTCGAAATATCTCTGAAGAACCATATTTTCCTCGAGAGAATAATCAAGTACAAGACCGTGCTTGTGTCTGTCCTCGGGAATGTGGCTGATGCCGTGGGTATTTCTGTATCTGATGCTCTTTGCTGTTATATCTTCGCCAAGAAGCTTGATCGTACCGCTGTCAACTTTGGAAAGCCCTGTGAGTGCGTGTACAAATTCTGTCTGACCGTTTCCGTCAATACCTGCGATACAAACGATCTCGCCCTCCCGCACCTGGAAGCTTACGTCGTGGACCGCATCTTTCTTGCCGCGGCTGTCCTTAACACACATGCCTTCAACTTCGAGAACAACGTCCTTTGGCTTGGCCTCATCCTTGTCAACCACGAACTTAACGTCGCGGCCTACCATCATATTTGAAAGCTCTTCCTTGGTGGTGTCGGCAATGTTAACAGTTCCAATGTATTTACCTTTGCGAAGAACGGTGCATCTGTCGGCAACTGCCATGATCTCGTTCAACTTGTGTGTGATGAACAGAATAGATTTGCCTTCTTTTGCAAGACCGCGCATAACTGACATAAGCTCGTCGATCTCCTGGGGAGTAAGCACCGCAGTGGGCTCATCGAAAATTAGGATCTCGTTGTCGCGGTACAGCATTTTCAGGATCTCTGTACGCTGCTGCATACCAACGGTGATATTTTCGACAAGAGCATCGGGGTCTATATTGAGTCCGTATGTCTTTGAAAGGTTAATAACCTTCTGCCTTGCCTGCTTCTTCTTGAGGAAACCGGCAGTATTGGGTTCAACACCGAGGATGATATTGTCAAGGACGGTGAAAACGTCAACAAGCTTGAAATGCTGATGCACCATGCCGATACCGAGGGCGTTTGCGTCGTTAGGGTCTTTGATGGTAACGACCTCACCGTTTTTGAGGATCTCGCCCTTTTCCGGTTGATAGAGGCCGAAAAGCACACTCATAAGAGTAGACTTTCCCGCGCCGTTTTCTCCAAGCAAGGCGTGGATCTCACCCCGCTTAAGCTGTAAAGTGATGTTGTCGTTGGCGATAATGCCGGGGAACTCCTTTGTGATGTTGCGCATTTCCACAACGTAAGGATACTCTCCGCCTGCTTTTTCGACAACCTGGGCCTCTTTATTGATTTCACTCATAAAAAGCGCTCCTTTTCTATAAAAATCTAATGTTCTGCCTTTTTCCTACCTGCAAATCAGTGCAGAGAAGAAAAAGAAAGGACATTTTTAGCCCTTGCTTTTCTTTAATCATCATTCGCGGAGTCCTCGAAAATGAAGACCCCGCGAACAGATTATTTCAGATTAATCGAATTAACTTCGACTGTGTATATACAAATTATTCGAAGTCAACAACAACGATGTCAAATACGTTGAGCCAATCGCCGTTGTTAGCGTCAGCGGGAACTTCGGAATCGGGAACGATTGTGCCGTTCTTGATCTTGCCGAAGAGTTCATTGTACTTGTCAGCTGTGAATGTGGTGAATCTGGATGTAGCGATAGGAAGACCTGTAGCATCGTCGGAAGCACCGAGGTTCTGAGTCTTACCTGCGAGATCGGAATCCCACTTGCCATCGTAGTACTGATCGAGAACCTTACCAACGGATTCCTTAAGACCCTTAACAGCGCTTGTGATTACGAGTTCGGAAGCGTAGGACTGGTCAACGTCAACACCGATGATCTTTGCACCGGGGTTAGCTTCAGCAGCAGACTTAACAGATTCGAACATGGAACCGCCGCAAGCGAATACAACTTCTGTGCCTGCGCTGTACCAGCCGTTGATCTGAGCCTGAAGTTCTGCGGATGCGTTGAAGTTAGCACCGTGCTGGTAGCTGTACTTAACTGTTACGGAACCTGCAGCGAGGCCGAGTTCCTTAGCAGCTGCTTCAGCGCCCTGAACGAAGCCGTAGCCGAAACGGTTACAAGCAGGGTTGGAACCGCCGCCACCACCTGTGTAGCCGAGCTTTCTGTAGCCGTCCATAACTGCTGCATAACCTGCAAGGTAACCGGATTCCTGTTCCTTGTAAACAACTGCAGTTACGTTGGGAAGAGCCTTGTCTTCAGCGTCAGTAAGTGTCCAACCGTCGATGAATACGAACTTAACGTCGGGATTCTCGATAGCAACTGTTGTCATAGCTGTTGCCTGGAGGAAGCCGGGAGCAACGATGATCTTCGCGCCGTTTGTGATAGCCTGTCTCATAGCTGCGATACGGTCGTTGTCAGTAGCATCAGCGCCGTTAGCGGGCTGGTAGTACTTGTAGGTCTTGCCGTTAGCCTTAGCGAAAGCTTCAGCGCCTTCCCATGTACCCTGGTTGAAGCCCTTGTCCATGAGCTGACCTACGTCAGTTACAACTGCGATCTCGTATGTATTGCTGCCGCTGCAAGAAACGAGAGCAATAGCAGAGAGCATCATAGCGATGCAGAGAACTAAACTTAATACTTTTTTCATTTTCTTCTCCTTTTTTTGGGAACATTGCCCATTTTGCATATTATTATGCTGTTTTTATTATAAATCAAACTGCGTGAAACTGTCAACAGTTTTGTAACATAAAATTAAATTTTTGTGATATTTACACAATAAAATGCAGCTGATAAGAGGAAGTTGGCCGAGAATTCTCGAAGCCGGAGAGCAGCAAAACTATTTAGAACAGCAAACAGAAAAGCTACGGATCAAAAAGATTCAAGACTGTGGCGGGGGCGATTGCAATATGTGCACACCTGTGTTATAATAACCTTTGAGCAATCCCCATGAAGTTTGGGGGAAAAGAGGATGGAATTATGTCTGATTATTTGTCTTTTAGGCTTGTTGACAGAGCACTTCGCATAGAAAAGAGCGATCCACAGCTTGCCTGCGAGTGTTACCGTAAGGCTACATCCATTAACGGAAACCCGATCGCCTGCAACAGATTGATGTTCCGTCATATCAAGACTGACAACGGTGTTTTAAAGAGCGTTGACTACGATGCGCTCTACTGGGGAGGGATAGGAATCCTTCATTGCGATGAAAACCTCCTAAAGGAAGAGCTTTTTGAAAACTTTATGCGTATCGGCGAATTTGCAGAGAACAACGGCTACTACTTATACGGAACACACCGGAGCTTTGACGGGCACGGCCATGATATTATCCATATGCACGATATTTCTGGCGAGTGCAAGGATACGTTCAACTATCATTCTGTACGCTATTATGCGGATCACTTTGCAAATATGGGCGGAAACGGAGACGGCATATCCTCAAACAGAGTAATAAACCGAGAAAACATCGGCGCTGTATCATATATTATGTATGACTGGACCAAGGAAAGATGGCAGTCGTGGGGATTTGACGAAGCGGAACCGTATTTCTGGTATCGCCGGTCTGCGGATCACGGATATTTTGCGGCACTGCACGGAATGGCACAGCTTACGTATGACGGTAGCAGCCGGTTCGTGGAGAAGGATCGCGCAGCATCGTACAAGTACTACAGCGAGCTGATCGGGCAGAATAAATATCTTGGAATTGCAAACTACCGCATTGCAAAGATGCTCATTGACGGGGATGTTTCGTCACCTGAAGATAAGAATGATGCCATACACAAGCACCTTAAGGCGGCGTATGAGAACCGTGGCGACGGCTGCTACGGTGACAATCTTGATGATCTTATAAAAATTGTTACCGAGTGCGAGACAACTGGCAAATACGGCTTTGCGACCAATCCCGACAAGTTGAATTCAATGCTGTTGGACGGTGTGAAAAAAGGCTCTGAGGAGTGTGCGAAGAGATATCTTGAGCTTGCGATAGCGGGGGACTACATAAACCGCAGACCACAGGAGTTTTTTGAAGTGGTGCTTTACGCGTCCATTACGACGAACATTACGGAGTACGCATACTACCGTGGCCTTTGCGAAGAAAAGAGCATCGGTCACAAGGGTAGCAAAAAAGAAGCAAAGAAGTACTACGAAAAAGCGGCACAGAAAGGGCACAAGGAAGCGGCAGAACGCCTTAAAAAGATGAAGAAATCTTGGTTCTGATAAAAAGAGCAGGAGAAGCCTCCTGCTTTTTTGGTTGTATTGGCATTGATATTTTGTTGGTTGCGCTCGAAAGATGATGCGCGGCAACACATGAAAAAGCCCCGGGATCTGAGGTCCGAGGGCTTTTGTTATTGTGATAGTTTTATTAAAAACCGTAGCAGAGGTTCTGGGCGATGACGCTGTTGATCTTTTTAGGGAGCTGGGACTGCTTGTACATGCCGATACCGGATGTAACAGCAAGGGGCCAAAGAACGAACCAGGAAACAGTCATTGCGATTCCCTTGTCGATCCACTTGCCTTCACCGATGTCAACGCTTACGTGAGTTTCGGAGATAGGGTTGATCTTAACTGTGATAGCCTTGTCAAGGCCTACGAACTGCTTGAATGAGCCGCCGCGGGATCTTGCCTGAATAACTGCGCCGCCTTCCGGTGTAGCGAAAGTCTGGGATTCCATACCTTCGTTCATTTCGAGATAGTTTCTAACGATCATTGCGATGTCCTGTGTTGTTTTTCCGTTAAGATTGTAAGTTGTTGTCATTTTGTTTTCCTCCAAAATTTTGATTTGTTTTTTGTTTTTTTGTTTTGTTTTATCTTGTGGCTTTATTATACACCACTGAGTTTTGCGGTTTTGCAACTCGTTTCCGGACCCTTCTGGGTAGGCTCGAGTGGCTTTTGTTTGCCGCTCTCTTTGTTTGTGACACCATTATACACGAGAGAAAAACTGACTTTTGCAACACGTTTCCAAGGCTTTTTCTGCATTTTCCTTGCAAAGCGCGCTTTAATATGTTAAAATAAAAGAAAAAGTCGAATTTTGAGGTGCGGTATGAACGAGAATATGACAGCGCTTACCCGTAATATGTTTGATATGGCAACGTCCCGCGAGATGTCTGTAAAAGAAGCTGTTCTAATGCTTGAAGAATGTGCAAAGTTTCGTAAGTTCAGCGACAAACTGAAAGCATTTGCAAAAGGCAGGGAACTGCGCCCGCTTTTGGTTGAGGGACTTCTTGCAAACAATCCCGACTCAAAGAGAGAAGCAGTTGACCGCAAGGTTCGCAACTGGCTTGCCGACAGGCAGAACAGCATCTCAAAAATTGATGCAATTGAATTATGCTTTGTGCTGGACCTCACACCCTCGGAAGCCGAGTCCTTTGTGGCAATGGTTTCGGAGGAGGGCTTCCATTGGCGTAATCCCGAAGAGCTCATTTATATTTACGCGCTGAACAACGGCATGAGCTATCTTGAGGCAAAAGCCCTTCGCAACGAGGTAATGGCTAAGATAAAGACTGCTGAAGAATCAGAGAACGTTTCCCCCGACAGCTTTACTTCGGTTATTAAAACCGAGGTTGAGCAAATCAACACACCCGAAGAGCTGGTCGAATACATAATCGGTGCCGAACAGCGACTGGGGGAGAAGCACAACAGCGCTTTTGCTATGTTCAACGAAATGATGGAGCATCTTGAATCTCCGGAACTTGAGGACTGGTTCGAGAATGACCGCTCGTACACCTGCGGTGAGATAGTGCGCTATTATCTCCACAAAAACGAGCTTCCCGATATAACGGACAAGGCACATCAAAACGCAATGTCGGCAATTCAGAGAAGTATCGCGGCAAACTGGCCAAGCGAATCTACCCTTTCCAGAATGAAGAACCGTCACGTTGACGTAAACCGCAAGGTAATGATCCTATTGTTCCTTGCAACCTATGACGTTGAAGAGGATCTTGACACCGACGAATTCTACGATCTTCCCGACCCTGATTCTGACGGAGATGAGGCTTTCCGCGAATTCTACCAGAAAATGAACTCAATGCTTGAGTACTGCGGCTTCAGCCCTCTCGATCCTCGCTCACCTTTTGACTGGATGACAATTTACTGCCTGTGCGGTGAGGATATCTATGAGCTTGACAGCCAGCTTTCCGAGTTTCTCTCTGACCTTTTCCGCGATTTTGGAAACGAAGCGCAAGACTGATACTGTTCCTTAGGTATAATACACTTGTAACGGCTAGTGCCGAATAATAATTACAAGGCGGTATAGTATGGATAGACGCACAAGCCTGGGATCGGGAGACAGGATCTCTTTCCCGGGAATGGAATGTGAAATTGAATATTTGATCGGCAAAGGCTCCAACGCCATTGTATACAAAGGAAAGTATTACGACGGGCTGAACGAGGGCCTTTGTCACCACGTCCTTATTAAAGAAATGTTCCCCTATCACCCGAAGGGGCTCATTTGTCGCGGAGAAAAGGGAGAAATTCTTGTTCATCCCGACGGTAAGGACGTTTTTGATTTGCATAAACACAGCTTCGAGTGCGGCAACCGAGTGCATCTGAGCCTTCTTGAAAAATATCCAGACAGAATAGGCGCAAATCTCAATTCCTTCTCTCAAAACGGCACCCTTTATACTGTAATGGGCTACGATGGCGGCCGTTCTCTTGATTCTGAATTCAAAGGCGGAGCAAATAAGCTGCGTGATGCGGCTACCCTTATGATAGACATACTTGATGCTTTGGATGTATTCCATTCATCGGGATATTTGCATCTTGACATAAGCCCCGATAACGTACTCAGGGTGGGCGAGGGAAAGTTTGCCCGCACATATCTTATTGATTACAACAGCGTTCACAGAATAGACGAGCTGCGTGCAGGACGAGCTATTTATTGCAGCGCAAAAGAGGGATATACTGCCCCTGAAGTAAGACAGGGCAACTTGTCATCTGTTGGATTTGCTTCCGATATTTACTCTGCAGCCGCGGTGTTTTACTGGCTCCTTATGGGAAAAGCACCGTCTGCTTATCAGCTCATGTGCAAAAATCCCCCGGACGCCCGGGACAGCCGGCTTCTTACAGATGCCCCCGAAACCGTGTCTGCAATGGTACGACAGGTACTCAGACGAGGACTAGCGTCAACTGTTTCCCGTCGTTACAAGGATACGGAGCAGATGAGGGCAGATATAAGTGAGCTTATAGACCGAATCGACGGCGTGGGCATTACACATGCGGCTCTTTGGGAGGCAGGACAGCGAAATGTTGTGAATATTATTAAGCAAAACCCTGCCCTCAGATATATAACTGATGAAGCGGAGCTTTATCCTTTGCGAATTGCTGACGCAAATGGTGAGGTTCAAACCGTGGGTGACGCTATCGACGAGTGCACACGGGAAGAGGGCAAGTCATTCGTCCTTCGCGCCCCCGGAGGTATGGGAAAGACAACGGCCCTTCTCCACACGGCAATCTCCATGAGCAAAGGTTATTCGCCCGCCGCCCCCGCATATCTCTATGTTTCCTTGTACGACTGGAATGACAGCGGAGAGAATTTCATAAGAAACCGAATACTGGAGGATCTGAAGTTCAAGTCGGACGTAACAAATCTTGAGGATGCAAGACGCAGGCTCGGTCAGGTGCTTGATAAGCCTATTGCCACAAAAAACGGTACTGTTCCCGGGTATATTCTGCTGATCGATGGACTGAACGAGGCCAGCGGAGATACGACCGATCTGCGGGCTGAATTAGAGCTTCTTTTGAAAAAAAAAGGCACGCGCCTTATCTGCACTACCAGAAGCGCGGCTGAAGAATTGCCGCTGCCGTGCTATGAACTTGCACCTCTCACAAGAGATGACATAAGCAATGCGCTGTCGGCAAAAGGACTGCTCCTGCCGGAAAACGAGGAAATGCAGAAGAACTTGTCGACCCCTCTCCTTTTGTCCGTGTTTATTAAGACAGCCGAAAACAGCGAAAAGCAAATAGCTTACGAAAGCTCAAATCAGCTCCTTGCCGCTTATTTTGACAGCCTTTGCTTGAAAGAAACCAAGGACCTGCCGGAAAACGCACCGCAAAAATGGATGGCTGAAGCGGCAGTACGGTTTGTGCTTCCTGCGATATGCGGCGAGATCTCGAGAAAAAAACACTCGCTGAATGAGCGTGAGCTTCTCACGGTTGTGGAAAAATGCTGGAAGGCGGTTTCTTCCCGTGGAATGAAAAAAATATTCCCTGAGTGGATCGGTCACAGCAAGGACATTCGCGGAGAGGCAGAGCACGCCGAAGAATGGTACGGAATGATCGTGGGGAATCTTCTGTGGTACCGTATGGGTCTTCTGGTAAAGGATTCAACCGACGGGTACAGAATAGTTCACCAGAACATTGAGGCATATTTGTGCGTACTTGACAGAGAAAATCAGAAGAAGATCCGCGCGAAAAGAAACGCAAATATTGCTGTGGGATTTTGCGCTTCTGCTGTGGCTGTGTTCCTCGGCTTGTTTATTTGGGATTCCTTTATAAAGCCTCAGCCTTATAATGAGGAGCACACGCACACGCTCCTCTCAGGCGCAGTTATTGCCCAGACAAATATGAGCGGACAGATCGAGGGAATGCTTGACGCAATTGATGCGGAGAGCGTTTCGGAATACGAGATCTTTGAGTCGGTTTTGCGCTCACGCATACAGTACAATTCTATGCTTTGTGATAATGAGCTTACGGGAAGCCCGGAGTGGGCAGAAGAAGCACTTGTCAGAATGACTGACAGCGGTAAGGTTATGCCGTGGTCCGGCGAGAGGCTGAATGAGAGTGCTTATACGGAGCTGTTTGCTTCATCTGAGCGGGGAACAGTGGAGTACGCGAAATATCTCGATATTCTTTCGTTCCTCAATGAAAATCCCGGATATGACGAGAAATACGGAGACAAATTCCGTCTGACCCTCCGCGAGCTTATAGAAACCGACGGGGCAATATCCGACGTGCTTTACAAGCTGGTTCTCTCACCCCACATTTCAGCTATGGAAAAGGATCAGCCCGAAGATTACAGATACTATATTGAAGCCCTCGGTAAGTCCATTGATATAAGTGATGACGATCCCGAAAAGTGCGACTCGGCAACTCTTGAATCCCTTGTCGCAAAGAGGCGGGATAAGCAAATTGAGATCTCTGCGTCGGAGCTCTTTACAATTTACGAAAGGATGAAGAAACAATGAGAAAGAGAATACTTCTCGTTTTCCTTGCGATGATCTTTGTGCTGACAAGCTGCGGCCAGACCCAGGTGGACGATCCCGCAGACACAAATAAAGCTCCCGAAACAAACGCAAGCACGGAGCCGGCACCTGTTGACCCTGAAGCAGCCCTTGAGGTTTGCGGTGCTTGGGAGGATTATCTTTACGCTGCGCAGATCAAAGCTCTGACAGAAGAGTGGGGGCTTGAATATATAAAGGCCTACTGTGAAGAGCCGTCTGTTGTAGGACTCCAACGGGCAATTTCGGCAGCTGAAACCGTAGTTGCGACTTTAAGCGAAATAAAGCTCCCAGGATCCGATCTTTCCTCGGAAACCTTGTCTTCCCTTGCGGACAGCGGAGTGGATATGTCCTTCGTACCTCTTGAATTCGATGTTCTGAAAAGAGCTATTGAAGAGGGTGAAAATGCCTGGGACAGTATCTTGCACTCTATTTTGACTGAAAGCTTCTGGGAATATGGAATCGAGTATATCGAGGGCTGGGCAAATGTTCGCCTTGAAACAGAGTCGGTATATAATTTGTATCGCGGAAAGATGACCAACGCCATTGCCCTCAGTCTTGGAGAATCAAAAGATGATCCCACCTGGGCAGCTTGGACGAAAAAGGCTCCAATCTTGCTTGGCGAAAGCTTTACGTGGACAGATGACGAAAATGTGCTTACGGATGAGCTGTCCGTTTTGCTGGACCGACTTGAAGGGCTGACGGTTAAAGCAGCAGAGCTGAACGGTGTCCTCTCGGCAAATTACGGGATGTTTGACGCGGCGATCAAATCTGAGGACTGGGCTCCGGTATATGCTGTTGCGGTAGATCTTACGGATCACTTTATGCCGATTCCTATGCCGGAATGGAGTGCAACACATATCTACAGCTACAAGTACGACGAGGCGGCAAATGACGCAATATGGACGACGGCGGGAGACGACCTTACAGTATGTCCCGACGGATTTATCTTCCAGTATGACGGCGTGACCCGTGACGAATTCTATTCATACGTTAATTTTCTCGGGAACTTTGGCATAAAATATTACCCCGGCGGAAGTACAACGGAAGGAGACACTATTTCTCTTTATTATCTTGAGTATTGTACCATGTCGCTTAAGTGGGAGGGAGACAGGGCGAGCATATATTTCTATGATAACGAGCCGCTCCTTGTGCCCTCTTGGTACCTTATATACTTGCTGATGTCGCTGAACTAAATAATAAAGCTCCGAGTTCTTTAAATGCTCGGAGCTGTTTTTTTATTCGAAATTGTCAACCGTTTCTTTTAGGTGTTCTAAGTCGTTATGTATCTCTATAACAATTCCTTCATCAGACAGACAGGCATCAATATCTGAGTTTGAGCCTTTGGCGTAATAGTGGTACGCAACCTTGTCGCTTCCTTTTTCTCTCATCCCAACGCAGAAGTAGCGGGAGACGAATCCGTCCTCGATCCATAAGAGCGCTTCGTTGCCGGTACCCGGATAGCTGAAAAGTACGGTTGCTTTGGGGAATTTGCCTTCCTCGGGAATGTCCTTGTCAAGCTTTTCCCTGAGGACTTCAATACACTTTTTGATGAGCAGTTCTTCCTTTGTCATATTTGCTGTCCTTTCATTAATGTTTTTTTATTAAAAACCGTAGCAGAGGTTCTGAGCGATGACGCTGTTGATCTTTTTAGGGAGCTGGGACTGCTTGTACATGCCGATACCGGATGTAACAGCAAGGGGCCAAAGCACGAACCAGGAAACAGTCATTGCGATTCCCTTGTCGACCCACTTGCCTTCGCCGATGTCAACGCTTACGTGAGTTTCGGAGATAGGGTTGATCTTAACTGTGATAGCCTTGTCAAGGCCTACGAACTGCTTGAATGAGCCGCCGCGGGATCTTGCCTGAATAACTGCGCCACCTTCCGGTGTAGCGAAGGTCTGGGATTCCATACCTTCGTTCATTTCGAGATAGTTTCTAACGATCATTGCGATGTCCTGTGTTGTTTTTCCGTTAAGATTGTAAGTTGTTGTCATTTTGTTTTCCTCCAAAATTTTGATTTGTTTTTTGTTTTGTTTTATCTTGTGGCTTTATTATACACCACTGAGTTTTGCGGTTTTGCAACTCGTTTCCGGACCATTTGGGGTGGATTCGAGTGGCTTTTGTTTGCCGCTCTCTTTGTTTGTGACACCATTATACACGAGGAAAAAACTGACTTTTGCAACCCGTTTCCAAGAGAAAAAGCCTTACTGAGATTAGGGAGGGATTTACTGGTCCCGAGGGAAGGGAGAGTGCTTATCCATTACAAAACTTCGGCAAGAGAAAGGCGTAAAACGTTGAAGCTCTTGACACGCGAGGTTATTATGATATAATGTATTCAAGAGAATCATTACTCACCGGAGGTTCTGAAAATTATGACACCAAAAATTGCCGATTTGATCCCTTTCGGATATGCCTACAGAAACTGCAAATCCGATGATATAACAATGAAGATCGCTGCAGGCTGGCATGCGTTCATGGAGAGAATACCGATCACCATTCAGACGGACTCCCGTCTTGCCTTCCTTGATATGAATGGGCCGTTTTATGAACAGGGTATTTGTTTCGCTTACCACAGCGGCGTATACGTTAACCATGATAAAATGGAAGAGTACATGGAGGCTTATCCTGAGCTTGCAGAAGAGCTGCGGGATTATATTGAGTATTTTGAGCAGAGAGACTACCACGAACTGTGCAACCATACCCTCGTTCCCCTTGATATTCAGCTGCTGAGCAGTAAGACCCTTTGGGGCGGACATGACTGGGGCGGACACTCAAATCCAGATTACCAGATGCTTCTCGACCTTGGTACAGACGGACTAAGGGAAAAGATTGCTCATTACAGAGGTTCTCATCCCGAAAAGTCGGACTTCTATGATGCTCTGATGCTCACGCTCGATACTGTTGATATGCTTTCTGAAAGATATCGCCTTTACGCCATCGAAATGATGGAGAAGGATGCCGAAAACCGCGCAATTTACGAGCGTATCGCAAAGGCGCTGGAGATTGTTCCGAAGAAGCCTGCCGTTGACTTTATGACTGCGTGTCAGTCCTTTGCAATGGTGTTCTTCATGGACGGCAACGACTCACCCGGGAACTTTGACCAGTACTGCGGAAAGTTCTTCGAAATGGGTGACCGCGAAGAGAATATGGAAATCCTCGAGGGACTTTGGCGAGAATTCAAGAGAGTCAGAACCTGGAATCTCTGCATCTCGGGTAGCGACGAGAACTGGAACGACAGAACAAACGAGCTGTCATGGGCGATACTCAGCCTTGTTGAAAAGTATAAGTTTGACACCCCCAATCTCACCATGCGAATCCACCGGAATACGCCTGAGGATATTCTGAAATATGCCGTAAAGGTAATGTCAGCTGGTACAGGCATGCCTGTTCTTTATAATGACGAGATCGTTTGTCCCGCACTTGAGGATCTGGGTATTCCCCCTTGCGACTCTCATATGTACGCGATGAACGGCTGTAATCAGATAGATATCCAAGGAAAGTCTCACATGGGACTAGAGGACGGCGAGATATACGTTCTCAAATGCCTTGAGCGAGCGCTTCACAACGGCAAATGCCTTATCAAGGACGAAACCTTCGGTCTTCAGACGGGGGATGCGAGAAACTTTAAGTCATTTGACGAGCTTATGACTGCATTCTACGCTCAGCTTGACTGGGTGGTGGCATACGCAACTGATATGGCGAACAAATATCAGAAGTTCTTTGCGGAATACGGACCCAGCCCAATACGCTCTGTGCTTATTCAGGGATGTATTGAGAAGGGAAAGAACTACAAGGACGGCGGGCCCATCTACAACCACGGTCAGATACTCACCGAAGGACTTACAGATGCAATTGACTCACTTGCAAACATCAAGCATTTCGTATTTGATACACATAAATACACGATGGCAGAGGTAGTTGACGCACTTGAGCGCGATTACGAAGGCTATGAGGAAATGTACCGCGATTTCAAGAGATCCAACTTGAAGTTCGGCAACGACATAGACGAGGTTGATGCACTTGGCGGAGAGATTCAGCGTCATTTCTACAGCGAGCTGATGAAGTATCACACCTACCGCGATCCCGTAAACGGAATTTACGGCGGAGGACTTAGCACATTTAACAGAACAGCGGCATTCGGTGTATGGGCAGGCGCATCTGCCAACGGACGCCACAAGGGAGACATAATGATATCCGACAGTCTTGGGGCAGTGCCGGGGTGCGATATGAACGGTCCTACCGCTTTGATTAGATCAGCTCTCGCGTATGACCATAGACTTGCAAAAAGCGGATTCGTTTTCCAGATGAAGTTCGAGAAGGAACTGTTCGCCAGCCCCAAGGGACAGGAAAGCGCACTGGCTCTTATTAAGGCATATTTTGCAGGCGGCGGTCAGCAAATGTCGATCAACGTTCTTGATTCCGCGGAACTTCTTGACGCAATGGAGCATCCGGAAAATCACCAAAATCTCGTTGTTCGCGTGGGCGGATACAGCGACATCTTTGTAAATCTTCCCATCGGCCTCAGACAGAATATTATAAATAGAACCATGCATTCACTGTAATTATCAAATGCCTGTCCTGAGAGTAGAATGGGCATTTTCCCACGGCAGGAGTAAAATTATGGGAAAGATATTCAACATCCAAAGATTTTCTATACATGACGGTCCGGGTATACGAACCACCGTGTTCCTCAAGGGTTGTATGCTGAACTGCAAATGGTGTCACAATCCCGAGTCACATTCCTCGGAGAGACAGCCTATTTGCCGAGTTGCAAAATGCGCTTTGTGCGGAGGCTGTGCCGCGGTTTGCCCGAATAACTGCCATGAACTGACCGGAGGGGAGCACAAGCTTGATTTCACCGCCTGCATTTTGTGCGGTGAATGTGCTCGCATCTGCCCGAGCGGAGCAATGGAAATAATCGGCAGGGAAGAGACCGCGGAAAATATCGCAAGCATTGCACTGCGAGATGAGATGTTTTACAAAACCTCCGGTGGCGGTGTGACGGTATCCGGCGGCGAGCCATTTTGTCAGCCTGAATTCCTGTTTGAAATATTATCTTCTTGCAAGGAGCACGGATTGCACACGGCAATCGAGACCTGCGGTATGACTAATGAGAGCAACATACGCCGTGCGGCCGAGCTTTGCGATCTTTTCCTCTACGACTTCAAGCTTGGAGACGATGAATTGCACCGCCGCTACACGGGGGTCAGCAACAGGCAGATAATCGCGAATCTTGAATTGCTGTGTGAGCTGGGCAAGCCCGTGATCCTGCGTTGTCCGATAATCCCGATGGTTAACGACAATACCGAGCATTTCCGTGCCATCGCGGGCATTGTTAACAGGCTTTCAAACATACAAATGGTTGAAGTTGAGCCATATCACTCCCTTGGAGAAGCAAAATCCGAAGGGCTTGGCAAAGAGTCGAACATATTTGAAACGCCGAACGCTGAAACAGTTGACAAGTGGATCGCAGAGATAGGCTCAATGTGCCGTTGCCCCGTGGCTCAGAATAAATGACATACCAACCAAAACAAAAAAGCCTTACTGAATAGGGCGGTACTCTTAAGGACAGTTTTCAGAAACACGGTATATCTCGAAAGAGGTATGCCGTATTTTGCTTTTGCGGACACAAAGGCAGTGCTTGTCAGGAAAATTGACGAGGCATAGATGAACAAAAAAGGCTCCCTTGTGTAAAGGGAGCTGTCAGCGAAGCTGACTGAGGGATTGTTCCACGAGGTGATCAATATATTCGCAAATACCTCGAAAGTTTTTATGTATTTCCGAATTAGGTATTCTGATAACGGTCAATCCGTATTCTTCAAGAAAAGCAGTTCTTTCTTCATCGTATTGCTTTCCTTCCTCGGTATAATGTCCTGAGCCGTCAAGCTCTATGACGAGCTTTGCCTTTGCACAGTAAAAATCTGCGATATACTTACCGAGAACCTTTTGACGAGAAAAGCGAACAGGATGGATACGCAGGCAATCATACCAAAGGTGTTTTTCTTCCTTGGTCATATTCTTTCTTAACATTTTTGCGGTTGGCACTAAGTCCTTATTGTGTTTTCTTTGCATTACAATCCCTCCGTCACGCTTCGCGTGCCACCTCCCTTTACACAAGGGAGGCTTGGTGTTAAGCAGTCATTTACCGTGTTGTTTTGATAATATGCAATTCAATTCATATAAAGCAGTCTTGTTAGAATCCCATTGCAATCTTTCTCTTGCTTCTTTGTATGGGA
>SVSJ01000036.1 GCA_015064355.1 Oscillospiraceae bacterium | reverse complement strand
CCTCATCCTTGTCAAACATGGTGCGGATAAGTCTTACAAGTTTGAGTGTTCTTGAAAAGTGAGCAGAGGGGGCAGCGGAAACGGAAACAACCATTCCAAGCGCCATGCACAGAACAAGAACGAGTGCGATGATTCTTTTCATAATGATTCTCCTTTGAGGATGAAATTGTTTTCACAACTATTTTACCATATTACCAACACTATAGTCAAGGGTGGAAATGCAATTTTAAAATATCGAGTTGCACTTGACAAAATAACATATAAATTTTATAATAAAACCAACAATATAATTACCAGGAGGTAATATGTATACTGTAACTATTCCCGTTATGATGAGAGAGAATTTCCCCGTGGAAGACACTCTCGCCGAGCTTCTCAGAGCAAAGTGTGACAGAGTTCTCCTCTCAACAATGCGGTGTTTTATAGACACTCCCGACGGTAAAAGAATCGATCCCAATGCTATGGAAGAGGAATTCACCAAGACCGTCAAGATATATAAGGAAGCAGGTCTGGAGGTTGGCTTCTGGGTTGGTGAAACAATGGGCCACGGTGGCTGGAGCAAGAGCAAATTTGCGTATCAGCCCTTTGTAAGCCTTGGCTCCGAGAGTACCTGCGGTTTCTGCTGCGCTGACGAAAAGTTCCGCAAGGATGTGTCCGACTGGTGTGCGATGGCTGCAAGAACAGGTGCCAGCGTAATTCTTCTTGACGACGACTGGAGAATGCACTCCCACGGTACCGATTTCTACGCGGGTTGCCTTTGCCCTGACCATATCAGACGCTATTGCGAGCTTGTTGGTGAAGAACTTACCAAAGAAGAAATCACCAACAAAGTCTTTACGGGAGAGGGAAACAACAAGTACCGCGACGCTTGGCGCACTCTTATGGGCGGAGATATGAACCGTCTTGCAAAGGAGATAAGAGAAGCTGTTGACAAGGTTAACCCCGAGTGCAGAATCGGTTTGTGCCTCGCTCCTTCGGTAATCGATGTTGACGGTTCAGGTCCTGTTGAAATTTGCAGCATACTCGCAGGAAACACACGTCCATATCTTCGCCTCATTGGCGCGGCATATTGGGCAAACTACGGCGGCGGACTTGCTCCCATAGTTACCCTTGAACGTTTGCAGGCAAAATGGTTTGAAGAATGGCGCAAGAAGACAGACGCCGAGATCCTCATAGAAGGGGATGTGTACCCGAGACCCAGATTTAACACTCCCGCCGCATATCTCGAAGCATTCGATATGATTGCCCGCGCTGACAAGCAGTTCACAGGCGCCATGAAATATATGATTGATTACTCCGCGTCCCCCCGGTATGAACACGGATATATCGATAAGCATCTGAAGAATTATGATACCGCACGCGCTATAGAGAAAATGTTTGAGGGCAAGACTCTCACGGGAATGAGACCTTACGAGTATCAGAATCTCTTTGCAGGCTCTACTCTCGGAGACGATCCCTTTGAAGCAAACGACGTTGTCTACAACAATTTCCGCGGATATGCCGTAAGATATATTTCTCACACATCAGTGCCGATCACCTTTGAAGAAGGCGTACCTGTCATCTTCGGTGAAAACGCAAAATATGTACCCGATGAAATCATTAAGCAGGGTGCAGTTATCGACGCAACCGCAGCTGATATCCTGACAAAGCGCGGATACGACGTCGGTGTTAAGGTGCTGGGCTGTGAAGCCGGCGAAAAGGTTGCCTTTGCCGGAGCAGGCGGTGGGGAAGAATACCACCTTATCTATAACGATATCAGCACCTGCCTCAAAGGAACCTTTGCTAATTTTAATGTTGATCCGAGAGCTGAAGTCATCAGTAAATTTTCCAGCGGAAGACCGGCAGCTATCAGATATGAGAACGGCGACGGCACAAGATTTGTTGTTTATCCCATAGTATCAAAGACTATTGACGAAACAACATTCTTCCGTAACTATAACAGACAGAAGGAAATGTACGATAACGCCGAGTGGATCAGCGGAAAGCCTCTTGACGCAAAGATCGTAGGATATCCCGACGTTTACGTAATGACCGGTAGAGACGAAGCAGGTGAGGTTGCAGTTGGACTTTATAACCTGTTCCTTGACTCGATGGACGAGCCTGTTGTTGAGCTTCCCACCGCACCCACAGAGATAAATTTCGTCTCCTGCACAGGCAGAGTAGAAGGAAACCTCGTATATCTCAGCGAAATCCCTGCATACGGATTCGCCGGATTTACATATAAACTTTGATAATAGCAAATAATAAATAAAACAAAAAGAAAGGATATTAAAATGGCAATTACAGTTCTTACAAAAGACAATTTCGAAGCTGAAGCGGTTAAATCCGATCGTCCCGTGCTTATTGATTTCTGGGCGCCCTGGTGCGGACCCTGCCGTATGCTTTCTCCCATCGTTGACGAGATAGCGGAAGAAACAGACTCCGTAAAGGTTTGCAAGGTAAACGTTGACGAAGAAGGTGAGCTTGCAGTTCGTTTCGGCGTAATGAGCATTCCCACACTGATCCTTATGCAGAACGGGGAAGTAAAGGACACATCCGTTGGCTATATCTCCAAGGAAGAAGTCCTCGAGTTCATCGGCTGATAAAAACAAATAAACAAAAACCGTACGACAATCCGTACGGTTTTTTTTTTTAGCCCATTACGCTTACAATGTCGCCAACGTTATCGTATACTCCGTTTGCGGCTTCCATTACGGAGCTCATAATAGTGTCAACCTGCTCAGCACCGCCCATTACTACAATAATATCGTCGTCAAGCTTTATTGAGGATACCTTTTCCGCAACAACACCAAGCCACTTTCCGGGGTTAATGCTGTTTGATAACTCATTCTGAAGGGTATCCGTGTTAGTACCGTCTGTGCGAAGCATAACCAGGGAATAGGCGAATGAATCAAGGGAAGAGTCGGAAACAATAATATCGTCAATTCCATCTGTGTTTGTGAGACCGGTGTTGTAGGTGATCGAATCAATGTCATCCGTTGAGAGAATCTTTGTCTCGGTCATCATGGGTATAACGTCCTTGCACTTTGAGTACACGTTAGCACCGATGAAGTTAAGTGCGTCATCAGCAGAGTTTACACTATTGACCTCAGAGAAGTTTGGCTCTCTCTGCTCTCCGCTTGTATCATTATTAAGCATATTGTCGCCGCTCATATCAGTGCCGTCTGCTCCGCCGTTGCCGTCTAAAATATCACCCGCGCCGTCTACAACATCGCTGACAAGAGTCTCAGCCCCGTCAATTACATCATCAACAATGCCACCGCCATTCATACCGTCGTCAGTCTCATCCTCGACTACACCGTCTCCGTTGTCGTCACCAAGGGTATTGTTGTGAACATCTCTTGTGTCCATTGTGTCGGTAGTATCGTCAGGTGTGTTATTGTCACCGCCAAAGCAGGAAGTGAGCATTAATGTTGTCAGCAAAAATAATACTATTAATTTTTTCATGATTATAATCCTTTCCTGTGACTTCTCAACTATTATTTCCGTCTGCTTTATTATTTATACCGTAACATAATTTGAAAAACACTTGAATCGGCGGCAAAAATATGGTATTATAATATAAATATATAATGGATAAAAATGTGTTTTAAATGGAGAAAAAATGAAAAAAAGCGTTATTAAAAGAGCAATATCAGCTGACGGCGGCATCAGAGTTCTGTTCTGCGACAGCACAGAGGTGGTTCGCCGCGCATGTGAAATACATCACCCATCCAAAACAATGACCGCAGTTCTCGGCCGCGCCCTTACTGCAACATCACTTATGTCAAGCCTCCTGAAGGATAAGGACAATACCCTCACTCTTCAGCTTCGCGGTGACGGTCCCTGCGGCTCTGTTGTTTGCGTTGGTGACTACAAGGGAAATGTACGCGGATACGCCGATGACGTTACAGTTGAGCTTCCCCCGAACCAGTACGGCAAGCTTGACGTTGGCGGTGCTGTCGGCGGCGGTAACTTGTATATCATCAAGGACCTTGGTATGAACGAGCCTTACGTTGGCATTTCTCCCATCGTGTCCGGTGAGATAGCAGAAGACATTACCGAATACTTTGCCACAAGCGAGCAGACTCCCACAGTTTGTGCACTGGGTGTTCGAGTTGACACCGATAATATGTGCTTTGCCGCCGGCGGATATCTTATCCAGCTTATGCCCGGATTTAACGACAGCGACGTTGACCGCCTTGAGACAAATGTCAATATGGCAGGCTCTATCTCCAAGCTCATCGCAGACGGAATTGACGGTGACGCAATTATCGCAATGCTCTTTGAGGGAATCGAGTACGATATGTTCGACGAGTTCGATATCGACTATACCTGCACCTGCAACAGAGATAAATACCTCCGCGCTTTGGTTGGCCTTAGCGAAGACGATATGAACGAGCTTCGTTCCTCAAGTGAGCCCGTTGAAACAAACTGTCGCTTCTGCGGCAAGAAATATGTTTTCGACCTTGCGGAACTCGACGAAGCACGTAAGATTGCAAAAGAAAACAAAGAAAATCAGGAATAATATAATTAACAGGAGAACGAGAGCATATGATTAAAATTGAACGCACTTCAGTTATGAATCTTGAAAATGCAATGCGTGGCGCAAGAAATCCTATGAACAGTTGGAGTAAAAGCGACAGCTATTATGATGAGGATGGTAACTACGTATATGGACCGGTTGACCTTGAATTCGGCGGCAGACTTTGCAGAGCAGGCGGAGACCATCGAAAGTTTATCCGTCAGATTTTTGTGTCTGTTGACGTAACCGCACCACTTTACTGGTGGAAGGAATACGATACATACAAAGTAGGTACCGTAGCAAACTCCTGCTCAACAATGCATAAGATCCACTCCAAGGAGTTCACAAGAGACGATTTCAGTTGCGACAGAATGACCCCTGTTGCCCTCGCTTGTCTTGATACAACAATCGCAGTCCTTGAAGAGCGCAGACTCAAGTACCTTGACACAAAGGAAAGAGAATACTGGGACGATATGATCCAGCTTCTGCCGTCCTCCTACAATCAGATGCGCACCTGTACTCTGAACTACGAAAACCTCATCAACATCTACTACGCAAGACGTAATCACAAGCTGCCCGAGTGGCACACCTTCTGCGACTGGATCGCATCACTTCCTTATGCCAAGGAGTTTATCACCGGAATTAAGGGAGAATAATATCTCAAAGGAGAAAATATGGCGGATCTCCCCACAAATAAAAGAAACGAAACCGGCAGAAACGCCGGAATCGTTGGCATAGCAGTAAATCTGCTTCTGTTTGCCGCAAAGCTTTTCGCCGGTATCTTATCCGGAAGCGTGTCAATTATCGCAGACGCAATGAACAACCTGACAGACGCCGGCTCATCAATTCTCGTTCTCATCGGCTACGTGGTTTCCTCAAAGCCTGCGGATCGAGAGCACCCTTACGGACACGCCAGAATGGAGTATATCTGCAGCCTGTTCATCTCGGTTATCGTCACGGTACTGGGTATCGAATTGCTCCGCAGCTCGTGGAACTCATTTATGGCAGCAATCAACGGTGGCGAAGCCGCAACTTACGGCACACTTGCCCTCGTTATTATGATTGCCTCAGCCGCTGTAAAGCTTGCACTTGCTGTTTATTACCGGGCTGTAGGGCAGAAGATCGACTCCGACTCACTTCGCGCTTCATCCGTTGACAGCATCTGTGACGTTTGCTCAAGTGCAGCAGTTATTGTCGGAATCCTCCTCACACCTGTTATCGGCCCTGTTGCTGACGGTATATGCGGCGCACTTATCGCTGTGTACATTCTCGTTATGGGTATAAAGCTTATCAGGGAAGCGGCAGATACACTGCTCGGCACATCCCCCGATATCGAGCTTATCAAAATGATCGTGTCAAAGATCAAAAGCTACGACGGTGTGCTCGGCATCCACGATCTTGTAGTTCACACCTACGGATTCGATAAATATTTCGCGTCGGTGCACGTGGAAATGGACGCCGCCCGCGACACTATGGAGAGCCACGATATTATCGACAATATCGAAGCGGACTTTGCCCAGAACACAGGTGTTCAGCTTGTTATCCACCTTGACCCTGTTACTTTAAATGATCCTCGGGTTGACTCAATTCACGAAAAGCTCCACAGAATAATCGACGAGCTTGCTTCTGCATATTCCTGCCCTATATCCCTTCACGATTTCCGCGTGGTATTTGGCGTAACTCATACAAACGTTATCTTCGATATCGCAATCACACACGAGTTCCCATTGTCAAACGATGAGATTGTCAAAACAATACGTGAGGACGCAGCAAGATCCCTCGGGGAAGAATATAACCTTGTTATCACCATCGACCGGGACTACTCAACAACAAGATATTAAAAAAACAGACGGATAGTTTTCACGCTATCCGCCTTTTTTTATTTACTTTACTCCAACGCTTCGGAGGATCTTGTCGCACTCATCGAGAATGATCTTTCGCTCACATAGGGGAACCTTCTTGCCCTCAACAAGCTGATAATCCTCGTGACCCTTGCCCGCAAAGAGAACGATGTCTCCTTTTTTAGCAATTCTCACAGCAAATCTCACAGCTTCCTCTCGGTCTGCAATGGTGGTGTATAATTTATTTCTGTCAAAATAGTTGAGCACATCCTTGATAATGTCCTCAGGTACCTCGTTGTCCGGGTTGTCTGAGGTAATAATGCTGAAGTCCGCAAGATTACCCGCAGCCTCTGCCATTTCGCGACGTCTAACATATGTTCGTCCGCCCACACAACCGAACACGCAAATAAGCCTTTCAGGTTCGTATTCACGAAGAACAGCCAGAGCCCGTGTAAGACTAAGCCCATTATGAGCGTAGTCGATAATAAACGTAATTCCCTCGAGCCCATCAACGATCTCAAATCTGCCCTTGATCGAAATGCTCCTTAGGGCATCAGCCGCATCTCTGATACTCACTCCGTGGCATGCACAAGCCGCAATAGCCGCAAGACCGTTATACACGCTGAATGAGCCTGGGGTGCGAAGCCTTATACCTGTTTTGATTCCCCCACATATCACGTCAAAATCAATTCCGAGAGAGGTCTCTGCACGGAAAGGACGCATAGCGGAACCCCGATAATCGGAATCGTTATCAATGCCGTAGCTGATCTTTCTGCCGCTTGCATTTTCAATCATGTAGCCGGAGTAAACGTCATCAGCATTGTAGATCACGTTTTTTGCACCGTAATCGGTAAACAGCTTGCGCTTCGCATCACGGTATTCCTCAAAGGTTGCGTGCTCACCCTCACCGATATGGTCCTCGGAAAGATTGGTAAATATCACAGTATCAAATTTTATACCAGCAACACGGTAGTGATCCAGAGCCTGTGATGACACTTCCATAACAACGTGAGTGTATCCCCGGTCAAGCATCATGGCAAAATACTTGTGAAGCTCACGGCTTTCTGGAGTTGAGTTAATGGTCTCATAGTGACGCTCGCCGATGACAACACCGTTTGTACCGATGTAACCGCAGTTTATACCGCAGGAGTTGAATATCTCTTCAATAAGAATCGCCGTTGTAGTTTTACCCTTGGTTCCCGTTACGCCAATAACAGTCATTCTCTCGGCAGGGGAGCCGTAAAACCTTGCGGAAACATAGGCCAATGTCTCTCTGGAGCGTTTTACAACGATCTGTACAGCATCGTCAGGCAAATCAACAGTATGCTCCACCACAAATGCCCTGCAACCAAGCTCATAAGCCTGGGGCGCGAAATTGTGTCCGTCAGCACGAGCACCCGGCATACAGAAAAAGAGGGTTTCCGAGTCTGCCAGACGGGAATTATATTCGATTTTACTTATAAGCCTGCCCTCTGCATCGCCGTAAACGTTGCAGTTTAAATTTTCAAGCAGGAAACTCAAATTAACCGACATGATTTTGCCTTTCGTGTTAATCGAATGATTTGGGGAGACCGACAACCTGGTGATTCATCAGCTTAATAGCACAGCTTGCGAGAACAGTAAGGGAGTCGATAAATCTCTCGTCCCCTGTCATGCTTCTGCCAATGAGTGAAAGCTCTGTGCATCCGAGGATCGCGCAGTCGCAGCCTGATTCAAACAGGGGATCGGTTACCTCGTAAAGTGCCTCGGGAGAGGGAATCCCCCCTTTTTTCACCTGATCGTAAATAAGGCTCATTAGCTTAGCCTGTCCATTCTTATCGGGAACAGAGTAGTCCATGCCGTATTTATCAAATTCGTTTTGATAAGAGCGGGAACTGATTGTTCCTTCAGTTGCAAGAATGGCCGCCTTTTTGAATCCGCACTTTTTTATATGCAGTACAGTTTCGGTAATAATACTTGGCACAGGTACATTGACAGAATTTCTGACCTCTTCAATAAAGTAGTGGGCGGTGTTGCAGGGAATAACAATAGCACTGGCACCGTAAGCCTCCAAGGACTTGGCATCCGCAACCATAGCAGGCAGAGGGCTTTCATCACTTCTGCCGAGAATAAAATCTGTTCTGTCGGGGGTGGTTGCGTGGCTTGAGAGGATAATATCAATGTGATCCTGGTCTCGGCTTGCCAAGGTGTGTTCCGTAATCAGCTCGTAGAAATACGCGCTTGACATAGGACCGAGGCCGCCGATTATGCCTAGAAGTTTTCTTTTTTCGTCCATATTACAATTCCATCAAAATTATTTAGGATAGTAAATCTTGTATTTCTTGTTCTGTCTACGGAGCTGTTCAACAACGCAGATAAAGCGCAGGGGATTGAATCGCAGGTCGGGCTTGTACCAGATCGAAGAATACTCGAGTCCTGCGCGGTCAAGCTCCTTGGCACGAGCAACAAGCTCCTTGTCCTCGGTGTATTTGTAGGCAACTTTTCTCGGGATATGGTGCCAGAACACCGATTTTTCAACCATTTCGCATTCGTTGCCCTTGGATTCAAATACCTCGGCAGCGAGACGTCCAACATTGAGACCTGCAGCGGTGAGATAAAAATTGCTTCTGCCTTGACGAAGATTTATTTCAAACACGCGGTAGTCGTCATCTGTGCCCGCGCGAAGCTTGATATCGAAGTTGGCAAATCCGGTGTAACCCATTTCCTCAAGCATATCCTTGATCTTTTCAGCCACAGGAAGGGTGGAAACAGGCTCCGTAACAATAGCGGCGTGATTGCCGAGTCCTTTGGGGGTGTGTTCCTCAAGCATTGTGTGACCGTAACACATTGCGCGAACTTTGCCGTGGCTGTCGGAGAAAGATGTAAACACTCTCATCTGGGAGTCGCCGCCGTCGATGAATTCCTGAAGTATCATCTTTTCGGGATATCCCGAATCGTAGATCTCGGAAATTATCTTTTCAGCCTCTTCACGGGAATGTGCAACGTAAACCTTCTTCATTCCGTCAAATGGATGCTTCCAGTAGTCAACGCTTGAAGAGGGCTTGATGATAATGGGATAAGCGAATCCCAGATTGTCTTCTGTAAGGTCATCTGCCCCTGTTTTTTCTTTAAGAACAACAGTCGCAGGATAGGGAATACCGAACCTGTCGCAAGCCTCATAGAATTCCGCTTTCCTTGAAACAGTAGTCAGAATCTCCTCCGAGGGATACGGGATAATATAGTCAGACAGCTCCTCTTTGTTGCGGATTATCATTGCAGCGTAATCGTCAGTACATCCGAAAAGGATCATTTTGTCCCCAATGTGAGCATCGGCAAAGCGATGGAGAGTGTCGAGCATTACTTCATCGTTGTCAATGTCGGGAACACATCTGAAATTGATAATTTTAGAATACTTTGTGGCAGAGATGGCGTATCTTCCGAAAGCGTAGGATTTTACGCCGTACTGCATATGGAATGCCCGCGCTACGTTGTAGCAGTTAAGGTCAGCACCGAGAAGAACGGGCACGATAGTCTTGTTCATAATTAACCTCTGAGAAAGTTATAATAAGCGCTTACGCGATAAATTGCTTGTGCCAAACAAGGAAAGTATAAACAGTCCAGATCTTTCTCTGGTTGTTTGCCGCACCGCTCTTGTGATCGTCAAGAAGCTTGAGCAGAGCCTCGGTATCGAAATATTCCTCCGCAACAGGGGACGTGAATGCCTCGCGCACTATATTGTAGTACTTGTCCTCACGGAGCCAAGCACGGATCGGCACAGGGAAGCCCTTTTTGGGCCTGTGCGCCCATTCGTCCGGGAGGGTCTTGTTTGCCGCAGTGCGGAGAACAGCCTTTGTGTCATTTCCGTCGATCTTGTAGCCGGCGGGAATCTCCTGTGCTTCAGCCATAACGATCTTGTCAAGATAAGGTACGCGAAGCTCAAGAGAATGTGCCATACTCATTTTGTCAGCCTTAAGAAGAATGTCTCCGGGGAGCCACAGATTAAGGTCAAGATACTGCTTCTTTTCAAGCTCGGAAAGTCCTTTGACTCTGTCGTAAACAGGCTTTGTCACCTGGCGAGCAGTAGGGCCAACCTTGTACTTGTCCTTAAGGATCGCTTCTGCTTCATCCTCGGGGAAAACAAGAGCCTGACCGATGAAATAGTTTTCCGGAACACCGCTGCCCTTGATAATAAAATCGTGTCCCTTGAAATAGGGAAGCTTCTCTGCGATATTTGCAAGTCCGCGACGAAGCGCACCGGGAATCTTTTTGTACTTCTGCATCATAGGAGTCTCGTCATACCACTCGTATCCTGCGTAGATCTCGTCAGCACCCTCACCGGAGAGAACAACAGTAACGTGCTCTGCCGCGAGCTGTGACAGGAAGTAAAGAGGTACAGAGGAGGGGTTGGACTGAGGCTCGTCCATGTGATACTGAATAGTGGGGAAAGCCTCAAAGCACTCGTCCGCTGTAATATGCTTCAGATAATTCTGCACACCGAGACGCTCGGAAAGCTCTTTGGCCTCACCTGTCTCGTCAAAATTCTTCTGCTCGAACCCAACGGAGAATGTGTCATTAGGCATAAGGGTTGCGGTGATATAAGAAGAGTCAACACCGCCGGAAAGGAACGCGCCCACCTTAACGTCGCTGATTCTGTGTGCGTTAACCGATTCGTGAACACGGGCGTCGATCTGCTCTGCGCACTGGTCGTAGGTAAGATCGTGCTTCTTTGAGAAGTCCACATCCCAGTAACGGACCTTTTCCATCTTTCCGTCTTTAAGGGTGAAATAATGAGCCGGAGGAAGCTTGTATGTGTTCTTGAAGAAGGTCTCTTCCATTGAGGAGTACTGGAATGTCAAGTAGGGACGTAGCGCTCGCTCGTTTACCTCTGCCTTGAATTCGGGATGGTCGAGGAAGCTCTTGATTTCAGAACCGAAGAGAATATTGCCGCTTGGTGCATTGTAATAGTAGAAAGGCTTGATGCCAAATGGGTCGCGGGCGCCGTAGAGAGTGGAGGTTTTTGTATCCCAGATCACAAATGCAAACATGCCCCGAAGCTTTGAGGCAAGGGAAGTGCCCCATTCTTCATATCCGTGAATGATGACCTCAGAGTCACATCTGGTCTTGAATTTGTGGCCTGCCTTTATAAGCTCCTCACGAAGCTCCATGAAATTATAAACCTCGCCGTTGTAAACGATGACCATGCCGCCGTCCTCGTTGTACATAGGCTGTGAGCCGTCAGCTAAATCAATGATTGAAAGACGACGGAATCCAAGGGTGATAGAGTCAAAGGGAGACTCACCGCTCACGTGGTATCCGTCAGAGTCGGGACCGCGATGGACAATTCTGTCCGCCATTTTGCGAATAACGTCCTCACGCTGATCAATAATTCCGGTAAAACCGATAAAACCGCACATATATATCTGCCTTTCGGGTTAAAATACTTCATTACATTATAATACATCTTATATTATAACATATTCAGGATGATAAATAAATACAGTTTACGCAATTTTTTGAAATTATTTCCGAAAAGTTTAATATTTATTTGCCACGGTAAACGATATATTATGTTGACAAAAGCTTTACAATGGTGTAAAATCAAATTGTAAATCAAAGAAGAGAGGTATTAACCATGATTAACAAACTCGGTCTTCAGATGTGGACACTTCGCGACACAATGCATACTCCCGAAGACGTAAGAATGACATTCAAAAAGATGAAGGAGCTGGGCTACGACATCGCACAGACAGCGGGATGCCACATTCCTTACGAGGATTACGCAAGAATCGCTAAAGAAGAGGGCATTGAGATCTGCGGTACACACGATGATTTCGACCTTATGGTAAACGATATTGAAAAATCCATCGAGCTTCATAAGATCCTCAACACAAAATACATGGGTATCGGCGGATTCCCCTGCAGAACAATCGAAGAAACAGAAGATTTCATCGAAAAAGCAAACAAGATCGCTGCTCGCATCAGCAAAGAGGGCATGAAGTTTACATATCATAACCACAGCAACGAGTTCATTCGTCTTCCCAACGGCAAGATCCCTATGGATATGCTTCTCGAAGGCCTTGACCCTGAAAACACATCCTTCGTTCTTGATACATATTGGGTACAGCACGGTGGCGCAGACGTTCGTTACTGGATGGAAAAGCTTGCAGGCAGAATCGACATTCTTCACCTGAAGGATATGGCAAAACGCGGCGAACCCGACGAGCAGTTCATCACCGAGATCGGTAACGGTAACCTCTACTGGAAGGGCATCCTTGAAACTGCTGAAAAGATCGGCGTTAAGTACTACGTAGTTGAACAGGACATTTGGCCTGGAGATCCCTTCGATTCTATTAAGATCTCCTCCGAATACCTCCACAAGAATTTCATGAAATAATCATAGCAAAGGTCCGTCGGAATCCCCGGCGGCATTTTTGCGAATTTAGCTTTAAATTGGAGTATAATATGGCAATCGTAACGATAATCGGCTCCGGTATGATGGGATCAGCCCTGGCGTTTCCCGCAAGAGAAAACGGGCATACCGTCAGACTTGTTGGAACACATCTGGACCGGGAAATAATAGATACCTGCAAGCGCACAAACCGCCACCCGAAGTTCAATTCTGATTTTCCTGACGGTGTTGAGTTTTATCAGATCGAGGATATGAAAAAAGCTATTCTCGGTGCGGATATGATAATCGGTGGTGTCAGCAGTTTCGGTGTTGAATGGTTTGGGGACTTTGTTCTGCCGGAGATTCCGGAGAATATTCCCGTGCTGACCGTCACCAAAGGACTTATGGACACACCAGACGGAAAGCTTCTCACATATCCTGCTGTCTGGAAAGAAAAGCTCGATAAAATCGGCAAAAAACTGTCTCTCAACGCCATTGGTGGCCCTTGCACCAGCTACGAGCTCGTAGGACACGACCAAACCGAAGTTGCATTCTGCGGTGAGGATATCAAAACCCTCGAATATCTCCGCAGTATAATGCAGACCGATTACTACCATATCAGCATCTCGACCGATGTTGTTGGTGTTGAAAGCGCAGTAGCTCTGAAAAACGGCTACGCCCTTGCTATTGCATTGACCATCGGCGTTAATCAAAAGAACTTCGGCATAGACAGCGAGCTTCATTTCAACTCGCAGGCTGCAGTTTTTGGACAAAGCGTCAAGGAAATGCACCGCCTTCTCGAGCTTCAGGGAGCTGCAACCCTCGATAACCTATGTATTGGGGCAGGGGATCTGTACGTTACCGTGTATGGCGGACGCACACGTCTCGTTGGAATCCTTCTCGGACGCGGCCTCGATATTGACGAAGCTAAAGCAGAACTCCACGGCGTCACCCTCGAATCCCTCGTAGTAGCCGTCAGGGTTGCCCGTGCCATTAAAATACTGGCAAGCCGCGGAGAAGTCGATCCCGCAGATTACCCACTTCTTATGCACGTAGACGCTATTCTGAGCGACAAGGCAAAAGTGGACATTCCCTGGGAAAAGTTCACTTTCACAAAAGAATAAGCAAAACAAAAGAAGACCTTTCGGTCTTCTTTTTGCTGTTTTACTGAACGAGAATATCGCCGATGTTGTATTCAACACCTATACGTCCAACCTCGTTAAGCTGTTCTTCAGTCATAACTGTACCAACAGCCTCGTTTGCTATAGCGAGTGCTTCGGATATTGTAATGGGATTTTTGTTTCTAAGAGAAGTGTATGTTGTGAGATTTCCTTTAGTCAGAGAGAATCCCTGTAACTCTTCGCCAGTATTAAACCACTTCACGTATTCCTCGATAAACTCTGTCGTTCCCTTCATGTGCTGATACATCTTGGTGTAAGTATTGTAAGCCTTATCAAGGAAGAGATAATTGTTATAACAATCCGTATTTACGGGAGCGTAGTAGAATGTGGGATCGGTGGGGTTCTCGGGATCGTAATTGTCGTGAACACCAATAAGCTCGGGGAATGTACTCAGCCAAATATCGCTGTGCATAAAATCAGGCATTGTATCTGGAGAGAGTCTGGCGTACCAGTCACCTGTGTAGAACTGTGCATATTGAGGACAGTTTGCTTCGTATCCCTCTCGACCGGGTTTGATGCAAAGGTTGTGGTGGAAAGACACGTCTCTGTCAATACCTGCCGCAAGAAGGCTATCGCCGGTAGAGTTATAGGCGATATTTCCATAGAACTCGTTTCCGCCGGAACCGTCTGAAATAATAGCCGCAACACCAACGATGTCAAGCTCTGTAAGGTAACCTGTATTTATAACAACGTTATAGCGCACAACAGTACCGTAACAAATGCTTGTAGTTCTGAGTGTTCCCTCATCGCAGTAGAACAGGCAGGTATCATATATGTAGTTGTATTCAGCCAAGTGAAGCGGGCCGTTTATGTCAACTGCGCGGTCCCCGGATTCGCCAAGTTCGTTATGACAAATTGTTGAACCGCAACCGTGAGAACGGATTCCATGCTCCATAATACCTCGTGTTGCCCAGTTTTTAATAAGGTTATTGCATATTACATTATTGGAACGAGTGAGAGTTTCTATGTCGCCTCCGTTGAGTTTCACACCGCATTGACCTATATTGATAATTTCGTTTCCGTAGATTGTCGCGTTATTACCAACACCTACAATACCGTTACTGTATATATCATTTATCTTGCAGTTACGAACGCTTATGTTATTTGCAGTAAAGCTTATGCCGTTTTTAAGTGAAGTTTCAATTGTGAGGTTTTCAAATGTCAACCAGTCTGCACCGTTGATTCTGATCATGTCGTCATCAATAGTGGAAACGGTAAACTGTGCTGTTTCAAAATCCTCTTCGGGATAGTAGTAGAGGATCGCATTGCGATCAACATAGTATTCACCTGGAGCATCAAGCTCTTCGGGAATATTGTAGAAGTACAGCAGCCCTCCCTCAACGGGGAAATAGCCGCCGGAGTAAGGAAGAAGAACCTCATCACGGTCTTCGTAAAATGATGTTACTTCAGTATCGTCGAGGCACCAAACAAATTTGTATCTTCCGCGAACAAAAATATCCTCAACATTCTTCCAGGAGAGAACTCTTTCCATATGTTCGTCACCGTATTCAATGATTGTCTGCACTGCCATGAGCTCCTTTGCGACATTATCATTGTCAGTATATTCAGTGTAGTTGCCATTCTTGTCGAGGAAATGACCGCCTTCAATCTCAATCCATCCCTCGTCAGCATTGGGGTAACGCGCGATATCCATCTGCTTGCCGTTTACGTTGATCAGACCGATCTCGTTATAATACTTTTGCTTTTCAAGCATTTCGGCAATATCAGCGGATGTGTATCCGAGTTTGCCCATATCGTACATGTACAACATATCGCGTACTTCTTCGGGGAACAAAAGGAGGGTATCACCGTTCGCTTTTTCAAATTCCTTATAGTCAAATGAAATACCGCCGCTAAGAGTCACACCTGCTTCACCGATGTAACGAATGGGGCAATTTTTTGTGCCTGCGTCTTCTGCGGTGAATTCAATAGTTTTTTCTATCTTGTATGTTCCGCTTTTTATAACAACGTCAATTCCGTCAAAGTCGGACTTGTCGAGAGTACGGATTGCATCACGTGCTTCTTCAATAGAAGCCATAGGTGTCTTTTCTGTCCCTTTGGCTCCGCTCTTTCCTTTGGCATCGACATAAATGGTAAGAATTCCATCTTCAAGCTCACCGTACGCAGGAGACGTTTCGTCATCCTTCGCAAAAATAGCACGGATAAGTCTGACAAGATTGAGTGTTCTTGTGAAATCGGAAGCAGGCACAGCAGATACTGACACCACCATGCCGAGAGCCATGCAAAGTACAAGAACGAGTGCAATTATTCTTTTCATTTGTTTTCTCCTTTATTTTTTTTACTCAACGAGCATATTACCAATGCCGTGGTCAACGCCAATGCGTCCAACCTCGTTAAGCTGTTCTTCGGTCATAATGGTGCCGACAGCGTCATTAGCAATCTTAAGTGCCTCGCTTATAGTAATGGGATTCTTGTTTCTTCTTGAGCTATACGAAGTTACGTTGCCGTGTTCCAGGGCGAATGTTTCAATGTCCTCACCGGAGAATCTTTCAACGTGGTCCTCAATATCGTTGAGACTGCCTTGCTTGTAATTCTGACTAGGCGGATACGTCTCGTAGGCTTTATCGTGGAACAGATAGTTGTTATACGCCTTGTTGCCAACGGGAGCATAGAAGAACATAGGATCATCGGGATTTTCGGGATCATAATTATCGTGAATTCCCTTGAGAGTTGGGAAGGTGTTTTGCCATACATCACTGTAAAGATAGTCCTCAACAGCCGGAGGAACTCTATCCCAGTCATCCCTGTAGAACTGCGCATATTCAGGGCAGTTCATTTCAATACCTTCGCGTCCGGGTTTTATACAGAGATTGTGGTGGAATACTGTGTCTCGGTCAACACCTGCAGCAAGAAGACTGTCGCCTGTTGTGTTATATACAATATTGCCATAGATCTCGTTGCCGCTTGTACCGTCACTGATGATACCTGCAACGCCAACAATGTCAAGGTCTGTAACAACACCGGTGTCTATGATTACGTTGTAGCGGAGAACAGTTCCGTATCCTCTGTCGTGAGTATTAAGGGCACCACCGTCGGTGAAGAACTGGTTTGTCTTGTAAATTAAGTTGTATTCAACAGTGTGATATGGGCCGCTTGCGCAAACCCCAAGGTCTGTGGAATCTCTCACTTCGTTGTGGCATACTGTTGAGCCGCAACCGTCAACATCAATACCCCAGCACATAGTGTCGCGGGTAGACCAGTTGTGAACGTAGTTGTTGCAGATGACATTGTTCGATTTGGTAAGAGTTGGAATATCACCGCCGTCTATTCGTACAGCATGCTCTCCGATATAACAAACCTCGTTACCTTCGAAGAGAATATTGGCACCCTCACCGGTAACTGCATTTCCGTAAATATTTTTTATGGTGCAGCCCGTGATAGTGATGTAGTTGCCCTTGAAGTTGATGCCGTCGCCTTCTGTTGTGTCAAGTGTCAGATTTTCAAATGTAAGATAATCTGCGTGTGTGATGTTTATGAAATCGCTTTTAAAAACGGGTGTTGTGAAAGCTGCAGTTTCAAAGTTGTCTTCAGGATAGTAGTAAAGAATAGCGTTGTCATCAACGTAGAATTCGCCTGGAACATCAAGCTCTTCGGGAATGTTGTAGAAGAAGAGAAGACCGTTTTCTACAGGGAAGTAGCCGCCGGAGAAGGGGAGGAGTATTTCGTCTCGGTTCTCGTAAATCTCAGTTACCTCAGTATCGTCACGGCACCAAATGTACTTATAGTGGCCGCGGACGAAGAGATCCTCGCGGTTTTTCCAGGAGAGAACTCGTTCCATATGCTCGTCGCCGTATTCGATTATGGTCTGAACAGCGTAGTCCTCGCCACCGTTGTTACCGTTATTTTCGGTGTATTCACCGTTTCTGTCAAGAAAATAACCGCCATCAATGCCGATCCAGCCCTCGTTAGCATTGGGGTAACGCGCCAGATCCATTTGCTCACCATCAACGTAAATAAAGCCTATTTCATTGTAGTACTTGTTGCTCTTTAGCATACGAGCAATATCGTCGGCAGTATATCCAAGCTTACCAAGATCATACATATACAGCTTGTCGCGTACTTCTTCGGGGAACAGATCAAGTGTCGCACCAGAAGCCTTCTCAAATGCCGTATGATCGAATTCTACACCACCGTGGAACACAGTATCCTCTTCACCAATGTAACGAACCGGACAATTCTCCGTACCACTGTCCTCACTTGTGAATGTGATAGTTTCAGTTATACTATATTTGCCACTCTTAACAATAACGTCAATTCCGTCAAAGTCGGACTTGTCGAGGTCGCGAATCACGTCACGAGCGGCAACAATAGAGGGAAGTGGAGAATTCTTGGTACCTTCTGCACCGGCCTTGCCGTTTGTTGCAACGTAAATGGTAAGAATTCCATCTTCAAGCTCACCGTATGTATGGGACGTTTCGTCATCCTTCGCAAAAATAGCACGGATAAGTCTTACAAGATTGAGTGTTCTTGTGAAAGAATTTGAAGGAGCGGCGGACACAGCAACAACCATGCTCAGGCTCATGCAAATCACGAGAGCAAATGCAATAATTCGTTTCATAATGGTCTCCTTTTGAGTCTATTGCTTACATCTGCAATTATATCACATTTGTTTTACAGATTTCAAGGAAATTTTCTTAGTTATTTTGTTTGAAAATTACATCTTATTTTAGTGAATCTGACAAAACAAAAAACCGAGGTCAGTTAAGACCTCGGTAATTTATTGATTTACTGATTAGTTGAGTTCTGCGAAGTACTTGATTGTACGAACCATCTGGCTTGTGTAGGAGTTTTCGTTGTCGTACCAAGAAACAACCTGAACTTCGTAAAGACCGTCAGCGATCTTAGCTACCATTGTCTGAGTAGCATCGAAGAGGGAACCGTATGTCATGCCGATAACGTCGGAGGATACGATCTGTTCTTCGTTGTAACCGAAGGAAGCGGAAGCCTGAGCCTTCATAGCAGCGTTGATGCCTTCCTTAGTTACGTCGTCACCCTTAACAACTGCTGTAAGAATTGTTGTGGAACCGGTGGGAACGGGAACTCTCTGAGCGGAGCCGATGAGCTTGCCGTTGAGTTCGGGAATTACGAGACCGATAGCCTTAGCAG
>SVSJ01000035.1 GCA_015064355.1 Oscillospiraceae bacterium | reverse complement strand
CAAATGCTCATCATAGTCCTGACGGTTGCGAATGATGTGATCATTGGAGCGATATTGCCATATATTCACGCCGTATTCCTTGTTACAAAATCGTTTGAACGTAGATACGAACCGCGACGGAACGGAATTCTGTACTGTAGGGACCGGCGTCCTCGACGGTCCGTTTCCCGCGCCTTTTACCCACATCATAAAGTGGATATGATTGGGCATGATCACATAACTTTCAACGGATAGATCATCGTAAAAGTCGTTCAATTGACGGATGTATTTATCAGCGATTTGTCCGTATTTTGTCAATTCGATTTGCGGACCGTCGAGGACGCCGGTCCCTACAATACGAGAAAGAACGCAGCGCCTTTCTTTCGTGCATATCGTGAGAAACACGGCTTGATTCCGATTATAGTCCGCACCTTTCAATCTAGTGGTCTTGCGATTTTTCAGTTCGTCCATTTACATCACCTGTATCATTATAACACAAATCGGCAGAGAAAACAAGTTCTCTGCCGATATTTCATGTTTGCATTTCTCCGTTAAGAACAACAGAGAAACGTCCGTACTCCTTTTGTTTTAGTATCTTTTTTTCAGTCTGAATATGAGCCGAGCCATTGCTTTGCCGTTCCATGGGATCAGAGGATAGAGATATTTGCGCTTTCCGTCGACGGTTTTGTTGATTGCGGCAAGGGTAACTGTGATTATTACACCGGCTGTAAATCCCCACCAGTCGAACAGCACGGTCAAAACAAGGGTGATCACTCGCATATATTTGAATGCGTACCCAAGCTCGTAATTTGACTGGGTAAAGTTGGCGATTGCAATAAATGACATATAGAGAATCACGTCGGGACAAAGCCATCCAACTGTGACTGCAAAGTCGCCAAGCAGCAAGCCGCCAACAACGGAAAGGGAGTTCGAGAGTACGCTTGGTGTATTCAGAGACGCCAGCTTCAAGCCGTCCAGGGCAAGTTCTACCATTATCAGTTGAAGAAAGATCGGCAGCTCGCCGGGATCCTTCGGAATCAGAAACTTTAGTGCATCGGGTAATATATACTCATGCTCAAGTACCAAGTACCAGAGAGGTGTGATAAACACGGTCATCCAAAATATCGCTTGACGTAAGACGCGCAAATATGAGCCTGTCAAAGGAGGAAAATAGAAATCGTCAGTTTCCTGGAGAAAGTCAAACAAAGTTGTCGGGAAGATCATAGCTTCCGGGCTGTTGTCGCATAAAACTATGACGCCACCTTCAAGAATGGTTGCAGCGGCTGCGTCAGGCCTTTCTGTGGAGCGGATCTTCGGGAACGGGTTGTACCACCCTCTTTTTATCAGGGCTTCTGTGAGGCTCTGGTGACCTAGCACAAGGGAGTCTGTTTTGAGTGATGATATTTTCTCGATAAGTGAATCCACGTATTCCCTGTCTGCCCTGCCATCCATATAGCATATGGCAAGGTCTGTGCGTGTGCTTTTTCCTGCGTTGAGATACTTCACAGTAAGCCTGGGGCTTCTTATTCTGCGACGGATCATTGCGGTATTGCTTATGAGAGTTTCAACAAATCCGTCACGGCTTCCCCGCATTACTTTATCGTTCTCCGGCTCATCGGTCGATCTTGCCGGATATGTGCGGTAGTCAATGATTATTGCGTTTGAGTCAAACTTATTGCAAAGCATTACGGTGCACCCGCTCATAAGCATCAGAACAAGCTGGTCAACTGAATCTGTTACGTCAACCTCTGCGGAGGTTATATGCTTATTTGCAAAGCTTTGGGCGTCCCCTTGTTTGTTGCTTCCAAAATCCTTCAGGGTTACTATATAAGTAAGAAGCTTCTCAAGGCTATCGCTTTTAATAAAACCGTCGATGTAGAACATTGTGAGTTCAGCCTCTCCCACGACAAGCTTCTTTTTAATTATATCAAAGCTTTCTTCCGGGCGAATGATCCCCTCAATCAGCGAAAGGTTTTCCAGATAGTCTGCTGTCAACTTTTGATCGTATATTTTCATAAAAACACCGCCAAAATTTCGTTTTTCACGAAAGTATTGACGGTGATTTGTTTGTTTATTCAGTTTACTTCTTTGCGTCCTGATTTTTGAAGAACTGGTAATAATAGCACGGGATCATGCCATTATACAGCTTTCTGATCTTATCGGCACGGCGGCCGTAAAGCTTCGGGAAGTTCTCGCTTTGTGTTATTACGTAGATCTGCCATTTTTCAAGACTTGCGAATGCCTGTCCCATTGCACGGTAGAGAGATTCCGCCTCTTCAAGGGTAAGAAGTCTGTCGCCGTAGGGAGGATTTGTTACAATAGTGCCGCGGCGGCCGAGGGTATCGATGTCAAGTGCGTCCATTTTGAATATGTTTATCATATCAGCCACACCTGCACGGCGAGCGGATTCCTCGGCAATTCTCACGCATTCATCGTTGATATCGGTTGCGTATGCCTCGAATTGTGTGTTGTGATTGATCTTTGATTCGGCCTCTTCCCTGGCGGCCGTCCAGGATTCACTTGGAAATATTGGATAATTTTCTGCCACAAAGGTGCGCTTCAGCCCGGGAGCGATGTTTTTCATCATCATAGCGGCTTCTATTGCGATCGTGCCTGATCCGCAGAATGGATCCCACAACAGCACGTTTTCGCGGGGTCTGGCAAGCTTTACCATAGCCGCAGCCAGGGTTTCGCGAATTGGTGCATCAACTGTTTCGGGGCGGTACCCTCTCTTATGCAGCGGTGCACCTGAGAGGTCTATCATAAGATTTGCTTTGTCTTTAAATAGGAAAAACTCAATCTTGTATCTTGTTCCGGTTTCGGGGAGTCGGGCGAGGTTATATTTCTCTCCAAGCCGCACGGATGTTGCTTTTTTAATGATCTTCTGGCAGTCGGGCACGGAAAATAGCTTACTCTTGATCGAATGACCACTAACGGGAAACTCGTCATCCCGTCCGATATAATTCTCCCAAGGCAAATCTTTTGTACCGTCGAACAGCTCTGTAAAGGTTGTGGCGGTAAATGAGCCTACGTGGAGATAGAGTCTTTCGGCAAAGCGGAGATTGATGCTGCATCGAGCCGCGGCGTTTTCGTCTCCCTCGAAGGTGATTCTGCCGTCCATATTTTCGATTCTCTTGTAACCGAGGCTCTCGATTTCTTCACCAAGGAGCCCTTCAAGTCCGAAGAGGCAGGTTGCTGTGTAGTTCAAGGTCATTTCTGGGTATCCCCATTTCTTTTATCGTCAGAATTTCTCGGAGGATTTGTTTTAGCTAGGGTGAAGGTGAATCTGCACCATTCTCCGTACTTGCTTTCTACTTTGATGCGCTCACCGTGAGCTTCAATAATTGTTCGGGAAATGTAAAGGCCGAGTCCCACACCCGTCTTATCAAGGCCGCGGCTTCTGTCGCTCTTATAGAATCGGTCAAATACATACGGCAGATCTTCTTCGGAAATACCCGCGCCCTCGTTGAAAACGCTGATCTCGGTTTTCTGGCCGAATTCTTTAATGGATATTGAGTACTTACCGCCGTCTTTCGCAAATTTGATTCCGTTATCGCAAAGGTTATACAGAACCTGGTGGATAGCGTCACGGTCTGCGCTAACGAACATATTGTCGCGGTCAGCGTCAAACTCAACGTTAAGGTGCTTGTCTTCAATGCGCTGTTCAGAGGAAATAATGATCTCGCGAGCCATTTCGCATATATCAAACGGAGCTTTGGTGAACTTTCGCTCCCCGGCCTGGATCTTTGTGATATCAAGAAGGCTTGAAACAAGGCGGGAAAGTCTCTTTACCTCTGCAGAAATTACGCCAAGGTAATGGGGCACCTTATCCGGTGGAATAACGCCCTCAAGGATGCTGTCGATAAATCCGGTTATAGTGGTCATGGGTGTGCGCAGGTCATGGGAGACGTTAGCAAGGAACAGACGTCGCATCTCTTCGCTGTGCTGCATTGTAGTTGCCATTGAGTTAAATGCTTCAGCCAGCTCCGCTACCTCATCATTACCGCTGACCGCAACACGCACGTCAAACTGCCCTGCCGCAAATGCGCGTGACGCCTTGCTCATTGCGCGAAGAGGTGAAACGAGTCTCTCCGTGATAAAGTATACGGCAATCAAGGTTGCAAGCATAAGCCACAAGGATGACATGATAATGGTTTTGATCATTGCCTCAAGAAGGGTGTCAATATCGCGATTGATGGTACAGGTCATAACTGAACCGACAAGTCTGTCATCCTTAGTCTTGAGGGCCTGCATATACAGATTATGCTTTTCGTCAAAGAATCCGTCGAGAGTATCCCGTCTTGAAATTATGGGGGTATTCTTCAGCTCCTCCATAACAGATGCGGGAAGCTTGAGGCTTTCGTTGCCGTCAACGATTCCGTCTTCTCCCGCGAATACTTCGTACTCTCCTTCAGCGCCGCCGACAATTCTGATGTTACCCTCTCCGTCAGATACGAAGATTACCATATTTTCAACATTTGTGGACATTGCGCTGAAAACAGGCAGGATCTTATACACAGAATTATCAAGATAGTCAGCGAAGCTTATTTCACCGCTGTTTGTGTAATCGTCAACCATGAATACCGTAGCGTTATACGCAACATTTTTCAGAGCACGATTCTTTGTATCGTCATCATATCCGTTAACGAGGATCGTGATAACGGAGGTTGACAAAAAGATACTCAGCAGATTAATGAGCATAAACGCTGAAATATATTTCACAAATACACTCTTAAACATAGGTTCTCCAATAAAAATTGATTAAAGGGGTTGACGAAGAATCATCAACCCCTGATTATCTCTTATTTACTGTACAAGATCAAATTTGTATCCAACACCCCAAACAGTCTTAAGGGACCACTTGTCAGATACGCCCTCAAGCTTTTCACGGAGACGCTTAACATGTACGTCCACTGTACGGGAGTCGCCAAGATAGTCAAAGCCCCAAACCTTATCGAGAAGCTGATCTCTTGTAAATACCCTGTTGAAGTTTGATGCAAGGAAGTAAAGAAGCTCAAGTTCCTTCGGGGGAATGTCAACAGCCTTGCCGTTGAGCTTAAGCTCGTACTTGTTCTTGCTGATCTCGATGTTTTCAAACTTGATCGTCTCGTCGTCGCTCTGGATGTCGTGAGCGGAGTAACGGCGAAGCACTGCCTTGATTCTCGCAGAAAGCTCCTTCATATCAAAGGGCTTAACAACGAAGTCATCAGCGCCAAGCTCAAAGCCAACTACCTTGTCAAGAACTTCGTCCTTTGCGGTGATCATAATAACGGGTTTGGAAGAGATTGCTCTGATCTCGCGGCATACCTGGTTGCCGTCCTTGTTCTTGGGAAGCATAAGGTCGAGAAGCACAAGGTCAGGCTCGTACATCTTAAAGTAGCTAATACCTTCAATACCGTCGCCGGCAGTCTTTACTTCATAACCTTCGTTTTCAAAATAAAACTTTAAGAGATCGCAGATATTGGGATCGTCATCAATAACAAGAAGTTTAGTTCCCATTTCGTTTCCTCACTATTCTATGTAAATTTACATGTGCCCTTGGATTATAATTCTATAATATACCGTTAATATGAAAACCGTATGAACGTTGAGTGATATAAATATTAAAACAACCTCAACAATCCGAGAAAATAATTTTATCAAATAATCATACAATACACTTGAATATGTAAAATAAAAAGTGTATAATAAAAAGTGTATAATAAGACAGTATTGATAAAAACACGTTCTTCTTATATATTATAACCAATCAGAGAACGGTTTGTCAACATGTTAACAAAAAAATAATAAAAAATACATCTTATATGAAAGGATTTGCCACTATTTGGCAGGAAAATATAATGAAACTTGGTATTATCGGTCTTCCAAACGTTGGTAAAAGTACACTTTTTAACGCGCTTACAGGTGCAGGAGCTCCCAGCGCTAACTATCCCTTCTGTACAATTGACCCGAATGTGGGTATTGTTCAGGTTCCCGACTACCGTCTGGACAAGCTTGCGGAGATGTACGATCCCCAACTTTACACACCTGCAACAGTTGAATTCGTAGACATTGCGGGACTTGTTCGCGGCGCATCCAAGGGTGAAGGCCTAGGCAACAAGTTCCTCTCTCACATCCGTGACGTTGATGCGGTTATCCACGTTCTCCGTTGCTTTGACGACGGCGATATTATTCACGTTGACGGAACTGTTGATCCTATTCGCGACCTTGAAACGATCAACATGGAGCTGATCTACTCTGACATCGAACAGCTTGAAAAGAGAGTTGACAGAGTTACAAAGGCACTCAAGGGTGACAAGACTCTTCAGCCTCAGCTTGATCTTTTAAATCGTCTTCTTGCTGCCCTCAACGAAGGAAAGACAGCCCGCAGTGTAGACCTTTCCGACGATGATCTCGCCCTTCTTGATGACGTTAATCTTCTCACACTCAAGCCTATTATCTACGTTGCAAACGTAAGCGAAGACGAGGCTGCGGGTGTTTCTGATGATAACATTTTCTTCAAGAATCTCAAGGAAGCGGCTGACGCGGAAAACGCTGAAGTTATCCCCGTTTGCGCGGGAATCGAAGCTGAGATCGCAGAGCTTGATCCAGAAGAAAAGAAGATGTTTCTCGCTGACATGGGAATTGAAGAAAGCGGTCTTGACAGACTTATCAAGGCAAGCTATTCCCTCCTCGGCTACATCAGCTATCTTACAGCCGGTCCCAAGGAGGTTCGTGCTTGGACTATCGTAAGAGGAACAAAGGCTCCTCAGGCCGCGGGTAAGATCCACAGCGACTTTGAAAGAGGATTTATCCGCGCTGAAATCGTTGCTTTCGACGATCTTATCGCATGCGGATCAATGAACGCGGCTAAAGAAAAGGGCCTTGTTCGCAGTGAAGGTAAGGAATACGTAATTAACGACGGCGACGTTGTCCTCTTCAGATTCAACGTTTAATTCTCGCATTGATCCCTCTATACATATCAAACCATTCGGAGGTGTTTTATGGAATATATTTCCTTCCCCGGTCTTGGAATTGAGCCTTTCCACATTGACAAGGTTGCCTTTAACCTGTTCGGCAGAGACATTGCCTGGTACGGCGTTCTGATTACCTGCGGAATGATCCTTGCGGTTGTTTGCGCTCTGTATTTTGCAAAGTTTGAGAAGATCTCTGCTGACGATATTTACGATCTTGCGCTGACTGTAATTATCTGCGGTGTTCTCGGTGCGAGAGCTTATTACGTTGCTTTCACCTGGAATGAGCTTAATTACATTGTTACGGGTGGCACTTTCTGGGAGAATCTCTGGGGCACATTCCGCAACTGTATTGCTATGTGGGACGGAGGCCTCGCTATTTACGGAGGCATTATATTCGGTCTGATCTCCGCATTTGTTTATTCAAAGATCAAGAAAATCAAATTCTTGAAGATCTGCGATATTCTCGTTCCCTGCGTCCTCATCGGTCAGGTCATCGGTCGCTGGGGCAACTTCATAAACATCGAAGCCTACGGCGGAGAAACTACCCTCCCCTGGAGAATGGGTATTCACTTTATGGTTGGTGACACAGTTCTTTCTGAGCAGTTTGTTCACCCGACATTCCTATATGAATCCCTTTGGAATCTTGTTGGACTTATCATTATTCTTTGCATTTTCAAGAAAAAGAAATTTAACGGTCAGAATTTCTGCTACTACCTTATGTGGTACGGATTTGGCAGAATGCTCATCGAGGGTCTCCGCACTGACAGTCTTTACCTTTGGAACACAAGCATCCGCGTTTCACAGCTTATCGGATTCTGCTCTGTTATTATCGGAATCGTGCTGTTTATTGTTCTTTTAAAGGGTGCTAAGGCAAAGGCAAATGACGTAGTGGAATATGCGCCCATGTTTGAGGAGAGCAAAGAGGACCCGGAAGAAGAATCGGAAAATGATCCCGAGCCAAAGGAATCGGAGGAATAATATGGCACACATTATTGACGGAAAAAAGATCGCGGCGGCTGCAAGGCTTGATATAGCGGAAAGAGGTCGCGCGTTTTTGGAAAAAACCGGTGTTCGTCCCGGACTTGCAGTTGTTATTGTAGGCGAAGACCCTGCATCCAAGGTTTACGTCCGCAACAAGAAAAAGGGCTGCGAGGAAGCGGGACTCTACTCCGAGGTTCACGAGATGCCCGCGGATACGACTCAGGCTGAGCTTCTCGCAAAGATCGAAGAGCTTAAAGCAAACGAAAATATCCACGGTATTCTTGTTCAGCTTCCCCTGCCCAAGCATCTTGATGAAAAGGCAGTTATTGATGCGATTCCCCCGGAGAAGGACGTGGACGCGTTCCACCCGGTCAACACAGGCAAGATCATGATCGGTGACTACAACTTTCTCCCCTGCACTCCTGCGGGTGTTATGAAGATGCTTGAGTATGAGCAGATCGACGTAACCGGTAAGGAATGTGTGGTAGTTGGTCGAAGCAATATCGTTGGCAAGCCTATGGCAATGCTTCTTCTCCACGCAAACGGCACGGTGACTGTTTGTCATTCCCGCACCAAGGATCTGGCTGAAGTTACAAGACGCGCAGACATTCTTGTGGTTGCAATCGGCAAGGCAAACTTCATTACTGCCGACATGGTCAAGGAAGGCGCTGTTGTTATTGACGTTGGTATGAACCGTAACGCAGAAGGCAAGCTTTGCGGAGACGTGGATTTCGAGAATGTTAAGGAAAAGGCTTCCGCTATCACTCCCGTGCCCGGCGGTGTTGGTGTTATGACGATTACAATGCTGCTTGAGAACACGCTCCGCGCGGCAGAGTTGGCGGTTAAGGGTTAATTTAAAATTATACTATGGACGATTATATTATTAAAGACAACGATGGAAATCTTTTAATTTCAATACAGAACAATGAAGAAAACGGACTGCTGAATTGTCAATATCTTACTCACTGTCTAGCAGTTGTCAAGGTTAACAATGATTATCTCCTTGGTTGGAACAAGTGGCGCAAAAGATGGGAGATATTCGGCGGTTGTATTGAAAAATATGAAACGGCTAGAGAATGTATTGCCCGCGAGTGTTTCGAAGAGCTCGGCATTCAAAACGTTGATTTCAAATACATTGGCAATATGAAATTGTTGTTAATGCCTGATTATTTTTCACAAGAAGAACGCATAGAACACGGCGCACTATATGGTGTAACTCTTGAAAGTATTACCATTGAAGAAATATTCAATCAAATAAAGGACCGTGAAGAAATTACTAAACTTGCCCTTTATAGCCAAGTAAGTGGCAAAGAACCTATCAGCCAGATAGATGAAAAGCTACTTGAATATTATTAATGCATTTTCACCAAATCTACAGTGTGAAAAATGTTAATTTTCTAAAAAAAATCTTTCTGATAATGTATATTTTTTACTTGACAATCGAATAGTTTGATGATATAATGTTAAATGCCGCATGATGTGTGGTCGAAAATAGCCGCAAGGCTTACCCACTCAGCGAGTTCACATAAAGAAAGTGAGGTGCTTTTCGAAATGTTCGCAATTATTGAAACAGGCGGAAAGCAGTACAAAGTCAACGAAGGAGACGTTATCTTCGTTGAGAAGCTCGATACCGCTGAAGGCGAAACTGTTATCTTTGACAAGGTTCTCGCAATCTCTACAGCAGACGGATTCAAGTCCGGCAAGCCCACAGTAGAAGGCGCAACAGTATCGGCTAACGTAGTAAAGAACGGCAAGAGCAAGAAGATCTACGTTATGACCTACAAACCCAAGAAGAACGAAAAGAAGAAGATCGGTCACAGACAGCCTTATACAAAGGTTCAGATCGAAAAAATCGCGTTCTAATTGAAGCTTGACTTCTCACGTTAGCGGAGGTTATTTTGACAAAGATTACTTTCTTAAGACGTAACGGTGCGTTTTGGGGATTTAAGGAAACCGGACATACGGGTTTCGGTGAGGAAGGAGACGACGTTCTCTGTGCCGCACTGTCCGCAATGACCATGCTTATCTTAAATACTCTCGAGGTTGCCTACGAATGCTCAGTTGATTACATTATCGACGAGAAAACAACAGATATTACGGTTAAATGCATGTCTGCCATTCCCGGCCACGAAAAGGACGAGAAAAAGCAGTTTGCCGCCGAAGGTCTGATTCGCGGTTACTTCTACCAGATTAATGATCTTACCGAAGAATACTTTGACTACCTGGACGTTGACGTGATCGACCAGTAACAAGCAAAAATAATTAATGGAGGAAATAACAAAAATGATCAGAATTAGCTTACAGTTCTTCGCTCATAAAAAAGGTGTTGGTTCTACAAAGAACGGACGCGACAGCGAATCCAAGCGTCTTGGCGTTAAGAAGGCTGATGGCCAGGCTGTTATCGCAGGTAACATCATCATTCGCCAGAGAGGCACACATATTCATCCCGGCAACAACGTAGGCCGTGGTACTGACGATACCCTGTTCGCTCTCATCGACGGCAAGGTAAAGTTCGAGAACATCGCTAAGGGCAGACGTCAGGTTAGCGTATACGCTGACTAATTAGCTGCTTACCGAAGTTTCAGCAAAAACAAAGCCATGTGGAAAAATCTTCCGCGTGGCTTTTTTGCATTTCCTTTTCATAAAATTGCAACACATAATCGTCTCGCAGATGAGCAAATTAATTTACAGGCACACTTGAGTATTGATTTGACCGAAATCAAAAACGGGAGTTAATTTTATGAAAAAAATATATAAGAATCTGGCATCAAGCATCCTTCTGTTGCTGATTGTATTTAGTATATCCTTAGGAATACCTGTAAATGCGGCTAAATATGATCGAGTTGACGTTGGTGGTATGCCATTTGGTGTAAAGTTTTTCAGCCAAGGAATTGTTGTGGTTGGATTTACCGATATTGAAACTATAAGCGGAACAAAAACCCCGGCTTACGATGCGGGGCTGCGAGTTAATGATATCATCACAGAGGTCAACGGTACAGAGGTCAAGACATCATCGGAATTTATAAGTATTATTGAAAATTCAGCAGATAAGATCGAGATAACCTTTCTCCGCGACGGGCAAGAAAAGAAAGTAAGCTTTCAGCCTTCCCTCTCCTCCACCGACGGTAAGCTGAAAACAGGAATGTGGATCCGCGATACCACTGCGGGAATAGGTACTGTGACCTACATCATTCCCAAAACCGGTGAGTTTGCAGGTCTGGGACACGGAATTTGTGATGCTAACACCGGGGAGCTTTTAAAAATGGAGAAGGGTACTGTGCTTAACGTCCAGATCTCCGGGATTTCAAAGGGGATCTCCGGCACCCCCGGTGAGCTAAAAGGATATTTCACCTCTGACAAGGCGGGAATACTGCTGGAAAATACTCTTTGCGGAGTTTACGGAATAATGAATGATGTTCCCACAGAAGTTTGTCCAATGCGAAACATTGAGGTTGGTGATCGGTGTGACGTGCGCAAGGGTCAAGCATTTATATGGTGCACCCTTGACGAGGGTAAGCCGCAGAAATATGAAATAGAGATCGGTGAGATCAATCCGGACAGCCGTGACAACCGAAGCTTTGAAGTGACGGTAGTTGACTCTGCTCTTCTTGAAAAAACAGGCGGTATCGTGCAAGGGATGAGCGGCAGTCCTATCATACAGGATGGAAAACTTATTGGCGCGATCACCCACGTTCTCATAAACGACCCAGCCAAAGGGTATGGGATCTTTATTGACAATATGATGGGTGAAGTTGGATAAATTTCGGTGTGGGTATTTACCTCTGCCGCTTTATGTGATATAATGGTTATTAACTTAGACAATGTTAGGAGATACATTATGAATTCAAAAATTAAAGACCGTGGTATGTTTATACTCGGCATCATTATATGCTTTGCGGTTGCAGGCTTGTCCGTTCTTATAGAAAGGCTTGTTCCGGGCGACATTCTCGGGGCGTCGATCATCGCGCTGTTTATGGGCACTATAATCAACAGTTTTTTCCACCCTGCTTGGATAAAGCCTGCGCTTAAATTCACATCGAAAAAGATTCTGAAGCTGGCTATCATTCTTCTGGGCGCTTCCCTTTCCGTTAACGTGATTATGTCCGTTGGCAAGATGACGTTCTTCGTTATGATCTTCACCTTTGCCATGTGCTTCGGAGGCGGCTATTTTATTCGCAAGCTTTTTGGGCTTAACTGGAAGCTTAGCAATCTGATCTCTGCGGGTACCGGAATTTGCGGTGGTTCTGCTGTTGCGGCGATCGCTCCTGTTATTGATGCAGATGACAAGGATATTGCTTTCGCTATGTCATCCACTTTCCTTTTTGACATGGTAATGATCGCCCTTTACCCGATAATGGGTCGTTTGCTCGGTATGTCTGATATTGCTTACGGCATTTGGGCAGGTACTTCTGTTAACGACACGGCAAGTGTTGTTGCATCAGGATATGCTTTCTCTGAGGCTGCGGGAGACTTTGCTACCATGGTGAAGCTTACAAGAACTATAGCCATTATTCCAACGGTTCTGGTTTTTGCGTACATTGGTACAAGAATCAAGCGCAAGGAGATGCAGGCTGACGCTGACGGCAAGAAAGTGAACATTCTGAAGATCATTCCTTGGTTCATTTGCGGATTCCTTGCCCTCGCAATTCTCAACAGTTTCGGATTCATTCCAGCCGCAGTTTCGAGTATTATGAAAACTGCAAGTAAGTTTTTGATGGTTACTGCTCTTGCGGCTATTGGTCTTGGAACAAGTATAACGGATTTCAAGAAGGCAGGCTTTGCGCCTATGCTTTACGGAATCACCATTGACACCCTTGTTACCCTAACGGCGCTGGGCGTTATCTGGTGTATGGGACTTATGTAAATTGGAGACGGCGGGATAAATCTAAAGCCGGGGTGGTAAGCCTCGGCTTTTGTATTTATGCTTTAATCAAACGTTTCACTTCTTTTGCATCTTCTTCCACCATTTCGGCTTCAACATCATATCCGTTTTTACGAAGTAAGTCAGAAATCTCTATATACACGTTATATGCTTTTTCATATTCCCCCATATCTTGGTAACAATATGCCATTTCGTATTTCTCATCATAGAAATCCGTTCCCATATCTCCAGCTTTCTTTAAAAGAGCTAATGCTTCTTCATATTGCTTTGTTATACGGCAAATTATGCCACCATAGATATAAAATTCCCAGCAGTCGGTAAAACGTTCTGTTGCCTTTTCAAACATCGCATAACCATCATAGTAACGTTCCGCCTTTATATACGCATCTATCAGTAAAATCCAATCTTCTGCACGGCTGTTTTTACTATTTACCTTGTATTCTTGATCTCTAATAAACTGATCACCTCTTCCAATATCAAAGAACAGCCCCGCTCTGCACGAACCAGCTCTGGCATGTGAATGAGGATCGGATTCCGGATTGCCAGCAATTGCTTTATCATACCATTCCATTGCAACTTTCTTACAATACACGAGCATAACATGATGGATAAAAGCGTAATTCCATTTATCTTCAATTGAGAATTCGTCATTTTTCATTAGCTTGTTGTACTCGATGACGCATCTTAAAAAGTCCTCCGGGTCTTCGGTCTTTTCATAAACTGATGCCAAACGCTGAGCGTAGTTTTTGTAAGCTATCGAATTCTTTTTATAAAAATCATCAACCGTAACTTCATAAAGTCTTGCAAGTTCCGGCAACATCAAGACATCGGGCAAAGTTGTTCCACACTCCCATCTTGAAACAGTTTGTGAGTTTATGTGCAAGGTTTCAGCAACATATTCTTGCGTATAATTCTTTGCTAGGCGAAATTTTTTTAAGTTTTCAGAAAAAGTTGTACTATTCATAGATTATCTCCTAATTGATATACTATTTAGAAGCTTCTGTTGATATTATAACAAACACGCAATGACTTAACAAGGTATCATTTTGTGAATAAACTCTTGATTTTTGTATAGCGAAATCTCACCAACATATCCCAAGCTTTTCCTTGCATAACTTACCTTTCCCTGCGGCAATAATGTTAACAGCGAAAACTTACGGGAAAGGTCTGAAATGTACTATAACAAAGTTGAAATATGCGGTGTCAACACCTCACGACTTCCTACGCTTACTTCAGCTGAGAAAAAAGAACTTTTGAGACTAACTAAAAACGGTGACATGGAAGCACGAGAAAGGCTCATCGACGGCAATCTTCGTCTCGTGCTCAGTATTATACAGAGATTTTCGGGACGGCACGAGAATATGGACGATCTTTTCCAGGTCGGGTGCATCGGGCTTATTAAAGCAGTTGACAACTTCAACACAGAGCTTGACGTGGAGCTGTCAACCTATGCGGTGCCAATGATAATTGGGGAGATTCGACGATACCTGCGAGACAACAACACAATAAGAGTAAGTCGATCCGTTAGGGATCTTGCGTATCGCGCCCTTGCTGCAAAGGAGAAGTTGTCGATGACTTCTGACGGCGAGCCAACGGTTGAGGAAATTGCCCGTGAAATCGGTGAGAAGGTGTCTGACGTTACCCACGCTCTGGAGGCAATAATCGAGCCGGTTTCTCTATATGACACGGTATGGGGCGAAGGTGGAGACTCGATTTACGTTATTGACCAGATCAGCGACGTGAATTCAAGTGACGACGCATGGCTTGAGGACATTGCCTTGCGCGAGGCTATAAAAAAGCTTGGCGACAAGGAGCGCACCATAATTTCCAGGCGGTTTTACGGTGGTAAGACTCAAATGGAGATCGCAGAGGAAATCGGAATATCACAGGCCCAGGTTTCCCGTCTTGAAAAAGATGCTTTTGAGAGAATCAGAAAAAATCTATAAAAAAAGACCGCTTGTCTTTTGGCAGGCGGTCTCTTATATTTATTCTTCTGTGTGTGAAACTTTTTCGTAGTAGGGGTCGATCATTATTTCCTTGATCTTCGGGTATGCTGCGTAAACACCCATTATCATCAGAAGCGACGGAAGAATAATGAACGGGATGATCATTCCGAGGGGGAGATAGTATATCATGAAGATATATTCGATGATAACCATGATCACTGTACCAAGGAGGAGCATAAGATTACGCTTCAGTCCCAGCACGGTAAATTTGAGGGCATTTTTGAACATCTTGGAAATTGACATATCGAATGTGACAAGCATCAAGTAGATATAGTGGCGCATAAAGAAATACAGCATCACCATACATAGGGTCATAAAGAACATGGTGCTCATCATCATATTTGCATTGTAATTGAGGTTGAAGAACACGGTGTCGTAAATGAGAAGTCCTACAATGACAAGGTCAATGATTCCGTAGGTGATTCCCTGGCGGAGATTACGCTTGATAGCATACCAGAAATCGTGCCACATGAACACCGGCTCTCCACGGAACATATTTCGGAGAATGTATGTAAGACCAACCCGCACAAGGCCGAATGTTATGACAACAAGTGCGCCAAGTGCCAGAAGCACATAGTCAACTGTGGTTAGGATTCGCACTTCCCCTTGTCTGCCGAACATTGTCATAAGTGCTGCTATTGCCGGGGAATCGGAATTGAACAGAGCCGCCCCTTGAAGTGGTGCAAAATTCGTGTACAGGGGAGCGGTGGTATGCTCAGAGAAATACCCTGTTGCAAAAAGAAGCAGGAAGAATATCGGGAAATTACCCAGGACCATCATAATGTTGACTGTGAGAAGCTGGTTGATCTTTCTGCCCACAAGCTTAAAGAAATTCTTGAGAGTGGGATTGTCAGCGATGATCTCTTCGTCCTTTTCAACACCCTTTCCGTCCTTGTTGATTCGGTTGAAAATATTGAATTTTTCACGTCTTTCCTGTTTGCGACGTTCTCTTTTTTCTTGCTCTTCAAGCTCCTCAATTTCATCAAGAGAGAGGCCTTCGTAGCTTCTGTTATCGTTTTCAGACATCTTTTATCACCTAAAAATTAAATTAATGCAACTGTGATACATCCGAGTATAAAAAACACACCGGATATTATAAAAAATAATTTTGTGTATTCAATAGTCAAAGGTCGCATATTTCTGCTCTCTTCTGAAACATAAGTGGCGCAAACTACCTCAGAGTAGATATGTGAGACCGAGGCAAGTGCGAGAAAAATCACACTTGAGAGAAAGTACGCAACCAATGCCCAGGCAAATCCCCCTGATGCACCAAGCAGACTGCAACCGGCATACACGCCAATGGAAATGCCGAGGCAAATACCGCGGAAGACACAAAGAAAAGCTGCGATCCACCTGAAGCATACGGTATACACTGCGACGAACAATACAGACGCCTCAATTACGCTCAAAATCTGCCCGTCAAGCAGGTCTGCTGCTCTCTTCGATTGGTCAACGATAGCGAAAGAGCCATCTGCGCCAAACAGGAGAAAATACAAGTACCCTACAACTGACGACAAGACTGTCACCGCAAGATAAAACAGAAATGCAGATGCGGACCGTCTGACATAATAGGTTCTGCTAAACAAGAGATAGCCTTCTGTATTGCTCATATTCACCCTCCGCAAGTGTTCTACACAATCTTATTCGGAGGTAGACAAGCATTATACTAAAAATTTATATAAGTTTATCACACAAATCCCCCCAAAGCAACAGCTTAAATGTAAATTATATAGAAATATATGAAATTATTATTGAAATCGGGGCGAAAATACAATATAATAGTTAATGGTGCATATTTTGCACTTAACGATGATTACAGAGAAAGATGCTTATTCAATGACAAGAGACGAGATTTTCCGCATCTTCCGCAATCCCCCGCAGCTTTACACTTCCAGGCTGTGTCTGCGCAAGATGCTTAAAAGTGACACCGCTGATATGTTTGAATACTCCTGCCGTGAAGACGTAACAAAATATCTCCTTTGGAGTCCCCATCAAAGCGAGGCGTATACAGCAAAGTATCTTTCTTACATTCAGTCAAGATACCGTGCGGGTGATTTTTACGACTGGGCTATAGTCCACGAGGAAAGCGGCAAAATGATCGGCACCTGCGGATTTACCAAGCTTAACGTTGAGTCAAACTCGGGTGAAGTAGGATACGTTCTGAATCCGGATTTCTGGGGCAAGGGATATGCTACCGAGGCTGTGCGTGCAGTTATCAGATTCGGCTTCAACCATCTCAGGCTCAACAGGCTTGAAGCAAGATTCATGGTTGGCAACGATGCAAGCTTCAGAGTTATGCAAAAAGTGGGCATGACCTACGAGGGTATAAACCGGGAATCTATTTTCGTTAAGGGAAATTACGTTTCTGTCGGTGTTTGCTCTATTCTCAGAAGCGAATATTTCGGTAATACTATTTAGAAAATATGTTAGTTTTTTGTAATAAACTATTGACAAAAGTTTCTGAATGTGTTATAATACATTTTTGAACGGGCAAAATTTGAAACTATGTCCGTCTCTCTGCCGTCGAAATTTTAAGCGACGGTCTGAAGTCCATAGGGAGGTATAAAATTATGGAAAAGATCATCAATTCTTACGAAACCCTTTTTGTTATCGACCCCGATCTTACCGAAGAAGCTACTAAGGCTCTTGTTGAAAAGTTCACAAACCTTATCGCTGACAACGGTGAAATCGTTGATACCAATGAGTGGGGCAAGAAAAAGCTCGCTTATCCTATCAACGATAAGAACGAGGGCTACTACGTGCTGGTAAACTTCAAGAGCGAAGGTTCTCTTCCCAGCGAACTCGAAAGAATTTTCGGTATCACCGAAGGCATCATGCGTTCTATCGTGATTCGCCACGAAGACAAATAAGAAGCGTAACCTAATTTACTTTCTTTAACAGGGGTAAGACGCATGGCTAACTTCAATTTCAACAAGGTTATTCTCGGCGGCCGCTTGACAGCTGATCCCGAACTGAAGACCACTCCTTCCGGTATTCCCGTTACTTCCTTTACAGTTGCTGTAAACAGAAGCTATCGCGGTAAGGGAGAGAGCGAACCTCAGGCGGATTTCTTCAACGTAACCGCATGGAGACAAACTGCTGAGTTTATCACAAGATACTTCCGCAAGGCAAGCTCAATTTGCATCAGCGGTTCCCTTCAGACCAGATCCTGGACAGACCAGAACGGTCAGAAGAGATTTGTTACTGAAATCGTAGCTGACGAAGCTTATTTCGTAGATGCAAAGAACGAAAGCCCCATGGCAGTTCAGCAGGCTTCCGCTAATTACGGCGGAAATCAGGCATCCCCCTACGTTCCTGAAGGATACGGTTCCTTCGGTGGTCAGGGCGGAGCTTATCAGAACCAGACAGCACCCAAATTTGAAGAAATATCAGACGACGAAGAATTGCCCTTCTAACAGGTAATTCAAAACTAAAATTTAACAGGAGGCTTAAGTAAGCAATGGATACAGAAAAGATTGAAGTTGTTGCGGAAGAAACCGCTCCCGCAGCTGAAAGAACAGAAGCTGCTCCTCAGCAGAGAATGCAGCGTCCCAACAGACAGAGAAGAAAGAAAGTTTGCACATTCTGCGCAGACAAGATCGAACACATCGACTACAAGGATGTAGCTAGACTCAGAAAGTGCACATCTGAAAGAGCAAAGATTCTCCCCAGAAGAATCTCCGGCACTTGCGCAAAGCACCAGAGACAGCTCACAGTAGCTATCAAGCGTGCCCGCCACGTTGCTCTTCTTCCCTACATTTCCGACTAATTTAATCGGTAAACGCGGCAGGCGATACATTTCGTCTGCCGTTTCTTTTTTGACAAATCGCACGAAATTACACCTTTCTTTTTGCTAAATTTATCCAAAAGGTAAATTTGAAAAAATCTTCAAAAAAACCCTTGTATATTTAGATAAAATAAGGTAAAATATAGAATTGAGTGGATATGTAAATTACGTTCCCAATTAAAAATTTATAATATATTTTGGAGGAAATCAAAATGTCCGTAAAAGTTGCTATTAACGGTTTCGGTCGTATCGGCCGTCTCGCATTCCGTCAGATGTTCGGTGCTGAAGGCTACGAAGTAGTTGCTATCAACGACCTCACAAAGCCCTCTATGCTCGCTCACCTTCTCAAGTATGACACCGCTCAGGGTGGCTACTGCGGCAGAATCGGCGAAAATCTCCACACTGTTGTTGCTGACGACGAAGCTGGCACAATCACAGTTGACGGCAAGACCCTCAAGATCTATGCTGAAAAGGACGCTGTAAACTGCCCTTGGGGTGAACTCGGTGTTGACGTTGTTCTCGAATGCACAGGCTTCTACTGCTCTAAGGAAAAGTCTCAGGCTCACATCACTGCAGGTGCTAAGAAGGTTGTTATCTCTGCTCCCGCAGGCAACGATCTCCCCACAATCGTATTCTCTGTAAACGAAAACACTCTCACTAAGGAAGACACAATCATCTCCGCTGCTTCCTGCACAACAAACTGCCTCGCTCCTATGGCTAAGGCTCTCAACGATTACGCTCCCATTCAGAGCGGTATCATGAGCACAATCCATGCTTACACTGGCGACCAGATGATCCTCGACGGTCCTCACAGAAAGGGTGACCTCAGAAGAGCTCGCGCAGGCGCTGCTAACATCGTTCCCAACTCCACAGGTGCTGCTAAGGCTATCGGTCTCGTAATTCCCGAAC
>SVSJ01000034.1 GCA_015064355.1 Oscillospiraceae bacterium | reverse complement strand
TTCGACAATTAACACAGCCACAATCTTCAATAACGGTCTTTTCGTGTTTACTATAAAATGCTTTTGTGGATTCAACATCTATATCAAGTCGAAAATTTCCAAATTCAAAAATCATAACATTCCCTCCATTTCTCAAATTCTTATTTACCGTTCTGTTTTATCGCCAGTTTCGCCTTTGTATTACAAAGGCATAGGGCAAAGCCCATACCCCTAAGGTTGCGCGTGTCCAAAGGCTCCATCCGGGAGGGAGCTGTCAGCGAAGCTGACTGAGGGAGAGTGCGATATAATAAAGTTTAATCTAAACTCAGAGGAACGCAGGCTCCTTCCACCGCTATCGCGGTCCCCCTCCCTCTCGGAGGGAGGCTTTCCTTAACCTCATTATATCACAAATCGGCAGAGAACTTGTTTTCTCTGCCGAAGTTTTTGTGAAGCCCATTTCTCCGCTAAGAATGCAGAGATAAGGGGTCTCTTTTTGTTTTTCTTTATTACCAGTTGATATCAACGGACTTGCCGGTTTCTGCAGATTCGTAGATCGCGTCAAGGATCTTCATGAGAGCGAGGCCGTCTTCACCTGTTGCACGGCATTCGCACTTGCCTGTCGTTGCGCCAATGAAGCCTGCGATCTCGTCTTTGAATGCGTCCATATCAAAGTATGTCTTGCCCTGGAGCTCGCAATTAGCAAAGAATCCGCCAAGGTCTGTGTAAATTTCAAGAGGACCTTCAAGCTTTGCGCCTGCCTTTGTGCCGAACAGTTCTACTCTGCCGCAGTCTTCCTTGATGTTAAGGTTGAAGCTTGATTCTACATAGAGAGTAAAGCCGTTGTCAAAGCGAACCATAGCGGACGCCATATCTTCTGTTGTTACTTCGAACTGGTTATCCTTGTATTCAACAACCCAACCCGGCTTGAATCCCTTTGCGCGGTCGGGACCGAGGTTATTGTATGTTACACCGAATACGGAAACGGGCTTCGGGCTACCGGCAAGGTAACGGGAAAGGTCTATAACGTGAACACCAAGGTCGATAAGGGGACCGCCGCCGGAGAATCTCTTGTCAGCAAACCAGCCACCGGGGCAGCCGTTCTTACGGAGATATGTAGCCTTTGCGTAGTAGATGTCACCCATAACACCGCTCGCAGTCAGTTCCTTAACGTGATCCGCGTCAGCACCAAAACGACGTACAAAGCCGATCTGAAGAATCTTGCCGGATTCCTTTGCTGCTGCCAGCATTTCTTCAGCTTCGCCTGCGTTCATTGCCATAGGCTTTTCGCAGATTACGTGGCAACCGGACTGGAGCGCCTTTACTGTGGGAGCCTTATGAGCTGCGTTCCATGTGCAAACGGAAACAGCGTGGAGGTTTTCCTTTTCAAGCATTTCGCAGTAGTCAGTGTATCTGTTTGCAACACCCCAGCGATCTGCCCAAGCGTTCATTTTCTTCTCGTCGATGTCACAGCACGCTACCACCTCAACCATATCGCCGAGAGACTTGTAGCCGTCCATGTGACAGTTACTGATATTACCTGTACCGATAACACCTATTCTAAGTTTTTCCATGATTTCCTCCATGAATAAATATTAATATTTATACTGAAATATTATCATAGATAATAACAAAAGTCAACATTATTCGCGGAAATATTAGGCTTCATTTTTCGTTATTTTTCTTCGTGTATTCGATACCGCCTATGGTTATTGTACCGTCGTCCTTGTTTTGAGAAAAGGTTTTTGCACCCTCGAAAATACCTGCTTTCTCCGATTCAAAATCCAGTTCAATGAACTGTTTTCCCCCGTCGGTTGTGGTGATCTCGTACTCCCCTTCATATGCTTTGGTGATCACGTTTCCGAGCAGGGTGGTGGTAACGGTGACAGTGACATTTTCCCCTCTGAAATTGTATGAGGTTTCCGTTCCGAGTGCGTCGTTGACGTACACGCCCGCAAGCTGTTCACCGCAGGCGGTCAGGGTGAGTGCTGTGGCAATTATTATTGCCGTGAGGGTAATGGATATCAGTTTTTGTTTCATTTTTTCTCCTTTTTTGTTTTTTTAATAGGTGTTTACACTGCGCGTGAGGTTGGGTGGGATATATCATTTTGTGCGAACAAAAAGAATCCCACCCTCGAGGATTTCATCCTCGGTTCGTTAGGCTTTCATGCACTACGCGTGAGGCGCAATCTTTGCCTACGCGGCTGGCGCACAAGGGTACTCGAGCCGTACCCCTGTGATCCCCGGCTTTTAAGAGGGAAGGCGAGCAAGCTCGATTCTCCCCTCTTAAAAATCTCCTCTCTTGGCACTACGGACAGCCGTACTAATAAGCTTCTACTCTCGTTGAAAACAGGAGGGATTCTTAAGGGAGGACAGGCTTTGACTCTCCTCCCTTAAGCGGCAGGTGATTCATAAGAGGCCTTGACGCGGAGGCCTCTTATGTGCCTTGCGCATAGCCTGGGTGGGATATACAGTTTTGTGCGAACAAAAAGAATCCCAACCTCGAGGATTTCATCCTCGGTTCGTTCGGTTTTCATGCACTACGCGTGGGGCGCACAAGAGGTGTTCCGTGTCCACACCTCTTGTGAATCTCCGTCCACTCAAGGAGGGAGGCTGACGCTGATTCTCCCTCCTTAAGAATCCTCCCCCTTGGCACAACGTGCACAGCAGATTTGTTAGTTCACCTTCCGTGGCTTCACCAGTTTAGTGGGGCTAAATCGTTAGTTTAGGTTCAAATTAACACAGGTTAATTAATCCTATGGTTTAGTTTTTCTGCATTTAGGAAGGCAAATGTTTGAGAAAATATTTGTAACAAATCGAACCAAAACTGATGAACTTTCGCGAGTCGGGCGTTTCTGTGATCCACGGAAAGCCGTACTGATGAGTTTCAACTCTCGTTGAAAACAGGAGGGATTCTTAAGGGAGGACAGGCTTTGACTCTCCTCCCTTAAGCGGCAGGTGATTCATAAGAGGCCTTGTCGCGGAGGCCTCTTATGTGCCTTGCGCATAGCCTGGGTGGAATATATCATTTTGTGCGAACAAAAAGAATCCCACCATCGAGGATTTCATCCTCGGTTTGTTAGGTTTTTATGCACTACGCGTGGGGCGCCCCAGGAGGTTCGTGCCACCCCCTGGGGAAACCCGGCACTCAAGGAGGGAGGCTGACGCTGATTCTCCCTCCTTAAAAATCTCCTCTCTTGGCACTACGTGCAGGTGATATTTGTTAGCTCACCTTCCGTGGCATCACTGAATGTTGGCTTCGCCAAATTCGCGAGGTTTCCATTACACGCGGTTAACGCCGTTGATAGTAAAATTCTCCAAAAAGAAAAACACAGCGGGGGTGAAAAATCATCACAACGCCACTTGACTCAGCCATGGTGGAGAATTATAATATACAAGGTGCAAAAAATCGTTTGTTTGCACAATTTTTTATGTGGAGAATAGGCTAATATGAACAAGACTCAAGCTGTGCGTATCAAGCGCAGACATCATATAGATCTTCCTGAGTTTTTCGCTCACCTGAAGAGTTCAATTATTGGTTTTGCCAAAAAGAACCCGGTTTTGTGCATCGCAGCAGTCCTGGCAGCCGTAACATCAGTTATCGTTCCACCGGACGCAGCTTACGTTGGCTATTTTGATTTCCGTACCCTAACCTGCCTGTTCTGTACCCTCGTCGTCATCTGCGGACTTAAAGAGATCAACTTCTTCTACGTCTGCGCTGAACGGATCATTTCCTTGGCGAAAAATCTCCGCCTTGCCGCCATTGCGCTGGTTTATATTACTTTTATTGGCTCAATGCTCATTGCAAACGACATGGCGCTGATCACATTCCTTCCCCTTGGATACATTGTGCTGCACTGCACAAAAAACGAAAAGTACATGGCATTCGTTTTCATTCTGCAGAATATTGCCGCTAACCTTGGCGGTATGCTCACCCCATTCGGCAATCCCCAGAATCTGTACCTGTACTCCTACTTCGGCATAGGAGCCGGGGAATTTGTTAAAACAATGTTCCCACCCTTTATTTTGGCGATTGCTATCATTACAGGATGTTGTTTCTTCCTGCCAAAGACTCCCCTGTCATACAGCGGCGAAAAATCAGTTATGCCAAAAGGCAGAATGATCGTTTATCTTGCTCTTTTTGCCCTGTCAATTCTCGTTGTATTCCGCTCTATTCCCTATCAGATGGGGCTTGTGATAATTCCTGTTGCGTTTTTGTTCCTTGACAGAAAGGCACTGCAAAGCGTTGACTACGGTCTCCTTTTCACATTTGTTTGTTTCTTTATTTTCTCGGGAAATATGTCTCGAATTACCGTTGTGTCAGATCTGATGCAAGATCTCCTTGGCCAGTCCGACAAAATGACCCTTCTTGTTTCATCTTTGTCCTGCCAGGGTATATCAAACGTTCCCTCCGCTATTCTTCTTTCAAAGTTTACACAAAGCTGGAGGCCGCTACTTTACGGTGTTAACATTGGCGGCTGCGGCACGCTTATCTCCTCTCTCGCAAGTCTTATTACTTTCAGAACTTATAATTCTCACAATCCCGGCAAGGCAGGCAGCTACATCAAGCTGTTCTCCCTCTTGAATTTTGGATTCTTGGCTATTCTCCTTGGATTGTGTATGTTTCTTGTTTAATTACTGAATAAATCAAAACGGTATGGGTTTCATACCGTTTTTTTTGTTTGATTTTTATGAAACGTCAACTGTAGGGGAGGGGCTTGCTCCTCCCGGTGTTGGAAAAAAACCGCACGTCGGGTCGTCGAGGACGTCGACCCCTACCGGATATTTATCTTCGTCCGGTTCTCACCAATATCTCTTATCTATTATCTTTCACCCTAACAATTCCCGCGGTGATATCGTCTGTTGCACCGCGGATCGCCGCCTCTCCAACGATGGTCATTGCGGCACATTTTTCATCCCCCGACAGGATACATTCATCAGAAACCAACAGATCCAGAAGCCACGGCACCTCGTCATAAGACCTGGCAACCCCGTCAGACAGCATAACTACCGTATCTCCCACCTGCACGTCAAACTTAATCATTTCCGCGTCAAGAGCGCGTATTATCCCAATGGGGACGGTTTTTGACTGCAGTCGGAATATACTTCCGTCACGCAAAACAAAGGACGGCGCCGCACCGCTTTTCACGAATTTTGCCTCTCCCGTTACCAGATCTATCTCTGCAATATCAACGGTAGCAGAGCATTCCCTGTCAGCAGATCGGACTATGGAATTAAGCATCTTCAGAGCACATTCCAGATCCGCCCCCGACTTTATCAGCCTCTCAAGCAAGGACGTTACAATTCCCGAGGTGAGAGCCGCCTCCTTGCCGCTTCCCATACCGTCGGAAATTATCATATAGTACCGCCCGTCCGATTCAAATGAGGTTATAGCGTCGCCGCAAACCCCGTCAGGCTCTCGGTCGGTTACGTTAACATCAGGCTTTTCCGATTCATTCTCCATAAGCGGAACAGCCCCTTTTCCAAAGCAGTTTGCACCGCAGCCGCGTTTATCGCCATAGTACCTTTGTACGCTCGATGCCGCTGTGGAAAAATTGCCGCTTTCGCATTTATAGGAATAAACCGTGTGCATCTTCATTGAAAGCTTTGCTCCGTCCAGCTCAAATTCCGGGGCAGATAAGGCCGAGCCCACCGCCTCCTCAAACATTTTCCGTATATCATCTCCTCCCATTCGGGTAAGGGACAAATCAACATCCCCAACGAAAATGTGCTTCAACCGCGACCCGTACGCCGTCACGGTAGATGCCGCAAAATTATTTACGGATAAAATTCGTCCGAGCTTTTTCGATAGCTCTTCATCAATTGCACCTATCCCTCGGTTTGCCTGCCCAGCACGTCGGAACAGCTCTCCCGCCAAGCCGAAATCAACAGCAGACACCGACAGCTTGTCCCCCTCCCGCATAGCGGCTATCCGCTTTCCTGAGGTGAGATTGATCTCGTCAAGGATCTTTCCCATATTATGACAAGCCGACGCCAAGGACGAGGGTATAGTTGCCGCACTTACCACCCCTTTTTCCGATAATTCCTCCGTCATTTTAGGAATTACACCGGTGATTTTTGAGTTTTTCTCGCCGTATCCGCATTTCTCGCGGTTATGGCACTCGTAACAGTAGGTGCCGAAGGATTCCTCCACTATCTCTCTCATTTCTCCCGGTGAGGGCTTGGACAGCCTCTCTGCCATACCTCCAAGTACTGCTGAAACAGAGCCAAGCCCCTCTGATAAATCATCAATTCTTCGTTGCATATCCCCTGCAGTCAGGGCTGCAACAGACTCGGAAACTGCCGCCTTATGTAAAAGCGAACCTCCTCCGAACAAATCGTCCGGCAGCTTTATTAATTTGTACCTGTGAAGTGGTATCACCGTTGCCACAGCCAAAACTATGGGTGGGAATATAGCGGAAAAACCCGAAAATCCGTCAATATATATTCCCCAGGCTGTAGCACCGATCCCCGCCACGATTACCGCGAATATTTCCGAATATTTCCACAAAGCAGCGGAAATTATTGCAGAAACAGCATAAGCCGGCGCATAAACGGGATCCATTACCATACCGCACAAAAGCCCCGTCAAAACCCCTCTGTATATGCCATGTTCAAATGAAACAAAACACCCTATTGCAAAGGCAAAAAGCACACCCAGATCAAACTTCACACCGGGTAATATGTCTCCTCCGCTTATCTGATGCAAAGACAGGGCAACAAATGCAAAAACAGAGTAAACCCCAATCTCCCTCATGTATGCCCGAGACATATTTCCGTCTCTTGCCGAATAGAATAGATATGTAATCACAGGAGTGATAATTAAACTAAATACAGCACCGATCAGGTCATAATAAACGTACCCACCCCAAACCACCGACCATGCTCCGGATATCAGTGCTGCGCAGGCTGAAAGAGCCATTCGGATTCTGTAGTTCTCCCGAAGCATGATCCCACTGTAAAGCCCTGTTTCAATCCCCAGCGCATTTACAACATTATGAATGGTTGGGCTTTGTCCTATAAGCTTTTTCATGCGGGAGAAAAATCGCCCTCTTTTTCGCCTGTCAAGAATCTCGTCATTGTTACCCGACTGCAACCATACTGATGAGCCAAGCCTCAGAGCCGCCAGAATGGCCGCTGACATGGCATATATGCCTCCTACGCCCCGAATTCTTACCGAGCCTACAATAACGCCGACAAGGGTCGAGACGGTGTTTGTGATTCCTGTTGCGGAGGCTGTTAGTGCGATACCCAAGGGATATACCCCGGGGAGCACCTGAGTTCCCGTTACCGTTGCCGCAAGAATAAAGCACATGAGAGCTGATATTATCCTCTTTAGTCTCACGCTTCCTAAAATCGAGGACAGGCCTTTTTTTCTGAATATTACAAGTGCTCCCTCCGATTCACCGGATATGCGGCTTTTCTTTTCTCTGTTAACTTTCATTTCAATAACTCCTTCGCTAATATAAGGACAGGCTACGCGTGCGCATTCGCGTCTCATATCTTGCCCCAATTATATACTCCGACGGATAAAAAAACAGTCGCCTTGTGAATAGGAATTTTTGTCGGGCAGGGGGGAGTTTTGGTGGGGTGATAAAAGTTATTGGGAACAAAAAAATTCCCCTGACGAAAGGGAAGAATATTAAGAGAAAAATAGATAAAAAAGCGCAGGAAATAAGGGGATAAATCTTTGGTTTGAGACATACGTTGTGAAATATTTGTTAGGGCGACCAATGGTCGTCCTTTTGTCGGGGTTTGACCGTATAACGGGTCGTCGGGGACGTCGACCCCTACGGTGAATGTTAGCTTCGGAAAATTCGCGAGGTTCCTATGACAAGGAGGAACCTCGGTTATACGTCTGCCACCCCCCTTTAGCAAGGGAGGAAAAATATAAATCTCGTGCCTGCAGGTTATCCCATATGTTGTGTTCACCCACACTCTTTTTATGTCTGAAAACACCATAAAAATGCACAAAAAAACACCTCTTTTTTCTATCTCCGAAAAGCCCTTATTTTACCCCAATAATCCTCCCGATTGTTGACATTATTCCTATTTTATGATATAATAAAATAGATTATACTCTAATGAAAAAAAATGATTTTCGGAGGAAAAATGGATTCCCGAAACGATATGCAGTTATCTCACATTTGGCAGATGCTTGAAGAAAAAATGAGAGAGGATTATCAGGGAACAGAGCTTTCATACAACCTTTGGTTCGGACGTATGGAGCTCCGTTATCTCGACGCTGATTCTGCCGTTTTTGTGTGTGAAAATGAAACAAAACAGAATATCATTTCAAAGAAATACGTTGATTTTATCAGCGATTGTCTCGCGGCAGTTATCGGATATATGCCTGATGTTGAGATCAAGGTTGACACTTCCCTTGCTCCCATAGTTCCCGACGACGGAACCATCATTTCTCCTCTTAAGATAATCAAGGAAAGACAGAAGGCAAGAGAAGAAAAGCAGAAATATTCTTCATACGAGGAAGACGATGAGCCTTTGAATTTCGGTGACTACGATGACTTCGACGACGAGGATTACGATGACGATTCATTCGAGATCGAAGAAGAAGAAAAAAAGCCTGTTGAAACAAAGGTGAACCCACCAATGGAAAGTGGTGAGCGCCGCCTTACATATAACGATGACTACACATTTGAAAACTTCATCGTAGGTAATTCAAACAGATTTGCTCATGCGGCAGCTCTCAATGTAGCTGACAACGTTGGTATGAAGATCAACCCCCTCTTTATCTGGGGTCCTTCAGGCCTTGGTAAAACTCACCTGATGTACGCTATCGCAAACCGCGCACTCCAGCGTAAACCCGATATGAAAGTTATTTACGTTAAGGGCGAGGAATTTATGAATCAGATGATCGAGGCGATCCAGCGTGACGATAACCGCAATTTCCGCCAGAAATACCGTAACGCGGATATGCTCCTCCTCGACGATATTCAGTTCATCGCCGGTAAGGAAGGTACTCAGCTCGAATTCTTCCACACATTCGAGGCTTTGTATGAGGATAAAAAGCAGATCATCATTACATCTGACCGTCCGCCAAAGGAGCTTACTTCCCTTGAAGAGAGAATAAGAAGCCGCTTTGAAGCAGGTCTACTTGCTGATATTCAGCCCCCGGACTACGAACTCCGACTGGCTATTCTCCGCAACAAGAGCGGACAGAGCAAAATTGACGTGCCAATTGACGTAATCGACTTCCTTGCGAAAAATCTCCAGGAAAATATCCGTCAGCTTGAGGGTGTTGTAAAAAAACTTGCTATGACACATCTCCTTACAGGTCTCCCTGTTAATATGGACATGGTCATCAATACAGTTCCCGAGTATCTTCGCGACACAGAGCCAATCTCTGATACAGTAGAAAGGATAATTGCCTGCGTTGCACGTCACAACTCTGTAACTGTTGACGACATTATGGGTACAGTCCGCAAAAAGAACATTAAGAATGCAAGAAATATCGCCATGTACGTGGTTCGCTCTATTACAGGAATGTCTCTGCCGAAAATCGGCACAATTTTCAACCGCGACCACACAACCGTTCACTCAAATATCAATATGATCGAGGAAGAGATCGTCCGTGACCCTGTTCTTGAGGCATCTATTAATGAGATCATAAAAGAGATAAAGCGTGGCAACTGATTTTTTACCACAATAAAAAATATCTTCTAATTGTTACCAAAAAGAGTTTTCAACAGCTTGTTGAAAAACCATGTGGAAAAACCAGAGTTTTCCACAGAAAATCCCTTAAATTACAAAAAATAAACCTATTGTTCATATTTATTCGAGATTTTCTTGAGATTTTTACGAAAATTATACATAAACTACAAAATAAGTTTTACACAACCCTGTGGAAAACTTTGTGGAAAACTCAAAGAAAAGAGAAAATATCCATTTTTTCAATCCAAGGTTTTCCACAATAAAAAATAAATCTCGGAGTGGTAAATTTTGAACAAAGCAATTTTTAAACACCGTTTTTCAACAGACCTTTGAAAAATTTATCCTTTTCAATGGCTTGGGAAAACTCAAATTGATTAAAAAATGCATCTTTTCCAGCCACGGCCAAAATTTTATCAAAAACCCATCTTTTGAAAACTACGGACTTTGCCTCGACCTTTTCCAAAGAATTAAAACGAGAATCTTGGAAGACTTTTTCGGGAAAAAATCGAGTTGAATATTTTTGACTTTTGATGTATTATAATATATAATATAATAGGAAGCAAACATTCATCGGTTTTCCTGTTTTTTCCTGTAAAATAAAGGCAAAAAAAGTTTTCCCACGTTTCCACAGCCCCTACTACGGCTACTACTAATTATTTATCTTATCTATCTTATCTCTATCTTTATTAAGCGCGCGAGAAAAAATAGATAAACAAGCAGACTTTCCGGTTTTCAATATACTTTTCCATTCGGAAAGTTTTTTGCCGCGACCTACGGATCGCAGGCTTTATTTCAAAAAAGCGTAAAATAGAGTAAATAAAAAATTTAAATAAACGAGGAATATTACGATGAAAGTTACGTTTGATAAGCAGAAGCTGCTCTCCGCTCTCATTCCTGCTGCGGGAATCAGCCAGACCAAGAATACCCTTGTTTCCGTTGACGGTCTCCTGTTCGAGTGCCCCCCGAACAAAAAGTACGGCGACTATGACCTTGACAATCCCAACCTTTGCCGTATTTCTGCCTTTGACCTTGAAAAAGGTCTTCGTTCAACTATTGAGTGTAACGTTTACGAAGAAGGCCTTTTCGTGATCAACACTCAGAAGATCCTTCAGATCGTCCGCGCTCTTCCCGACGGAGACGTTACCCTTGAGATCGACCAGAACGGCAGAGTTAAGATCACAGGCGGATATTCCCAGTTTGAGATCGGAGCAACACCCGGGGAAGATTTTCCCACCATGCCTATGTTCATCGGTGAGAATATTTACAAGATCCCTCAGTTCAAGATCCGCAGCCTGATCTCCGAAACTGTTTTTGCAGTTGCGCAGAACGATCAGAGAGCTGCCTTCAACGGTGCCCTTTTCAAGATCAAGGGTGGTGAGCTTACAGTTGTGGGATGCGACGGTAACAGACTTGCTGCTTCAAAATGCTCTATTGCTGATACAAATCCCGAAGTGGGGGACGCCGAAATGGTTATCCCCGGCAAATTCCTCACAGAGCTTATGAAGCTGCTTCGCGATACCGAAGACGAGCTTACAATGATAATTGGCAGAAAGCATATTATATTCAACGTGGACGGAATCTACTTCTTCACACGTATGCTTGACACAGATTACATCAATTATGAAAAGCTCCTTCCCACATCTTACATGACAGAAGCTTATATGTCCCGCTCCGAGCTTCTTGGTGCAGTGGAAAGAGCGTCTATCGTTACAGAAGACAAGCTTGGCGGCAGCGGCAGAGCTTATGTTAAGCTTGAATTCGCTAATAATTCTATTACCATGTCTTCAGTTTCCTCCGGTGGCTCTGTTTACGAAAAGGTTATGGCCGCAATGGACGGTGCCGATATTACCATCGGTTTCAACTGCCGTTATCTCCTTGAAGCCCTGAAGGCTTGCCCTTCCGATTGCGACAGAATCAGAATCCGTCTTAACTCCCCTCTTATGGGTGTAATTATTGAGCCTGCCGAAGGTCCTACATTCATAAACGCTCATCCCGATCCCTCTGTTTTCGGTGAAAGAGCACTGGACGTTGCTGAAAGACCCACAACTGTTGATCCCGATAGCGACACAAACGTGTTTATGTATTTCGTAATGCCTATCAGAATGAACAAGTAAAAAGAGGCGCGTATGTATATTCACATAGGAGCCGGCTGTAACGTCAGAGACTGTGACGTTATCGGATTTTTTGACATGGATGGCAAGTGGGATTCGGATACTACAAAGGCTTTCCTAAAAAATGCCGAGAAGAAAGGCAAAACAGAGTCTGCAGGATATGATCTGCCGAGATCATTTGTGCTGACAGATGATAAAATTATTTTTTCTCATATTTCCACGACGGCGATTCTTGGTAGGAGTGAGAAGTGATATAATTAGCCTCCCTTGTTAAAGGGAGGGGGACCATAGCACTTACTTGTAAGTGCAGTGGTGGAGGGATTTACGCTAGGCACGCAAGAGGTAACGCCTACGCGGCTGTCGCAAAAAGCACTACGCGTGGGGCGCACAAGAGGTGTTCCGTGTCCACACCTCTTGTGAATCTCCGTCCACTCAAGGAGGGAGGCTGACGCTGATTCTCCCTCCTTAAGAATCCTCCCTCTTGGCACAACGTGCAGGTAAAATTCGTTAGTTCACCTTCCGTGGCATCACTGAATGTTGGCTTCGCCAAATTCGCGAGGTTTCCATGACACGGGGAAACCTCGGCGTTCAAAACCGTTATTTGAACTTCAAATTAACACAGGCAATTAAAACTATGGTTTAGATTTTCTGAATTTAGAAACGCAAATATCAAAACAATCGTAGGGACTGGCGTCCTCGACAGTCCATTCGTTTGGTTTAATATTCCCACATTTAGAGTGACAAATTTTGTTAATATAAATACCCTCTTCATAAAAGTTTTTGAAAGTTTGAAAACTTTTTTCAAAAAGTTTTCAAGAAAGAGTAAAAATGGATAATAAGCAGAATAACACACAAGTTTATGATGAAAATCAGATACAAGTGCTTGAAGGTCTTGAGGCTGTACGAAAGAGACCCGGTATGTATATTGGTACCACGTCGCAGAGAGGACTTCACCATCTTGTATACGAAATAGTTGACAACTCAATCGACGAGGCAATGGCAGGTCGATGCGACTGTATCGAGGTAGTACTGTACCCTGACGGATCAGTGTCTGTTCGAGACAACGGTCGAGGTGTACCCTCCGGTATGCACCAGACAGGCAAGCCAACTCTTGAGGTTGTATTTACGGTGCTTCACGCCGGCGGTAAGTTCGGTGGTGGAGGATACAAGATTTCCGGTGGTCTCCATGGTGTTGGTGCGTCTGTTGTTAACGCGCTTTCCGAATGGATGGAGGTTGACAACTGCTACGAGGGCAGACGTTACACCATGCGTTTTGAGCGCGGTGACATTGCTCGTCCTTTTGCTGATATGGGACCCACTGACGGACACGGCCTTTATGTTCGCTTCAAGCCGGATGCGGAAGTGTTTACCGACACAACAGAGTTTGATCTTGACATACTTCTCACACGTCTCCGTGAGCAGGCGTTCCTTAACGCAGGTATCCGCATTATTATCCGTGATGAGCGCAAGCCTCTGGAAAAAGAAGAGCTGATCCCCGGTACAGAAATTGAAGAAGCAGCTCCCGAATTTGAAGTTGACGAAGAAAGAGTAGTAAGCGAGGTAAAATTTGAGGACGACGCTGACGAAAATATCAAGCGCGGCGAGTTTATCGAATATGACCTTATGTACGAAGGTGGTATTCGCCAGTTTGTTGAGCATCTGAACAAGGCAAAGAGAGCCGAGGTAGTTCATCCCAGCGTTATTTACATGAAGGCTGAAAAGGGTGACATCACCGCTGAAGTTGCAATGCAGTACAACGACAGTTACAATGAAACTATCGTAACCTTTGCTAACAATATGTCCACAATCGATGGCGGTACTCATGAAACGGGATTCAAGACTGCCATCACAAAGGTGCTGAACGATTACGCAAGAAAGAACGGATATCTCAAGGCAAGCGACAAGAATTTCTCGGGCGAGGACGCAAGAGAAGGTCTTACGGCGGTTGTTTCCGTTAAACTCCCCGATGCGCAGTTTGAGAGCCAGACCAAAGCGAAGCTTGGTAACTCCGAGATACGAGGTATCGTTGACAAGATCGTTTCCGAAAAGCTTGCGGAATTCTACGAAGAAAATCCCAGCGTTGCAAAGGCGATCGTTGAAAAATCCCTTGCGGCACAGAGAGCAAGAGAAGCTGCGAGAAATGCCCGTGAACAGTCCAGAAAGAGCGTACTTCAGAAGGGATCAACACTCCCCGGCAAGCTGGCTGACTGTCAGGAAAAGAGAGTTGACTTAACTGAGCTGTTCCTGGTAGAGGGTGACTCTGCGGGGGGCAGCGCAAAAAGCGGTCGTGATTCCAAGTTCCAGGCGATCCTTCCCCTCCGTGGTAAGGTGCTGAACGTTGAAAAGACCCGCCTTGACAAGGTTTATTCTAACCTTTCACTTATCCCTATTATCCAGGCTCTTGGCTGCGGTATCGGTGAAGACTTCGACATCAACCGCCTCCGTTACGGCAAAATAATCATCATGGCCGACGCGGACGTTGACGGTTCACATATCAGAGTACTGCTTCTCACGTTCTTCTTCCGTCACATGAGACAGCTTATTGATGAAGGACATATTTTCCTTGCGCAGCCGCCTCTGTTCAGAATCCGTAAGGGTCAGAAAGAGCTTTACGCATTCAATGACACAGAGCGTGATGAGATCATCGCAAGTCTTGGTGGCGGTAACATTCTTGTTGACCGTTACAAAGGTCTTGGTGAGATGAACGCTGATGAGCTTGCTGAAACTACAATGAATCCCGAAACGAGAACGATTCTCAAGGTAGAGATTGAAGACGCAATGAAGTGCGATGAAATATTCTCTATTCTTATGGGTGACAAGGTTGAGCCTCGCCGCGAATTCATTGAAGCAAACGCAAAGTACGCGGAAAATTTGGACGTGTAATTTATTAAGCCTCCCTTGCTAAAGGGAGGTGGCACAACGGAGTTGTGACGGAGGGATTGTTTTTTAGAATCCCCCCTGTCAGACTTCGTCTGACGTCCCCCCTTTAGCAAGGGGGGCTAATGAGGAAACATAACACTATGAAAATTATAACTTTAACATTATCCCCTGCTATCGACATAGAATATCAGGTAGCAACAGTACGGGCAGATACTACCTCACGTGCGAAAAAGCACAGCGTAACCGCAGGTGGCAAGGGAATCAACGTAAGCCGCGCGCTTATTGGTTGCGGAATCGCGAAAGATGACCTTCTCACAGTTGCGCCTCTCGGTGGATTCACCGGTGAAATGATGAAAAATATTCTCGCAGGTGAAGGAATCCTCGTAACCGGCGTGAATATCAGCGAAAATACTCGAATCAATACCTCCGTAATCGGTGAGGACGACCATTCCGTTGAGGTTAACGCTCCGGGAACTCCAGTTGGGGAAAAGTTAGCGGATATTGAGAAGTTGATCCTCGATTCCATTAATTCTGGAGACGTGCTCGTTATAGCCGGTAGCTGCCCTTCTGACGTGAAGAAATCCTATCCGTCGGAGTTGTGCCGCAAGGCTAAGGAAAAAGGAGCTGTGGTTGTTCTGGACTGCGACGGCGAGGCTTTGAAGCTGGCCGTGGCATCCGACTGTCCGCCGGATCTTATCAAGCCGAACAAAGATGAGCTTGGCGGACTTGTGGGACGTGAGTTATCCACAGATAATGAGGTGACAAGTGCTGCTGAATCTCTTAGAGCGGGTATTACCGTTATTACCACAATGGCAGGTGACGGCGCGTACTACACATCAAATGGAGAGAGCAAGTTCTATCCTTCCGAAAAGAGGCCCGTTGTGCGTCTCAAAGGAGCAGGTGACACCTTCCTCGGTGCTTTCGTTTACGCCAGATACTACGTCGGCAAGTCCGTTGACGATAGTATGGCTTATGCGGCGAAGGTTGCAGGGGACTACGTAGCTGGATTGTAAGTATTTACGCCTACGCGGCGGGCGCCAAATATCACTATGCGTGAGGCATACAAGGAGGCTCGTGCCGCCCCCTTGTAAATCCCGGCACTCAAGGAGGAAGACGAGCAAGCTCGATTCTCCCTCCTTAAGAATCCACCCTCTTGATTGCCACGTTTGGCTTAAACTCAAACTAAACTAAATTGGTATATTTACCTCCTCTTTCATAAAGTTTTTTGAAAGGGGCGGCTGAGATTCGACTTCGTCGAACTCAACGAGTTTCACTTCGTGAAATCTCGGCGGAAGACTTTTTTCCAAAAAAGTTTTCCCGCAAAAATCTCCCCCAATAAAAAAGGAGAAAATATGGCTAAGAAGCAAGATTACAATATTGAATTTCCGGATCAGAAGATACTTCCGATCAACATGGAAAAGGAAGTTCAGAAATCATTTATTGAATACTCCATGTCGGTTATCGTCAGCCGAGCATTGCCTGATGCAAGAGATGGCATGAAGCCCGGTCAGAGACGAGTTCTGTACGCCATGTATGAGGACAACCTGACTTACGACAAGCAGTTCCGTAAGTCAGCGACTACCGTTGGTAACGTACTTGGTAGATATCACCCACACGGTGACTCTTCCGTTTACGGCACAATGGTACGTATGGCGCAGGACTTCTCATACCGATACATGCTTGTTGAAGGTAAAGGTAACTTCGGTTCAATCGACGGTGACGGCCCTGCGGCTTACCGTTACACCGAGGCTCGTTTGTCGCGCCTTTCCGGAGAAATGATGAAGGACATCGACAAGGACGTTGTTCCGTGGGCGATGAACTTTGACAATACCAGGAAAGAGCCCACCGTTCTCCCTGCAAGATTCCCGAATCTTCTTGTAAACGGTGCTATCGGTATCGCTGTTGGTATGGCGACAAATATCCCGCCTCACAACCTTGGTGAAGTTATCGACGGTGCTATTTACTTAATGGAAAACCCGGATGCAGGCGTGCCGGAGCTTATGCAGTTTATCAAGGGACCTGACTTCCCCACAGGTGCAACTGTTCACGGTACTGCAGGTATCTACGAGGCATATTCCACCGGCCGCGGCCGTATTATGGTTCGCGCAAAGGCTGAAATTGAAGAAGAACACAACAGAATTATAATAACAGAGATCCCCTATATGGTCCAGAAGGACGACCTTATCAAGAATATGGCGGATCAGGTAAAGGATAAGAAGATAGAGGGCGTTACCGACATCAGAAACGAGTCTGACCGAAACGGTATGAGAATCGTTATCGAGTGCCGTAAGGACGCTAACCTTCAGATCGTTCTTAACCAGTTCTACAAATTCACCGAGCTTGAGTCCACATTCTCGGTAATTATGCTTGCCCTTGTTAATAACGAGCCGAAGATTCTCAATCTCCGCCAGGTACTGAGCGTTTATATCGCCCACCAGGAATCCGTTATTCGAAATCGCGTAAAGTTTGACCTTGAAAAGGCACTTCGTGAGGCACATATAAACGAGGGTTACAAGATCGCCATCGACAATATCGACGAGGTTATCACAATTATACGTAACTCTCCCGACACACCTACGGCAAGAGAAAATCTTAAAGCTCGCTTTGCTCTGTCCGACGATCAGACACAGGCAATCGTTCAGATGACTCTCGGACGCCTCTCCGGTATGGAAAGAGCAAAGGTTGAGGCAAGACTTCTTGAGCTTTATAAGGCAATCGACGAGTACCGTGCTATCCTTGCTGATGAAGGCAAGATCAGAGAGATCATCAAGAACGAAATGCTTGAAATCAAGCAGAGATTCGGTGACGAGCGCCGTACTTCCATTGAAGAAGCGGAAAATGAGATCGTTCTCGAGGACCTTATCGAGCGTCACAAGACTGTAATTACCCTCACTCACACCGGTTACATCAAGAGACAGCCCTCCGATGTTTACTCTGCACAGAAGCGTGGCGGTAAGGGTATTATCGGCATGGCAACCAAGGAAGAGGACTTCATTGAGAGAGTTGCCGTTGCGGATTCTCACTCTATCCTTATGCTGTTTACCGATACGGGAAGAGTACACCAGATCAAGGCGTACCGTGTTCCCGAGGCCGGACGCACAGCAAAGGGCTCTAACATCGTAAACATCATTGATGTTACACCTGAAGAAAAGATCACAGCAATGTTCAGCGTGCCGGATCTTAAGGATACAAGCCTGACAGACGAGTACGACGACAGAAACTACCTGACAATGATAACCCGCCGCGGCGTTATCAAGAGAACAAAGCTCTCCGAATTCAGAATCCAGCGTAAGGGCGGTAAGATCGCGCTGAACTTGGACGATGGCGATAAGCTGATATTTGTTGGTCTCACTCACGGCGAGTCTGATATAATGATAGCAACTCGCAAGGGTCTTGCTGCAAGATTCAACGAGGACAAGGTTACAGTTATGGGCAGAAGTGCCCGTGGTGTACGCGGTATCTCACTCCGTCCCGGGGATGAGGTTGCAGGTGCTTGCATAATCGAACGCGGTGACGAATGGGCAAGCGAAAACTTCCTTGTAACGATCAGCGAGGGCGGCTTTGGTAAGAGAATGAGCCCCAATGAGTTTGAAGCAAAGGGTCGCGGTATCCAGGGTATGATCCTTCAGAAGCTCAGCGAAAAGACAGGGGACGTTTGCGGTATCGCAGTTGTAAAGGAAAACGAGGACCTCCTTATGATAACAAACGACGGTACAATGATCCGTACTCCTGCGGCTGATATTCCAGTTTACGGGCGTAGCGCGGCTGGTGTTATCGTAATGCGACTGAACGGTGACAAGAAGATCGCAAACTTCGCACTTGTAGAGTCAGCTGATGAGGAAGATGAGCTTATTGAAGGTGAAATTGACTCTGCTGAAGAAGTTATCGAAGAAACAGCGGAAAACGAAGAATAATTTAATTTACGTAGGGGAGACAAAGTTCTCCCCCTACGATTTATGTGAGATTTTATACAATCAAACGAGGAAACAAATGAAAAAGATAATCCTTTTTGCTCTTGCGGCAATTACGTTAATTTCGTTCTGCTCCTGCGGCGCAAGATACAGCGATACTGAAATAAAAGCAGTCCTCGACGAGCTTTTGCCCAAATCATTTGAAATGAACGAGATTTATTTTGGCAAGGGGCTTCCCATTTCAGAGGATAAGGACGTTTTAGATGATTATTATTCCGGATTTGACAGCGACATCGAGATGATAAACTATCATCCGGTTTCTCGTGACTGCCCTTACCAGAACGAAACAGAGCTGCGTGCTGCTACATTACAGGTCTTCACCAAAGAATATTCGGAGTACCTGTTCCAGCGTGCCTTTTCCGGTATTTCTGCCCAGATTCAAAATAAGGAAGGACTTACGGAAACATACAGCGCGATATACGCAATGTATATTGAAGAAAAAGGCGTGCTGACAGTGAGACTTAACCTGGAAGACGACGCAATGGAGCTTAACCGAGAATACAGAACCGACGAAATGCGCATTTTATCCCAGCGCGGTAACGTTGTAACGGTGGTTATCCCTACCTACATCGACGGGGGGTTCGATACGGACGCGCAGATCAGACTGGTGAAAACCCCCGACGGCTGGAGACTGGATTCACCGACGTATTAAAGGATAATAGATAAAAGATACGATTGCACTTAACAAGCCTCCCTTGTTAAAGTGGGCAGACGTACAACCGAGGTTACTCTCTGTCATAGGAACCTCGCGAATTTGGCGAAGCCAACATTCAGGAGACGAGGGGATTCATTTACCCATCGAAAGGTTGAAACCCAATGTAGCGGGACGTCGAGGACGTCGTCCCCTACAAAGGACATAATAATTTTTCATAAAAGTTTTTGAAGGGGTGTGGGGAAAACTTTTTTCAAAAAGTTTCCCCGCAAGAAGAAATGCAAAACAGACTTGGAACTACGATTGCGGCAATATCAACCCCCAGAGGCAAAGGCGGTATTGCTGTTATAAGAATATCAGGCCCGGACGCTGTGAGTGTGGCATCGGCGATGTTCACACCAAAATTTGGCGGCAGCCTTATTGATGCGCCTGCAAGACGGGCAATATTCGGCACCATATTTGATTCAAGCGGTAACCCTTGCGACGAGGGTATGGTGACAGTTTTCCGCGCGCCTGCATCATTTACCGGGGAAGATTCCGCTGAAATTGCCTGCCACGGTGGCGTAGCTGTCACCAGCGAGGTATATATGTCTGCTCTGGCGCACGGTGCAGTGCAGGCAGGTCCGGGGGAATTCACCCGCCGGGCGTTTATTAACGGAAAAATGTCTCTGACAGAGGCGGAAGCTGTGGGGCTGCTCATCGACGCTGACACAAAAGAGAGAATGCAGCTTTCCGGCGGTGCTGTCCGAGGTAACGTAAGCCGGGCAATCGAGAGAATAGCAGAGGATCTACTTTCAGTCATGACAGCACTGTACGCGGCAATCGACTATCCGGAAGAGGACGTTGGCGACGATGGTGAGCGTGAGATCGGAAATACTCTGAAAAAGTCAGCCGACAAGGTTTCTGCCCTGCTCTCTACCTATAAAACCGGAAAAGCCATATCCGACGGTGTCCGCTCCGTTATCTGCGGCAGACCAAATGTCGGTAAAAGCTCCCTTTTCAACCTTATGACCGGTGAGGATTCTGCAATCGTTACCTCAATCGCCGGCACTACCCGTGATATTCTCCGCGAAACTGTGTCCTTTGGCGGTGTCACTCTGCGCCTTTCCGATACGGCAGGAATCCACCGGTCCGACGATACTGTGGAGAAAATGGGAATCGACCGTGCCAACCGTGAAATCGAAGGCGCGGAACTGGTTATTGCTGTGTTTGACGGAAGCGAGGGACTGACCGACGAGGACCGCGACCTTGTTAAAACCCTGTCCACTCTTACTCAGCCGAAGATCGCGGTTATCAACAAAACCGACATAGGCACAAACATGAAGAGAGACGAGCTTGAGCTGATCGAGCAGGTATCAACTCGCGTGGTTTACGTTTGCGCGGCACTTGATAACACAAACGGTCAAGAGCTTGAAGCTGCGGTCAGCGAAATATTTGGTAGCGACAAGATAGACTTGCGGTCTGACGCCATAATCTGGGATGTGCGCCAGAGAGAAAAGCTGGAAAAGGCGTATATTTCTCTCACAAAAGCGGCAACTGCAATAGAAAACGGCGATCCCATCGACTGCGTTTGCACACTGGCCGAGGACGCAATGGCAGCACTAAACGAAACAGACGGCCGCGGAGTTGAAGAGAGGATCGTTAACGAGATCTTCGCCAGATTCTGCGTAGGAAAGTAAATTAATAAGACCCATAGCGAAAATTTTTCGCAGGGTCTTTTTTTGTTGTATACCGAAAACCACGGGATAGTCGCGTGGTTCAGAGGAGGCTATTGCCGGTAAGCAGAAATGAGAAGGGGGGGAGCAAAAGTATAGGATTGTGGTAGGGACTGGCGTCCTCGACAGTCCGTTCCAATCGAAAAAATAGCATTAGTGCAATGGTGTTCCAAAATAATATATACTTTAAAAATTGTAAAGAGAAGTTAAGCAGAATATACATCATTAATGAGTATTGCGATTTTTGCACAAGCGGGGCGTCGGGGACGTCGCCCCCTACAATACAATTGTTGAGACATCCCGTTTACGGGTAGCAAGTAAAAAATGCATGACTGACAGGTCCAA
>SVSJ01000033.1 GCA_015064355.1 Oscillospiraceae bacterium | reverse complement strand
GCCATCTTGGGGTTCCAACGTCTTGTGTGATGTCCGAAATGAACACCTGCTTCGAGAAGCTGCTTAATAGATACGATAGACATAATAATGTCCTCCTTCGGTTATTTTCCACCATATCGCATTGATCTGCCGCCGGAATTTTACGGAAATCTTGTCAAGGTAGCCGAGGGCCCCTTTGTTTCCGTCCATTCGGAGGTCTTTATCACCGCCGTGTATTTGGCACCGGGCCGATCTGACACCGATATGTGTGTGTTTGTCATGGGCTTTCGCACACGCGGAGTATATTATAGCATATTTAATTCTATATTACAACAGGTTGTAACAAGTTCACAATAAATTTACAATTACAGCCGGAATTTTCCTTTCGCGCTTGATTTTTTCGGTAAAAATTCCCTCTCCGGGCGATAAAAAAAGAAAACGGCCGTGTTCTCAAAAACAGTCGCCTGCCCCGGAACACGCCCATAAATATATTATATCATAAAATGGTCGGTTTTGTAAATACAAATATTGATATTTCTCAAATTTCTGTTTACTGCACAAAAATTTATTATAAAATTTGCACAAATTACCAATTGATTTTAGCAAATCGTTGTGCTATAATACAGGTACAGAAAAGAAAGAGAGGTACACACCGATGTACAACTAACAAACAGGCTTTAGTAAGTATGCGGAACATAGAACAACAAACGAACGGATTGCCGATAAAAAACACGGCGGTGTAACGCTTTAAATATTACAAGACGAAAGAAAAAGTAAGTAGAAAAAAGAAAGAATAAGTAAAGAATTTCAAGAATTTTTATTAAGATAAACGGCAATAAATAATCCGCAAAAAAACAAAGTCTGAACAAAAATTTCTGTTCACCCGGACGCAGTGTTAAGAATCAAAACTATGTGGATACTCCATAACGAGATCAAAAGATGTTTGATGTGTTTTAAGAATTGTTGATTCAGCGTAAAACGGGTAGATTAACCTACGAAAGGTAGAAAGTGAGGAATATAAAAGATGTTAGATATCAAGAACCAGAGGAAGTGACCTTCAGTTGCTGTAAAGAAAGCAGTTGAGGGTCACTTCCATTTTTGGGGCTTTTTTTATTTTGCGGCACTCTTTCGCTTAATAAAGCCTTGCTTTTATGATTAAACATGCAAATTATCGTAATAATCCTTGCAATGTCTCGTCTACTGTGATAGAATGATTTTGCAACAAACATTATCTGGAGGGAAGCAAATGGGCAGAAAGCTTTTTTGTCAAATTAATCCTACCTGCTATAAAATATCTCTGCGTAAAGAAATACTGCGCCGCAATATAAAAGAGCTTTTCACCCGAGACAATATAGCTAAAACGGTACAGTCAGAGGCACTTCCCTGCATTGTAAAAGGCCACACTTCCATTCTTGTCCGTAAGCTTCACGGTGTTGACATCAGACTTCAGGAAAACAAAGTTACTAATATTGAACTCGCCTGCAAGAAGATCAACGGCATGATAGTTCGCCCGGGTGAAACTTTTTCATATTGGAAAACCGTGGGTGAGGCTAAAGCCAAAGACGGCTATAAGGAAGGACTTGTTATCAGCAACGGAAAGTTCGCATCAGATATTGGTGGCGGGCTCTGTCAGATGGCGAATATGATACATTGGCTGGTACTGAACAGTCCCCTTACGGTAACGGAGCTTCATCATCACAGTGATGCTCTGTTTCCGGATGAGCGCAGGCGCGTACCGTTTGGCACAGGCACTTCCGTTTTGTATAACAATCTGGACTACCGTTTCAAGAACACCACAGATCAAGTCGTTCAAATACTTGTGTGGTGTGAAGGTGGCGAGCTTTGCGGAGAACTGCGAAGTGAAAGACCGTTTCCAAACAGATATAAGATAGTAGAAGAAAACCACCATTTCAGAATGGAAAACGGAAAATACTACCGCATTTCTCAAGTTTACCGTTTCGTAATTGACAAGGAGAGCGGTGAACAGATAGCAAAAGAGCTGATCCTTGACAATCACTCCGAGGTAATGTACGACTACAGTCTGATACCGGTTGACCAGATCAGAGGTGAGAGCTATGCTCGATAAGATCCGCCAACACGCCATATCTGGTCCCGACAGTATCGCATATAAGATAGGGGACGAATCCATCTCGTACCGCTGTTTACTTGAAAAAGCGGACAGTTATGCCGAAATATTGCGCAACCAAGGGAATTCGCCGGTTATGCTCTACGGCAGAAAAAGAATAAACACCGTGGTATGCATCCTCGCGTGTATTATTGCCAAAAGAGCATATATACCAATTGATACGAGCATCCCGATATCAAGAGTGGAAAATATTATTAGTATCGCAGGGGTAGGTCTTGTTTTGACCGATGAAAATATCGCGATCAATAATATCCCGTGTGTATCACTTGATGATCTTCAATCTGCTGTTATATCAAAAGCCGATGGGGCTCGCGAATCAGACACTGCATACATAATCTTTACTTCAGGAACCACGGGAGAACCAAAAGGTGTTCCCATCTCAAATGATAATCTTTCAAACTTTGTATCGTGGATAAGCTCCCTCCGACCGTTATGCGACTACGAAAAAGCAAACGTAATGAACCAAGCACAGTTTTGCTTCGATCTTAGCGTGGCAGACTTATACTATTCATTATGCAACGGTCACAAGCTTATTTCTTACGAGGCAGACAAAGGCACAGTAGCGGAATTCATCAAATCGAACGACATAAACGTGGCGGTCATAACGCCAACATTCGCTAGGCTTTGTCTCCTTGATGACAAATTCTGCAAAGAACACTGTCCTTCTTTGAAATGCATCTATTTCTGCGGTGAGACTCTTGAAAAAAAGACTGTCAGTCGCCTTTTTCAACGCTTTCCTAATTTGCGGATCATCAACGCATACGGGCCAACTGAAGCTACATCTGCTGTGTCAGCATCAGGAATCACGCCCGCTATGCTTGAATCAAGTTCTTCTCTTCCAATTGGCGACTGCGACAGCTTTGCAACTGAAATTTTCATAGATAACGATGAGATCATATTGCGCGGCAAAAGCGTGTTCGGTGGGTATATAAACTTTGACAGTAAAAACTCATACAACGATGGTCAGAACTGCTATCGCACGGGAGACCTCGGCTACATTAAAGACGGTAAGCTGTATTATGTGGGACGAAAAGACTCACAGATCAAATACAAGGGTTATCGGATCGAACTCGGAGATATTGAAAGCAATTTGATGAAAATAGACGGTGTTATCGAATCTGCCGCTATCGCTAAGAAAGACGGAAATTTCGTCAAAGCTATATGGGCGTACGTAGTAGTGGAGAACAACGTTGACGAGACGCAGCTAAAAGCACAGCTATCTATGCTCGTCCCTGACTATATGGTGCCAAAGAAAATAAAAATAATAGATAAAATGCCGATTAACAGCAACAACAAGATTGATCGGCGTGCATTGGAGAAATTATGAGAGACATAAAAGACATATTATACGAAATATGTGAGGACGATGCTGTGCTTGATCCTGACTGCGAGCTTATCGACAGCGGCATCCTTGATTCACTTGCTTTTATCGAATTGTTCTCCAGTCTTGAGGATGAAGGGATATATCTCCAGCCTACGCGTATTGACAGAACTATGCTCAAGACCCCAAGAACTATAGAAAAACTCATCCAAGATTACATCGCGGAGCAAAACTGAACAAATAAATGTCTTGATCAGCTCAAGACATTTTTGTTTTTTCACCCCCACAGTCCCCGTTTTTTCTTCTTATCTCCGCATTCTCCCTCACAGCAATTCACGTCTATTTCGACCCTTACAAGAATGGTGTCCTCGCCGATACAGGAAATACATTCCCAGTCTATCTTTATGATACCTTTCTTGCCACCAAGTCCAAAATACCCTCCCGAAACAAATATCGCACACACACGCCCGCATTCCGTATCAACGGAAAAATCGCAGATATATCCTAGCCTGCGGCCGTCGCAAAGATTCACCACGTCCTTATCCCTAAGGGCTGAATAGTTACAGATCACACGCTCACCTCCGGAACATACTATGCGGAAGGAGAAAAAATATTACCAAAAGTTACACTTCTACTGTACAAAAACAAAAAAACGTGTTATAATTATTGGAGAAAAATCGAAAATGTATTTTTTCACAAAAACATTCCACCATCGGAGGTTTTCATTATGGCTTTTCTTGAAGTCAACATCTATTCAGAAGTTCTGAAGATGCAGATGTCCGTTAATGTGCTACTGCCTCAGAAGACCCGCGGCTGCATCGGTATTTATGAGGGAGAGGTTCCCGATACTTACCCCACACTGTACCTGCTCCACGGTATGACTGACGACCACTCAACATGGATGCGTCGTACAACTATTGAAACCACAAGCGAACAATTCGGCTGTGCTGTTGTTATGCCCACGACTTATCTCGGCTGGTACACCGATATGGAGTTCGGTTTTAAATATTGCACATTTATCGGCGAGGAGCTTCCGAGAATTATGCGCCAGCTCTTCCCCGCTATGTCAAAGAAGAGAGAGGACACATTCGTTGCCGGCAACTCAATGGGCGGTTACGGTGCCCTGAAAATGGCTCTCACATATCCTGAGACCTTCGGCGCTGCTCTTTGCCTCTCCGCAGCATTTGACCCCCACTGGCTCCCCAGCCTCAAGAATATGCGTTACTGCACCGATATTTTCGGCGATTTTTCAAAGCTTGACGGTTCCAAGAACGACCTGTTCTACCTTGCAGAAAAGGTAAAGAACTCGGGCGGCCCCGTTCCTTACATTTGGGCGTGGTGCGGTGAAAGCGACTTCCTTATCGAATACAACAGAAAGATGCGCGACCATCTCACAAATCTCGGATATAATCTCACATATTCCGAATCTGCCGGCGGACACGGCTGGGTTTGCTGGGAACCTCAGGTTGGACCTATGTTCTGGTGGCTCGCAGAAACCAGAGAGAAATTGCACGATGCGCTAAAAGCTCAGGAAGAGGAGGCTAAATAATCATGGCACTTATTCATCTTCACTTTTATGCAAACAAAATAGGCCGTTGCGGAAATATTGACGTTATCCTCCCTCAGAAGCTGAACGGAGATACCAGCGACAACCGCAATACCAAGGTCCTGTACCTTCTTCACGGTGCAATGGGCGACGAGACCGTATGGCAGAGAATGACCTCCGTTGAGCGTTACGCAGAGAGATACGGTATGGCAGTTGTTATGCCCGGTTGCGAGATCTCCGCTTACACAAATATGGCTCACGGTCAGAACTATTACGATTACGTAACAGAGGAGCTGCCCGAGCTTATGTACGCTTTCTTCGGTCTCTCCCCCAAGAGAGAAAACAACTTTATCGCAGGTGCGTCCATGGGTGCAAACGGTGCTGTCAAGATCGGCCTTGCTAATCCCGACAAGTACACAGCGATCGGTTGCTTCTCCGGCGGTATCACATACAGACTCCCTCCGGAAGACACGTCTAACATCGACCCCGTTACCAATCGCACAGAATATATCCGCTATGAGGGCAGACAGATCCTTGGTACAGAAGAGGACGTTCTCGGAAACGCAAGAAGAATTGCGGAAAGCGGAGGGCAGGCTCCCATGATCTACCACACCATTGGCGACGAAGACTTCATTCTCGAGCACGCTCACAACTCCCGCGACTTCTTTACTTCCTTTGAGGGCAATCCCTTCGGATATATTTACGAAGAACTCCCCGGCAAGCACGACTGGGATTTCTGGGATGCGGCTCTTGAGAGATTCATGAAGCTGATCGCAGAAAAATAATAAAACACACAAAGGCAAGGTGACACCGATGAACAGAGAAACCTATCAGACTTATATAGATATTCTCCACGACGAGCTTGTTCCCGCCATGGGATGCACCGAACCTATTGCTATTGCCCTGACCGCTGCACGAGCAAAGGCTTATATGAATGAGCTTCCGCATACGGTCAACATTTCTGTCAGCGGCAATATTATCAAAAACGTAAAAAGCGTAATGGTACCGGGCACAGGCGGCCTTCGCGGAATACAGGGAGCTGCGGCTGCAGGTATCGTTGCGGGAGATCCCACTCGCGAGCTTGAAGTGCTCACGGGAATTACCCCCGAAAAGCGAGAAGAGATCGCAAAATTCATCAAAAACGCAAAAATCACTGTAAGCGAGGCTGACAGCGGCAGGATCCTTGAGATTGGGATAACCCTTATAAGCGATGATCACAAGGTATTCGCACGCACCGTTGACCGCCACACGGGGCTTTGCCTTATTGAGGTGGACGGTGAAGTTGTATTTGAGCAAAAGGTCATCACCGAAACCGGCGGAGTGGATCACGGTATTATGAGCATTGCCGGAATTATTGAGTTTGCCGACGAGGCTAATATCGACGATGTACGTGACATTCTCGACAGGCAGATCACATACAATACCGCTATCGCTGAAGAAGGACTCAAGGGCAAGTACGGCGCCGCAATCGGCAGGACTCTGCTTATGTCCTACGGTGACACGGTACACAACCGGGCGAAAGCTTGGGCGGCGGCAGGATCAGACGCGAGAATGAACGGCTGCGAGCTTCCTGTTGTTATCAACTCCGGCAGCGGAAATCAAGGTATGACCGCTTCCCTACCGGTTATCGTTTACGCAAGGGAGCTGAACGTGTCGATGGAGCTTCTCTACCGTGCGCTACTTGTTTCCAACCTTACGACAATTCACTTAAAGACCGGTATCGGCTGCCTCTCTGCCTACTGCGGAGCTATCAGCGCAGGCTGTGGCGCGGGTGCGGGTATAATGTACCTCCACGGCGGACGGCTCAACGAGATCGAGCACACTATCGTGAACGCACTTGCCATAAATTCAGGCGTTGTGTGCGACGGTGCCAAGGCAAGCTGTGCGGCGAAGATCGCATCTGCTGTTGAGTCAGGTCTCCTTGGAATGCAGATGTACATGCACGGCAAGGAATTCTACAGCGGCGACGGTATCGTTGCAGGCGGTGTTGAAGACACGATCAAAAATGTCGGTCAGCTTGCGCAAAGCGGTATGGCTGAAACAGACAAAGAAATCATCCGCATTATGCTGAAAAATTAATGCAAAAAATAAATATCCACCCGCATAGCGGGTGGTTTTTCATTTTCGGGCATAGCCCTATCTAAACTGGCTGCGTACAAGTACGCTGTTTTTGGACCTGTCAGTCATGCATTTTTCACTTGCTACCCGTAAACGGGATGTCTCAACAATTGTATTGTAGGGGGCGACGTCCCCGACGCCCCGCTTGTGCAAAAATCGCAATACTCATTAATGATGTATATTCTGCTTAACTTCTCTTTACAATTTTTAAAGTATATATTATTTGGGAACACCATTGCACTAATGCTATTTCTTCGCTTGGAACGGACTGTCGAGGACGCCAGTCCCTACCACAATCCTATTCTTTTGCTCCCCCCCTTCTCATTTCTGCTTACCGGCAATAGCCTCCACTGAACCACGCGACTATCGCGTGGTTTTCGGTATACAATAAAAAGCCCTATGGATATCCATAAGGCTTTTTTTATGTTTGAATTATTTTACGATACCAAGGAACTTGAGAACGCAAAGCACGATACCAACGATGCTGTAGATCTCCATAAGAGCGCCAACCAGACCAAAGATAAGACCAATGATCGGAATAGCAGCAAGCAGGGAGATTACCCAACCAACAACAGCGCAGATCACAAGGAAAATGACAAGCTGGATAATAAGAGAAACAACGTTCTTTTCCTCTACCTTAAAGCATGTGGGCCAAAATTTCTTCAGAAAATCCATCTTAATGCCTCCTGATAAAAGATTTTTAAAAATATATGGAGCGACAAAGAGTGGTATGACAGGGTGTCATCCACAATATTAATCACTTTACTTCAGTATACCACAATTTCCGACAACTGTCAATAAAAATACCGCAATATCTGCTCTACACCATACTTGAAAATGAGGCGGCGGTGTGGTAGAATAGTGCTAACAAAGAGTAGAGAGGCGAAACAATGAAAAGAATAATGTTTGTGTGCCACGGGAACATTTGCCGCTCTCCCATGGCTGAATTTATACTGAAGAAAATGCTTGAGGAAAAAGGTATATGTGACATTACGGTTGCCTCGTCCGCCACAAGCACGGAAGAAATCTGGAACGGTATTGGCAATCCTGTTTATCCTCCCGCGCGGGCAGAGCTTGGGAAACACGGCATTGATTCCGGCACAAAACGTGCGGTGCAGCTGAAAAGTGAGGACTACGGCAAGTATGACTTATTCATCGGAATGGACTCGGCGAATATCCGTAATATGCATCGGATTTTAGGGGGTGATCCCGACGGAAAGATCAGAAAGCTAATGGACTACACAGACCGCGGCGGCGACGTTGCCGATCCCTGGTACTCTGACCGATTTGACATAGCCTACCGAGACATTTATGACGGATGCGTCGGGCTTATGAATGAGCTGACAAAATAAAAAAAGATCCCCCTTGTTGTTGCAAGAGGGATTTTTGTTTTATCAGAAATTTCTCGGGTAGATCACGCTGGGGTCAAAAGCACTGAGCGTTCTTACTCCGGTTCTCGCCATTGTAGCGCGGAGTTCCCCTGTCATATCGTTGATCCGCTTTGTAACTCCCGCCGAGCCCTCTTTCAAGGGTTCCATAAGGTGTCTGCCAACGGACACAGCATCAGCACCGAGAGCCAGCGCCTTGTACGCATCCATTCCGCTCTCAATTCCGCAGTCAACGAAGATCTTGAGTCTGTCCCCAACCGCTGCCTTGATCCTCGGCAGTGCCATAAGCGGTGGAATACAAGAGCTCATTCGACCGTGGTGGTGGGAAACAACAATGCCCCCTACCCCGGCATCAGCGCATTTCACCGCATCTGCGACGCTTAATACTCCTTTTACGATGAAAGGCACCTTCGATGCACGGACAAACATTTTTATCTCTTCAAAGGATTTGGGCTTCATGGGGAGTCCGCGGACAAGGTCGTATTTTCCGTCGTGCGAAAACGCGTGGTCAATGTCCATACCAACGGCAAACGCTCCGTTTTTATTGGCGTGCTCGATTCTCCACAGAACCTCGTCGTTATCAGCGTGTGGCTTGATTATGCGCACCGTTCTGGCGCTCTTGAAGATACGCTCCATTTCATCGGGCTCACCCATTCCAGCCCAGTGGACAGCGCCGGCATTTTTCGCGCCACGGGCAAACTCAACCATACCGTCATCGCAGATATTGTGGAGATGCGAAAGGGCGGCAGTCATAATGGGTGTATCAAAGGTCTCACCGAAAAGCTCAAGCTTGGTGTCAGGAAGATCCGAATCAATATATCTGGTTTCAAGCATTAGAGAGTCGAAATACTCTCTTGTCATCTGGTTGGAATCGTGTGTCATAGTTTTCCCCTTTTCCGTTTATTTTTCAATTGCAGCAATTCTGCTTTGCGCTTCTTTCAGTCGCTTTGCATCAAATTTCTCGCGTCGGTCAAATGCGTAAATGCCGTTCTTTTCCTGAAAAACGTCGGTAAGCTGTGTGTAACAATAGCCGCACATCTTCGGATGATTCAGTAAAACGCCCGTCAGACCTTCAAATCTCTCATAAAACTCTTCTTCGGTCTTTGGTGCTTCACCGTATCCCCAAGATGAACTGTGATCTTCGTCGAGATTCCAGTAGATTCCGCCAAATTCAGACACGCAGTAAGGTTGCCCTTTAATATACGGCATATCGTGGTGTGGGAAATTGTACCAGATCGGTCCCTCTCCCGTCAAAAGTCCACGATGGTGCTCCTCAAGCTCAGCAGGAGACTGTGTGTAATCGTGAACGTCATATATATCGCTCTCTACGTGTACATAACCTGAAGTATCAATGATTGGGCGCATAGGGTCAATAGCGCGGGTCACATCACGCACGGCACGCAATACTCGGAAGTTGCGGTTAACACCGGTTTCGTTAAAGGGGCACCAGCAAACGATTGACGGATGATTGTAATCACGTTCAACCGCCTCCATCCACTCGGGCAAAATTGACAAAAGAGAGGCAGGGTCCGATTCGTTCATACCCCAGTTGGGAAATTCCCCCCAGAGGATGTAGCCCGCTTTGTCAGCGTGATACAAAAATCCGGGTTCAAACACCTTCATATGAAGTCTTGCGCCGTTGAATCCAACAGCCATAGACATCTCAATGTCTTTTTTCAGATCCTCGTCAGTAGGTGCTGTATAAATACCGTCGGGATAATATCCCTGGTCCAGCACAAGACGCTGGAACACTGGTTTGCCGTTTATTTCAACAGCGTATCCGTTAATTCGCACGTCGCGCATACCGAAGTAGCTTGATACGGTATCCTCTCCTGCGGTAATAGTCAGATCGTAAAGATTGGGTTCTCCCACGTTCCACAGTTTGGGGGACGGAATAGACAGGCGTAGCTTCGCATGCTTTCCGAGCACTTTTGCCTCCCCTGCGGTGATCGGTTCACCATCAAACGACACTTGCGCGCTAACGCTGTCAATCGAACAGTATTCCCCCTCAAGAGTAACAAGTATCTCTACCTCTTCCCCCTGAGCATCAGGCGTGGTCTTTAGATTCTTTATGTAATTTTTAGGGACACACTCGAGCCAAACGGTCTGCCAAATCCCCGTAGAACGTGTGTAGTGGCATCCGCTGTTGTAGTATCCGTGATACATTTGCTTGCCTGTGGGCTGAAGCGGATCTTTTCCGTTATCCTCAGCAAATACAGCAATAACGTTCTCGCCGTCCGTTACGGCATCTGTCACATCTATTGCAAACGGAGTATATCCTCCGGTGTGGTCTCCAACCTTTTGGTTATTAACATATATCTCGCTGTAATAATCAACTGCGCCAAAGTGAAGAATAATACGCTTGTCAAGCTTCTTCCACTCGCTGGGCAGAGTGAACGTGCGGCGGTACCAGCACGCCTGGATAAAGTCCACGTATTCGATACCTGAAAGCTTCGACTCGGGGACAAACGGCACGTTTATCTTGTGTGTATAAGCGTCACTCGGAGCTTCCCACATTTTTCTTTCCCGTCCGGAGTTGCCAAAATCAAAGGCAAAATCCCACTGTCCGTTCAAGTTCAGCCAACTGTCTTCTCGAACGAGAGTGGGACGGGGATATTCTGGGCGAGGTATGTTATTCATTAGGATGTCCTCCTGAGTAGCATAAGATAGTATCCTGTGTATTTATACTACCATATAGCTCTGGGAAAGTCAATGAAAAAAGGAGGTTTGCTCCCTCCTTTTTGTTATTTTACTCCACGATTCTTCCATCTGTGGAGATAGTCACCACGGTCCACGGAATGAACTTGCCGCTTGCCATAAGTGCGCGCTTTGCCGCGTTTTCGATTCCGCCGCAGCAAGGTACTTCCATTCTCACGATAGTCACGCTCTTGATGTCGTTGTTCTTGATGATTGCGGTGAGCTTTTCCGCATAGTCGCCCTCGTCCAGTTTGGGACAGCCAATGAGCGTAATACGGTTTTTGATAAATCTGTTGTGGAAATCACCGTAGGCGTATGCGGTGCAGTCTGCGGCGATAAGCAGGTTCGCTCCGTCAAAGTACGGTGCATTCACAGGAACAAGCTTGATCTGCACAGGCCACTGGTTAAGCTGACTTGTTACGGGAGCACTGCTCTTTACCTGGCAATGTTCGCGCTTTATGGTCTTTGAATTAGTACCAGGGCATCCGCACGGAAGTGTCTTCGGCTGTTTCTGTGCCTTTGCACGGTTCACCGCCGCCTCGTCGTATTCGGGAGCCTCGCGCATCTCAAAAGTAATAGCCCCTGTGGGACAAGCTGGCAGACAGTCGCCCAGTCCGTCGCAGTAATCTTCCCGGGTCAGTTTTGCCTTGCCGTTAACCATTTCGATCGCGCCCTCGTGACACGCCGCCGCACACGCTCCGCAGCCGTTGCACTTTTCTTCGTCTATTTTAACGATCTTACGTACCATAACTTTTCCTCCGCAGTTTGTTGTTTGTTCTTGATTTTACGTAAATATTATAGTATAATAAAATCAGAATTTCTGTTGAAAATTCAACAAAGAGAGTTTTTATGAAAAATTATTTTAATATTCTTCGCCGCTGTCCTCTTTTCGAGGGGATAAGCGACTCGGATCTGCTCCCGATGATGAGTTGCGTTGGTGGATCCGTGAGAAAAATCGGCAAAAGAGAAAACATTTTCTCCGAGGGGGAGCGGGCGCAAAGCGTGGGTATCCTCCTTTCGGGAAAGGCGCAGATCGTCAGAGTGGACTACTACGGCAACCGCTCCATTATGGAAAGCATCGCGCCGACGGACCTGTTCGGCGAATCCTTTGCTTGCGGCGGACTGCGGGAGATCCCCGTGGACGTGGTTGCAACAGAGGACTCAGAGGTACTGCTTATGGACTGCGCGCGGATCACACGATCCTGCTCCAACGCCTGCAATTTTCACCAGCAGCTAATTTTCAACCTTATGAAGGTTATGGCAAGCAAAAACCTCAGATTCCATCAGAAGATCGAGATCACCTCAAAGCGCACCACCCGTGAAAAGCTTATGACTTATCTCTTGCTCCAAGCGAAAAATAACCGATCAAACAGCTTTGACATCCCATACGATCGGCAAGAGCTTGCGGATTATCTTGAGGTTGACCGCAGCGGGCTGTCCGCAGAAATAAGCAAGCTGCGCCGTGAGGGTGTCCTCGAATCGGAAAAGAACCATTTTACACTACTTGAGGAGGCGGAATAAATGAAAATAGACCTCATAAGCAACGCTTCTGAAACACGTCAAAAATTCACCAGAAAATTTTGTCTCACATTTGATGAATATATTAAAGCATACCCCGACATTATAGAGACTTATGCTAAAATGGGCAAGGTCTTTGGCGAAGAAATATTCAGGAAAAAGTTTATGTGGGACAAGATGAGCACATATTTTTCAGCAATCAGTCAAACATCTGCCATAGAATTTCTCAAGGGAATTGACAGAGACGTTCTTTTCATGTCAGAAGGCGAGGACTTTAACGGAAGTTGTCACTTAAAGTTAGGCGGCCAGCTCCATAAAGGTTTCTTAGCTCGAGGAAACGCAAAAGAACTTGCAGAACTCATCGAATATGAATGGCGTGAATCGTGGAAACAAGCAATACAAGACCAATATTTCGATTGTTCCCTACCGGAAGACTTATATGTTTTTGACGAGTCGATGAAGTGTGTGCTGGTATTTACCCACGAAGGGGACGGAGCTACAATGGAAGAACAAATGAACCATCGCTATTGCAAAGCATACGGTGTGTACCACAAGGAGAATGTACAATGAAATTCATATCTTGGAACGTAAACGGATTCAGAGCCTGTCTTGAAAAGGGCTTTGCTGAATTCTTCAAAAATATTGACGCGGACTTTGTTTCTATTCAGGAAACGAAAATGCAGCCCGGTCAGGCAGAGCTTGTTGCCCCGGGATACCACCAGTACTGGTACAGCGCCGAGAAAAAAGGCTACTCCGGCACGGCGATATTCACCCGTCACGAGCCTCTTTCCGTGCGGTACGGCATTGGCATACCGGAGCACGACACGGAAGGACGGGCGATAACTCTCGAGTATGAGAATTTCTACCTGCTTAACGTTTACACCCCAAATGCACAGCGTGAGCTTGCACGCCTCGACTACCGTATGTCCTGGGAGGATGCTCTCCGCGACTACATCAGATCTCTTGACGAGAAAAAGCCCGTGATCTACTGCGGCGACCTTAACGTGGCTCACGAGGAGATCGACCTGAAGAATCCCAAATCCAACCACCACAGCGCTGGATTTTCCGACGAGGAGCGCGGCAAGTTTACAGAGCTTTTGTCCGCTGGATTTACCGACACCTTCCGCGCACTTTATCCCGACAAGATCCAGTATTCCTGGTGGAGCTATATGATGAAAGCGAGAGAAAAAAACGTAGGTTGGCGTATCGACTATTTCGTGGTCTCCGACAGGCTTTTCGGCAAAGTGAAGGACAGCTTTATCCTCACCGACGTAATGGGCAGCGACCATTGCCCCGTTGGAATCGAAATTGAACTATAAGCAATAAAAAAACAGCAAGGGTGTGGATATTACGTCCTTGCTGTTGTTGTTTTGATGTTATTTCGTGAAGAGATGCGCGCGTTTCTTGAAATATTTAATATTTATGATTATGAAAATAACATTTATCAGAACTCCCGGAATCATCGCAGTTAAGCTCGACACGGCAACAGATGCTTCAATCTTGAACATTATTATTGAAACCAATTGATACAGAACCGCCAAGGCTGTGCCCAGCGCATATACAGAGATAAGGAGCTTCGGACTGTTTTTGCGGAATTTCCAAAGTCTGATTGAAGTGAATATCGCAAATGCAGCTAAAGCAAAAATTGCAATTCCGTAAATCATATCGAAAGTTTGAAGCCCCGGGTAAGAATCATACATCCAATCCGTAAGCAAACCGTAAGCTGTGTGTGAAACATATTCTATTCCGTTTTTGACATTCATAAGCGCACCGGCAATGAGCAGTAATCTAACGGCCTTATACCAACCCATATTCAATTCAGGCTGATCTGCTGTGGGTTCGTTTTTGGGCATTACCTCAGATTCAACAAGTTCTCCGCCGCACATCGGGCATAACTGTTCGTTGTCCGGCACTTCTGCGCCGCATTTTGAGCATTTCATAGCTTCTCCCCCGTTTAGATAGTTTTTTTATTTTATTATACCAAACACAGTAGTCGCAGTCAATAGAGTAGCTTATTTTTCTACTTTCCCTAACCGCATCCCCCAAACCTACCGAAGACTTAAGATCTATTGCAAACCAAAAAACAGCCACCGATTTTGTCGGTGGCTGCGTTGTTATGCTATTATTTATCTGTAAGCAAGTACTGGGTCACAAGGTAAACGATCCAAAGTGCGGACACGGTGATCACCGCAGTCGCAGCAAGCTTTACGTCGGTGTAGTACCCCTGAACACAGGACATAATAACCGCAACGTAACCGATGGTAAGCGCCGCAAGGTAGCTCTGCAAACCCATATTTATTGCAACGTCGAGAATCTTTTTCAGCACGCTCTTATTGACGAAAACGATAGTAAGTACCGCGTCAAGCACAAAAATGAACAGCGTTACCGGAATCCTCATAGCCTCGTCCTCGAGCATAGTAAAGGTCAGCGCGCCGAAGAAAAGTCCGCAAACCGTCTGAAGGATCGGTAGTCCGTTGAGTCTGAGAACGTCACCGAGCATTTCCTTAAATATTACGCGGAAAGCGTACAGCCATCCGCCTAAGTACATTGCCGCGACTATGTTTCCGCTGATCGTATTGAGGAGGGTGGTTGCGTATGTCATAAGTGACATTCCGGGATCTGCCAGATTAAGCCCTGAAATGGTGTTTTGAATTGGATCTGCATAGGGCAAAAACGACATCACGGCTGCAGCGAACTCATCCTTTGCAGCGGGAGCAGACTCCATCATTATACCGAGAAATATCGCAAGAAACGGAAGAAGCAGTAAAAAGATCATTAGCTGAACGGCAGTTCCGAGCCATTCTTTGGGCTTGAGCAATTTTGACATAGTCGTTCTCCTTTGGTGTTAATATATTCTTCTCTTTGTGCCCTTAGGAAGTCTGATTGTCCAGGTCTGGAATCTCGCCCTGTTGGATAGGTATTCATCCTTGAAAGATTCCATATGTACCCATCGGTTTGCAAAATTCTGGTTTCGGAGAGTGGGAAATTCGTTCAAATCTATCTGCCACTTATCGGGCACAACGGTGAACGCTCTCTCTCCGGAAAGGATCGCCAGCGCCGCTCTCATCCAGTCAGCAGGACCCAGCTTCTTTCCGCCAACAATGATCTCAGTAGGCAGGAATGTGTCGTCGGGAATCTGACTTGCCGATTCACGCATCTCGTCTACAGTCACCTTTACAGGGTGCGGAATGGTGTATGGCAAGTCGAGGAAACCGTAAGCCTTTGTGCAAACGTGTTCTTCTTTTCCAAGCAAGAAGTCGCGGCAGGCGCGAAGCACATCAGTAAGGCAAAGAGACTCAGGCACTGTAAGGGGGAAGAAATCCTCGTCAATAGCCTTTTTTATTTCGGGAATCATCTCCGGGGTAACAACTCTATGGGTGCGGTATTTATCCGAAACCTCGTTAAAAGTGGTCACGTTGAAGCGGTTGTCATTCTTGAGTCTTTCAAGGAAGAATGCAAGGTTTTCTTCAAATCTCTTGATGTTTTCTTCAGGATAAAGGTCACTCAGTACCCATTCGCCTTCGATATTACCCTTGTAGAAGTTGAGTCTGTCGGCAAACGAGGTCAAGATATGCATTTGGGGATGATGGAGGAAAATGCACACGTCAAGCTTTGCCATCTCATCCATCATTTTGACGACGTCATCCTTCGTGCATTTGCCGAAATCGTCAAAGCAATGCTTCAGAGTTATATTCCAAAGATTGCAGAAGGAAACGGGTCTTGCAGTGATAGCATCGTTAACAAAGCCGCCCTCGAAAATGTCAATACCCATATCGTAATATCCGTACTGCGCTACGTAGGAATTGGACTCTCCGGGAGGAGACGCGGCGGTAATTCGGTGCTCTCCGAGAATTTCCTTGATTATGCGAACAGCCTCGTCCTCTTCACCGCGGAAGAGCTTCATGGCCTGATCAAAATCCTCAAGGTCCGTGTATTCGTTTATGGTAGGATGGTATGAATGCTTGAGAGAGTGGGTGTGGATCTCGCATTTTTTCAATTCGTCAATGCAGTCCTGTCTGCCCCATTTCACCAACGCTTGTACAAGCCAAGCAACTACGTTATGGCAAGGGGTATACCCGGCATCTCGCACCATTTTCGATGCTCTGATTATCCCGTCAGCACCCTTCTCGTTGATGTAATCCTCGGTATCAAAGGTGAAAATTAAATCCGTCATTATAAGGCCTCCTTTTCCTCTGTTATCTGCAAGGAGTTATATTGTAGATATTATAATTCATTGTCTGTGTGTTGTCAATAATATTGTAGCCTATAGTCACATTTTTGTCGCGCACAATTTCTTGTAAAACTCAAATGGCACCCGAAGGTTTCCTCGCCCTCTTCCAAGCATAATATCAGGCTTGTGAGCGCCGTGGAAATCGCTGCCGCCGCTTGGCAAAAGGGAGAATTCTTCCGCGATTCTCAAAGATATGTCAGTGGTTTTTCTGTCATAGGTGGAGTAGATGCACTCCATTCCCACAAGTCCGTGCTTCTTTGCCGCGGGCAGAAATTCCCGAAGCTCTCTTTCATTCAGATTCAAGAACGGGTGGGCAAGCACAGGTGCGGCGTGAATTGATCCAAGAAAGTCCAAAACCTCCCAAACAGTCAGCCGCTCGGGTTCTTTATAGTGCCCTGCCGTCGTGGAAAGGATGGTCTCAAAGGCATGGGTGATGGACTTGGTGTACCCCTTTTCGGTTAGTGCCGCGCCGATATGCGCACGGTTGATCTTGCCGCCGGGGGTGGTGCTTTTGATCCCTTCGTAGTCAAGGTTGAAACCGGCCCGGTTCAACGATGCAACAAGGGCAATATTGCTCTCTTCTTTTCTCCGATTAACAGCTGACATAATATCAGTCACCTGGGAGTAATATTCCTCACCGATGAAAAGTCCCAGCAAATGAAGCTCCCGCCCGGAAAGGTCCACCGAAAACTCTGCCCCGGGAACTTTCTCAATCTCCAGATCAGGGCAGGCGTTCATAAACTCGGGGAGTCCATCTACAGTGTTGTGGTCGGTAAGCGCAACTGCGAAGAGTCCTTTTTCCGCAGCCTCCTCGACTATTTCAGCCGGGGTGTACGTTCCGTCAGAATACACCGAATGGGTGTGTAGATCGCAGGTTTTGTTCATTATGCTCACCGCCTTTCTGAATTGATTATACCACAAAAAAACAAAACCCGCAATTCTTTTTTAGGAATTGCGGGGTGTGGTGGATGCAATAATTATGTTAGGAGTCACAAGCGGTGTCACAAAGTCTCCGGAACCACGATTCCGGCAAAACATATCTTTCACCGTCGACTTCAACAGAATATGCCAAATCGTTAAATGATACAACTTGTAATGTAACTGCCAAATTAGGCTCACCCTCAAAGTAGGCATGGATAAATCCATAAACATAACAGTTTTCAAACCTACCGTCCGGTTTTAGTACTAAATCATACAGCCCTGCATCGAATGCATTTTTCTGTGCTCTGATTTCGTATAAAAATTTCGCAATTTCAGATTTGTCGGTAATTCCACCTCCGCAAACTGTATGTAAATCACCCTTTTCAGTAGTATTCCAGCGAACAAGCTCTAACCGAACGCAATTATCTAATGAGAAATCCAGTTCAGGAAGTGAAGTCTTTCGATAAATTGAATACCATTCATTGTTCGGTGCATATCGTATTAATATTCTGTGACTATCATCATTTTTGATAGCAAACATTCCGGTTTGGTATTCCATGCCCAAATGAGAGGATGTCTTATCCTCACCATAAATGCTGCCGACAAATTCTAATTCTCCCAAAAAACGAACCCCGTCCCATTCGGTGACAAAAATAGAATATTCCTCTCCGGAAATGGAAACAAGGTTGCCTTCTTGATTCCTTGCAAAAGCAGAGTCTCCAAACACCAGCGTCTCTTCTTCGGAGCTTGTGAGTTCAATTGTAACTATCGCATTGGAGTAGTTCACGTCAACTTTCACGCCGCGCCCCATCCTTCTCGTTATTACACGGAAAGTGTTGCTATCCAGGAAAAGTTCACCATCAAGAATTTCACATCTATAGTTTTTGCTCCCCGGTGGAATCTCCAAGTAATCAAACGTTCCACCCTCTTCAATGAGAGTTTTTTCTGCAATATTTAAAACATAAACCTTGTCATCCAATTTGATGTCAGCAAAATTTGCGTCCTTCCATTCAATTTGGAATCCAATATTGCTCATTACTTCAAGCAAAGGAAGTTTTGCGTAGCCGTCGTATATTATTGCATTTGTTCCCTCCAGCGTCCTGCCGTTTACCGTCAAAACGCCGTTCTCAATTGGAGATTTAGGTTCTTTAGGCATTAATAAACTGAACGCTACAACACCTAAAACCAAAAACGAAATAACCACACAAATGATAATTGTCTTTTTCATAATACCTCTCCTTGCTTATTATTTCACTTATATTTTAGCAAATCCGGGAGCAATTATCAATAACGTATATCGCGTTTGAGGTAGAAAATTTGGCTAATTCAAAAAGCACCCTCAAAAAGAGGATGCTTCTTGTTTTGACGCCATCTACAATCACACCGCCAACATCTACAGCCACCTCGATGCCGTCACCAAGGCAGACCGGCGCGGCTATGAGTAAAGCGCTGGGGTGAACCACAATCACCTCAGGACCGCTTCAAGAATCTTACTACTTACACTATAGTCCTGGTCCGTCGTAGTTTTGACAATTGTTTGCGTCACGATACATTAATGTGTCGTAGATTGGATCTGATGTGTGTATATAGGCCAAACGCAAAATGGCAACTATACTGACAAAATCTTTTGTATATAACAGACAATATTGTTTGAGATAACCATCCTGTTCTATCTTTTCTACTTCATCCAACAGCCTAACATGACGAAGCTTCATAGCGGCATCATTTACTTCATCTACCGTGAGTCCGGTACTGTTGGCAATAAATTGTGGAGTAAGCCACGTCCCTCCTTCTCCTTCTGTTATCTTCTTTTCATATAACAGCCGTAATACTTTTCTTGCGTTTTTATCACCAATAACCGAGAGAAGTTCTCCGACCTTATCAAGACCAAATAGCAAGGCAGAATCAATACCACCATAACTACGATCGACTATCGAAATAGCATCAGAAATAAAGACCGCTCCATGCTCAACCCCTTCGTCAATCATATAACAACATCTTTGCAAGGGAAAATCAAAATCCTTAATGAGTTTTTCAACTTGATTGTGAAGCTTTTCTTCCGTCAAAGGCTGTTTTACACCGTAGTAGAATGTATGACGTGCTTTTACATACATTGAAAGAAGAGAATTATAGCACCGACTGGGCAGATCGGTGAATACGATTTCATTCGGTGAATGAATGGTTTCTTCAAAAAGCGAATTGATGTCAACTCCAAGAATCTTTGCCAAGTCTGGTAAGATAGAGATATCGGGATTAGAAAGTTCGTTTTCCCATTTAGACACTGATTGTCCAGTCACCCCAAGTCGTTCTGCTAACTGTTCCTGTGTGTATCCGCATAGTTTGCGATAATATGCAATGTTTTGATTTAAATTCATGAATTCAACCTCCTTCTTATCTTGCCTATAGTATATCATATAATAAAACAACTATAAAGATATTATTTGGATAGCAAAAAAGATTTTTTAACAACTCGTGGTTGAATATTTCGTTCAATGCAAACGATATCTATTACCAAAAGGCGAAATGATGGCTAATTATGTGAGCTTGAGAAGCATAACCTGAAGAAGATCCGCTTCCACAATCTTCGCCACTCCTGCGCCTCGGTGCTCCTCGCACAAGGCATGCCGATAAAGCAGATCCGGGAATGGCTGGGACATAGCGATATGAGCACCACGGCCAACATCTACAGCCACCTCGATGCGGTGAGCAAGGCGGACACGGGTGCGGCGATGAGTAAGGCGTTGGGATAAAAAAAGCATAAGGAAAGGGCTGACCGCACGTCAGCCCTAAGTCTGTCGTCATTCAAGAACAAGGTTGCCCTCAAAATCTATCTTGTAATAATTATTTTCAAAGTCATATAAGTGAATGTAATTGTCTTTTATTTCAAATGGTTTTTTACCCGAAACAGAGGCAAAAATATCTTTTCCTGAAAAAGACCACTTTTTAATCAAGTTTCGGTCTAACATAGTGATTTCTAATTCACCGTACAATATATAACCTTTTTCAATTTTATATATTGCGAAATTACTACCGAAGCAATCCAATTCTATATGACGCACCATAGCACCGTCAGTAATATTGATTTGAGTTATAATACTGTCTTGCAAAATAGTTAATGTATCTCCCTCAAGCACTGCGCAATCACTGTCGCATATATAGTAAGGGCCTATTAATGCAATTCTTAAATCACTTTCAAGCAACTTTATATGTATAGAAAAGGTTTTTGAAAAATCGCCCTTTTTATTGTTGCAAGGATTAAGTACAACATCGTATAAACGATTATCTGTGGAGTCCAAAGTATAAGTTTCGTCGATGCTTATTTCAATATAGCATTTCTCATTTTGTAAAACCATATTCTCCTCCGATAAACTAATCTAACAAGTGCATGTATGAAAAAGACCGCGATTCGTTGGAACTGCGGTCTGTTTGACGCAGAGAGAGGGATTCGAACCCTCGCGCTGTTTCCAGCAAACTGATTTCGAGTTATTTGCATTTAAGTCCTTTGATGTTACTCTATGTGTAAGTATGAGTAATTCAGGCAGTGCTGAAAGCCTTGATTTTACTGGGTTTTACGGCTTTTGAAACTTGAAAACCAGACGGCT
>SVSJ01000032.1 GCA_015064355.1 Oscillospiraceae bacterium | reverse complement strand
AGAGAACTACAGGAGAGAACAAACAAAATTATTAAATTGTCAAATTTTCAAAAACCCTTATTTTATCGGGGTTTACGAGCAGTTCTGATGGTCAGAACGGCACAATATTTCGAATGATTTCGAGTGCTCCCCGTTATGACCGCTTCGATACCTGTCCTCATATATATTCACTCTCTGTAGTTCCTGGAAAAAGGAGAGAACTACAGGAGAGAACAAACAAAATTATTAAATTGTCAAATTTTCAAAAACCCTTATTTTATCGGGGTTTACGAGCAGTTCTGATGGTCAGAACGGCACAATATTTCGAATGATTTCGAGTCAGCCCCGTTATGACCACTTCGATATCTCTGCGTATTCAATTTTGCGGTAATTATTATATCATATCTCTGCCCCTATTGCAATAGTTTTCCCGAAATTTTAGAGGCCGACGGAAGATTCCCCGCACCCCGCTATTGACCGCCGCCCGGTTTTGTGATATAATTTAATATTATTTAGTGTAACAATCCGACGGAGTACAAATATGAAAAAAATCATCGACAGAGTAAATCACTGGATAGCAGCCCACGAGATCATCGCCACTATCCTCTTTTCCATTATCTGCTGCGGACTTTATTCCCTGCTTTTCCGCAGCCAGTTCAAGTCTCCATTGTTTATTATCCTCGGCAACGTGTTTGTTGTATATCTCGTGTGGAGATTCGTTTCGTACCGCAAATTCGCCATTATCAATAAAGCTTTCGACGCCCTGGACAGAGCATGCGATCCCTATCCGCTCATTGAGGAGACAACCATGCTCCTTCGCTCCCTTGCTCACTCCAAGGACAACACACAAATGTTTATTATGTACCAGCACAACGCCCTCTCACACGCAGGTGAATATGACCGTGCTTACGCGGTACTGAACACTATGCAGCCCGAACAGATGTCAAAGAAATTCACCGAGTCCATGGTGATAATGAAGCACTGCTATATGCACTCAATTTGCGACAAGATGGGGCGCTACGACGAGGCTGATTCCTGGTATGAAAAACTGGAGGATGCTTATTCCGCTGCGAAAGATCCTCTGACCGCTACACGTGTTGGCAGAACCGTTGAAAACGCAAGGCTCCTTAAGATGTGCCGCTCGGGAGAGTTTGAAGAGGCTCTTGAAATGATGAACGAGAGCAAGGCCGAAACCAATCTCTCAAAGGTACTCCGTGAAATGCGTTTCGCACGGATCTACATAGGTATGAGTGATACCGAGCAGGCGCGTGAAAGCCTTGAATACGTAATCAAAAACGGCGGCAAGCTTTACTACGTGGAACGTGCGAAAAAGCTTCTCGCAAGCCTTGACAAAACCGAAGAATAAATTACACGATTGGAGATAAACAAAATGAACGAGAAAATGCTCAAAGAATACGCTCGCCTTATAGTTGAGGTGGGTATCAACGTGCAGAAGGGTCAGAGACTTGTTGTAAACTGCCCTGTTGACTGCGCAGAATTCGGCCGTATGCTTACTACAGCAGCTTACGATGCCGGTGCCAGAGACGTAATTGTTAACTGGCGAGACGACTATGTAAACCGCGAACACTGGCTCAAGGCTGACGATGACGTGTTTGACACAGTTAACCCCTGGGATGTGCAGAAAAGCCTTGCTCTCGCAAAAGAGGGTGCAGGACACATTTCAATCGCTGCATCCAATCCCGAAAACCTCCGCGGCGTTGACCCCGACAGACTTCGCAGATTTGACGTTGCGGTTGGCCGCGACATGAAGGAATCCTCCAGACTCATGATGGCAAACTACTGTCCTTGGTGCGTGGTTTCAATTCCGATCCTCTCATGGGCAAAAAAGGTATTCCCCGATCTTTCAGATGAGGCCGCTATGGACAGACTGTGGCAGGAGATCTTCAGCGCAGTTCGAATCACTGAGGACGGCGACGCAGTTGAAGCTTGGAGAGAACACTGCAATAATCTGGAGACCCGCTCCGCTAAGCTGAACGAGTACAGATTCAAGACCCTCCGCTACACCAACTCCCTTGGCACAGACCTGACTGTTGGAATGCCTGAAGAACACGTTTGGATGGCAGGCGGCGACACCTCCCGCGCAGGTATCAAGTTCGTTGCAAATATGCCTACTGAAGAAATTTTCTCCGCCCCCAAGAAGGACGAAGTAAACGGTGTTCTTTACGCATCAAAGCCCCTTAACCTCCGTGGCAACATTGTTGACGGCATTCGCCTCACATTTGAAAAGGGCCGCATCGTTGACATTCACGCTGATCAGGGCGAGGACATCCTCCGCGCGGCAATTGAGACCGACGAAGGCTCCCACTACCTCGGCGAGATCGCTCTCGTACCCTACGACTCTCCTATTTCAAACAGCGGTGTGTTGTTCTTCAACACTCTGTTTGACGAGAACGCTTCCTGCCACTTTGCATTCGGTGAGGCTTATCCCTCCTGTGTAAAGGGTGGCGACGATCTTCCTATGGAAGAGCTCCTCAAGCGCGGCATCAACGCTGACAGCTCACAGCACGTTGACTTTATGGTTGGAACAGCCGACCTGTCCATCATCGGAACAACCGAAGACGGTCGCGAGATTCCCGTATTCGTTGACGGAAATTTTGTGATATAAAATGGCACGAAAAAGAACCAACTCCCCCGCTTCTCGATTGAAACGGGGGATAATAATTTCCACCCTTATTCTGATCCTCATTCTCACAGCAATATACTGTGCCATTGCATATCACCGCACCGGCACGGTATACCCCACACGTGAGCTGTTCGACGGGCTTCCGACAATTCGCTTCGTTGATGTGGGACAGGGCGACTGCACCCTTGTCACTTACCTCGGGGATTCTGTGCTGGTAGATGCAGGAACTGTGTCAAGCGGAATGATCGCGGCAGAATACGTGCGAATGTACGCGCCGGTTATTGATTACTTTATAATCACCCATCCACACGAGGATCATATGGGCGGTGCGCCGTTCATATTAGATTCTGTGCGTGTGAAGAATCTCCTTATTTCCACCGACGTGGTAGAAGATGAGTTTTATTCCCAGACTCTCGCCAAGGCGAAAAAGCAAGGGGCTAACATAAATTATCTCACGGGTCCCGAGGAATTTGTTATCGGTGAGATAAAGATCACGGTGCTCGACACCTTCGGAGTAGAATACGATGACCTAAACGACGCAAGTATGATAACACGCATCGACGTGGGCGGCACATCTCTCTTGATCACCGGAGACGCAGAGGAGGCAGCGGAGGAGTTTGCCCTCGCGCACAATCCCGCCTCCCTTCTTGACTGCGATATACTGAAGCTCGCTCACCACGGCTCCTCCACCTCAACCACAAAAGAATTTCTTGATGCAGTATCCCCCGAAATTTGCGTTGCCTCCTGCGGCGCAAACAACTCCTACGGTCATCCCTCAGACGTTGTGGTATCAAGGGTCGAGGAATACGGTGCCACACTCCACCGCACAGATAAAGAAGGCACCGTTGTGATCAGAGGCAAAAAATAGTGTATCTCTTATCTTAATATTTTTAAAGCCTTCTGCGGGGCAGCGACCGACGAGTCAGTCTTGCAGAAGGCTTTTGGGTTTGGCTTATTTGATTTTGTATTTCAGTCGGAGATCGTCAGCGATCATGGCGATAAACTCCGAGTTTGTAGGCTTACCGCGACTGTTCTGGATTGTATATCCGAAATATGAGTTCAGTGTGTCCACATCCCCTCTGTCCCAGGCAACCTCAATGGCGTGGCGGATCGCTCTTTCAACTCTGGAGGTTGTAGTCTGGTATTTCTTCGCAACCGAGGGATAAAGTATCTTTGTTACGGAATTGATTATATCGCTGTCAGATATGGTCATAAGGATCGCGGTGCGGAGATACTGGTAGCCCTTGATATGAGCAGGCACACCAATCTGATGAATAATTCTGGTAACCTGCGTTTCAATATCGTGGGCTCTCTCGCTGGCCTTTTGCTCGTCCTCGTTCTTCGCGCCGGAGCGTACTGTTGCGCCACGGTTTTTGAGTATTGTGTCGATGCTGTCGCAAAGCGCAGCGTAGTCCACGGGTTTTGTAAGGCAGAGGGATGCACCCTTTCGGTTAGCTTCCATAAGAACGCTTGGGGTGGATACCTGCGTCAAAATAATAAACGAAGGGGCAGCTTTGCCGCTCTCTGCGGATTTTGCCATAAGTCCAAGGCCGTCAACTGACCACAGGTCCGCAATTACGATCGAGTAATTATATCTGGAGATCCCGCGCAAAGCCTCGTCAGCGCTCTTCGCTTCATCAACATTGGCGCCTCTTGCAGTAAGCATTTCCCGCAGGCGGTATCTGATCTCGTTGTTCTCGTCCGCTATAAGTATTCTTGTATCCATATCCATTTTTGTGTCATCCTTGCCTTTCTTGTTTTATCTAATCTGTAAATATTTACCATTTGTCGGTGAATATATTTTACCATAATTTTCCAGACAATTCAAGTAGAGTAAGGAATAAATAATTGCCAAAAATTACCACTTTTAATTGGTAATAATTTACAGTTCAAACAAGAGGGCAGTCAAAGGCTGTCACAGGCTGTCGATATATGTACGGGGGCCAATCCCCCATTTTATGCGACCATACGCTCCCTTTCCGATAGCTTTGTAAACAGCTTTCTGATAAGACCGGAAAGGCAGCACGCGGGATATGTCAAGAGAAGCCACAGTATCATAAATTGCGGACAGACCTGACCAAGCAGGTTAAGTGGCAAAGCCGAGTAATCCCACACGTCAAGCCCCAGGACAATGTTTACGATTACCCCGGTAAAAAACTCCACCGCAGTAATAATAACGCTGCCGATGGCGCACTTGACTATGGTTTTTAACCCCGGTGCCCCCAGATTCATCAAATGAATAAGAAGAAAGCACACTCCCCCGGCAAACACCATACTCCAATGGGTAAATCCTCGCCACAGCATTTCAAGCACGCCGTAGACAGTGCCGCCCAAGAGAAAAACGCACACGTATTCGGTTTTACGTATCAAATAAATCACCCCCGTAAGGTTTTTAGCCAAACGGGGGCGTTTTTATTCATATTTCATCAAACTTGCCTGAATTTCAGTTTACTGCTCGTCTTACTGCTCGTCAGTAACGATGGGAGTAGCCGGTGCCTCGATCATATTTGCGAAATCTTCGTCAGTGATCTCGGGCTTCTTCTCGCCAAGGTAAGAGGGGAGCTGCATACCTGCCATGTCAAACATTTCTGAAAGGGGCGGAATGCTCTTGTAGAGACCGGAGATAAAGTCGGCTGTTGTGCTCTTGCCGCTGTCAGACTTTGCGCCGCTGTCCCATACAGTGATCTTGTCGATCTGGAGGTTCTTGATAGCGTCAACCTGGATGCGTGTGATCTCTTCAAGCTTATCAGCAATCATGAGCTTTACAGCAGAGTCAGCATCGCCACCGGCAGACTTAACGATCTCTGCAAAACCTTCCGCCTGCTTTGTGAGCATCTGCTTAAGACCGTCAGCCTCAGCCTGCATCTTCATAAGTGTAGCGTCTGCTTCACCCTTTGCACGGCGGCGGATCTGTTCAGCCTCAGCTTCTGCTTCAAGCTCTTTCTTCTTGCGCTCGATCTCGGTCTTAACGATAACGTCAGCTTCAAGCTTAGCCTGTTCATAGTGCGCTCTCGCCTCTTCTGCAGATTTCTGAGCGTCGAAAGATTCCTGCTGAGCCTTTGCCTTCGCAATATTTTCAGCAGCGGTAGCACGCTTGAGAGCTTCAGCCTCGCGCTCACGTCTGGTAGCATCGGAGTCAGCAACTCTTGCCTTTGCTTCGTTTTCACCTGTGATAGCCTCTGCGTCAGACTTGGAAACGGAGATACGCATATCACGGTCAGCCTCAGCAGCACCGATAGAACCTACGCGGTCAGCTTCAGCAACGGATACCTTCGCGTCATTGATAGCCTTGGAAGCAGCTTCCTTACCGAGTGCTACGATATATCCGGATTCGTCGGTAATGTCGGTTACGTTAACGTTGATAAGACGAAGACCGATCTTCTTAAGTTCAGTTTCAACGTTGGAGGAAACAGCCTCAAGGAACTTGTCACGGTCGGAGTTGATTTCTTCGATATCCATTGTTGCGATGATAAGACGCATCTGACCGAAGATAATATCTTCTGCGATCTGCTTGATCTCTTCGATTCTCATACCAAGGAGACGTTCAGCCGCGTTCTGCATTACGCCGTTTTCTGTGGAGATACCAACTGTAAAACGGGAAGGAACGTCAACACGGATGTTCTGCTTGGACAGGGCATTACGAAGGTCAACGGAAATGGACATAGGGGTAAGGTCAAGGTATTCATACGCCTGAACAACGGGCCAAATGAAGGACGCGCCACCGTGGATACATTTAGCGCTTCTCTGCTGACCGTCCTGTGTCTGTCCTACTTTACCGTAGATAACGAGGATCTTGTCGGAGGGACATTTTCTGTATCTGGAAAGTACAACGATAACTGTTGTAAGTACCAGAAGCACAAGCACGCAAACGAGTATAACAACGTTGGAGCTAATGCCACCTGCTGCATCAAGTAAAATTCTCATAGTTTTTTCTCCTTTTGTTTATATAGATTTATTTTTGTTCGGATATTATCGTTTCTACGACATGGCGACGCTTTTTCGCGCCGCTCATATGTCCGAGCATCATTGCGGGAATATACGGGATGGTGTGCATCATAAGAGAGAGGAACATTATTCCGGCATATTCATCGGCAAGAGTTGTAAGTCCAAGAGATATATCTCCTGCCATAATACTTGCAAGGTACGCAACGCCTTCAGCAGCGCCAATAGTTCTGTATTTGGTAACCACAGTAAGCACCACATAAGTCAGCCATGCAAGAACCATTGCAATTATATTTTCTTTGTCAATAAGACCTTCGTTTTTTCTGTTATAATCATACCCTGACTTTCTGAATGAAAAGAACAGAAACAGAAGATTTGACACAAACCCAATGAGAACATATATCACATGAAGCGCCACACCTTCAATATCGGTAAAGCGCACCGCTGTGCCAAGAATGACTATGGCAATCATTGACAACAATGCAAAACCAATAACCCGCAGGGTGTGAAAGAAATATAATGATTTCATATCATTTTACCTCTTTACTTAATCGGCTCAACCACCACAACGCTGTTTTCGTCGGTTGCAACGATGCGAACACTCTCGCCTGTTGCGATCTTGCGGTCTGCGTTTGTCATAGCAGTCACTTCAAGGAATCTCTCCTGAAGGGTGATGTTTATCTTGCCTGTTCCCTGCATATTCGGAGGAATGGGGATATATACCGTGCCAACCCTGCCAACCGCTCTGCCGAGATCAATGTTACCGCTCGCCTGGAGCTTGGATGCCAGCTTCATAATATACGCGATACCAACGAGAGCAAGGAATCCGAATGCAACAGCAAGAAGGATCGTCACCCAAATGTTGATGCCGGCCTCGTGCATTACAAGTCCGCTCCAGCCGCCGACAGCCGCCATTCCCATAATTCCGCGAATTGAGAACAGGGCCATTCCGTCGCCGCCTTCTATATCGGCATCAAGACCGTCGCCGTCAATATCAACGTCATCGTCACCGAATCCGAAGAACAGAAGCACAGTCTGTACCACAAGAACCAAAGTGGACGGTATTGCGATAAGTGCAAATATCTGTCCTACCAAGTCAATATTGTTCCACCATTCAATCATGTAAAAGCCTCCTTATATAATGTCAGATAGTGTCATTGTTATTTGCTCAGTCTATCCATCATGTCTTCCGCACGGGATTTAAGCATTCCGGAGTAGTATGAGATCACGATCACCGTAATCACTCGCTCGATTCGGCGTTTCGCTCCGCCGGTCCGCTCTGTATAATCAGAGAGAACGTCACCGATCGCCTCGTCAATTCCGTGGACTCCGTCAGATTCCGGGTCTGAAATGGCGGCAAGAACCTTGCAAATGAAATCGTAGAGCAAGCTTTCCTCTATGATCGCATCCTCCGGTTCCGTACCGTTCACGTAAGTCAGAAGCCCGATGATCTTTGATAGCTGCATTGTGTCTCTAAGCATATTTATTATAAGGATACGGGCAAGCTGCTCCTTATTATACGCTTTTTTGGTAGGGCTCTGCACCCAGCCGCGCTTGAGCCAGTTTTGCAATGTGGTTCCGTCGATACCCGTGATCTCACGGATCTGCGCCAGCATTATGCCGTCGGTTATATAGAACACCTTGTTAAGAAATTCCAGTCCCGTAACGCCGCCCATCTTCTCTTTCAAAAAGACAGTACCGGGGATATTTTCTGCTCTTGTCAGCGATTTAATAACACGCACCTCCCTTTTGGTTTATATCAAAATTTATATGTATTTATGTATGTCTATTTATACTGCTCCAACTGCGTTTTTTCATACGTTCTTCCACGCTCATTGGGTTATAGTTTATCTCACGCTCTCGCTCTACTTCACCTAAGACTATTACTTTTTTGAGAGCTCTCTTGTGAGCGATGTATCTCTGGACAAGCGTGACCACGAATAATATCACCATTCCTGCGATATATCCGACAACGGCTCTCAATACGGGAACTCCAACAAGCCAAACAGTCGGCACGCACATAGCGAGGAAATTTGCTGCAATTTCACCGCCATCACCGCCAAGTTGCATAAGCAGCTCGAACAAAATCGCAATTACGGCATAGAGGATAAGCTGATATTTTCCTTCAGTATTTATATATTCAAGAATATCTGCTTTGAAGTTATATTTCTCGTCCTTTACTTTAATTTTTGAAAACTCTGCAGACTGCTTTATATGGACAAAATACAGCACAACGAAGTAAACCGCCATCATAATGAGATTTGGTAGTACTACAGGAGAATCCGAAGTGCCGTCTCCAAAGAACACCAGCAAAATCAGCATCAAAACGATAAAATACACGGGAACTGTAATAAGCAGAGAATATGCTATGCTTTTCAGCACGTTAAGAAAATATTTTTTCTCGTTATTTTTCATCTCTGCAATCCTCTATCGTTTTATTACTTTCACAAAATATTATACACTATTTGTCTAAAAATCGCAAGGCGGAAATGCCTTTACTCCCAAATGTCCACTAATTTATTTTTGCAAGCGTAGCACCTCTTCTCGCCCTTCTTGCTGAAATGCCCACATACGGGACAGAATATCTCGTCTCTCGGGCTTGAGCAATTGATAGGGTATCTGAGTCCCGGCAACCGTTCAACTTTATCGTGGGGACGGTAGTAATGATCGGCAAGATTGGCCTCGTCGCCAACAAGGATTATCTCCTGATAGCCTTTGTTAGTAAACACATCGATCACGCGCACCTCATACCCTTTGTTCTTGATCAGGAATCCCGCTTTGTATGATCTCAAAATGTACCCCTGTCGCTGGGAGCTTTGGGGATCCTTGATGATCTTCACTTCCCCTCGCCAAGCAGGTTCAAACAACCTCTTGTGTAGCTTGAAGGCGAAAGGAACCATCATAAACAAGATCCAGAAAAATCCCACGGGATCAGTAAACTCCTCACCCGTTTTTCGATTATATATCAGGTATGACAACACGATACATCCCTCGTAAATCAGGAAAATCAACGTGTATTTCAAAAGCTGCTTTCTCGACAGCTCTTTCAGCTTGTTCCGTGCTCTTTCGGTCATTATTACACCTCCGCGGAATTATTCTTTTTTATTCTTCCCTATTGTATCCCAAAATTTCGTCAGTGGTTACACCGAACACCGCCGCTAACGCAGGCAAGAGAAAAATATCAGGACACGCATCTCCACGCTCCCATTTTGAAACCGCCTGCGCCGTGATGCCTAACTTTTCGGCCAGTTCTCTCTGGGTGATTCCGCGCCCCTTGCGCATACGTTTGATAATCGCAGCAAGGTCTTCCTTCATGTTTTTCTCCTTTATCGCTTTAATGCAAAAGTGATATTTTTTGTAATTTTAGGCTGAGTTTATATTAACCGTCTTACGCTTTCGTATATATTATATCACACAGTCACGTGACTGTCAATAGGTTTCACGCAATTTTTAGAATATTATAAAAAAATTAAGTTTTTTTGGTGTTTTTTAATAAATTCTTAAAAAATATGAAAAAAAGATGAAATTTTCTGAAGAAAAAGCTTGAAATCAGAATAAAATTGTTGTATAATAGCGTTTGCTACATCTTTTGAGGAGGTGAAACTGTGCAGCAATACGAATCATGCGAAAAAATCGTATATGTGGATAATCTGAACAAATCAGGTTCCCTTTTCTGCACCTTTGCAGGGGCTACAAGTCCTTCCCCTGAGTACAAATTCACCCGCTATCCTACAAAAGATTACATCTTTGAATATATTATCAGCGGCTCTGGCTCCATTGAAACAGCCGACGGCACGATCCCTGTATCAAAGGGCACCTTCTGCCTCGTTAAGAAGGGTAGCTGCGTATCATTCTATTCAGACCCGACCGATCCTTACGACAAGATCTGGATCAACCTTGACGGCAGTATGGTTTCCAAAATGATAGATATGTTCATTCCCACCGAGGTTTACACCGCAGAGGCAAATGTGTACGACTCATTCCTGGAGATCCACTCAAAGCTTGAATCTATCTCAGGCGACGATCAGGCTGATGCTTACGCGGATATTATGGGTATCGTTCTCAAGATGCTCACAGCTGTTACAAAGCATATTTACTTCCCTCAGACTACAGCGAAAAACTCTCTTGATGAAAAGATCCGCGCGTACATTGATGCAAACGTTTACACCGACGTTTCTCTGGACGATATTTCCGAAAAGTTCGGTATCACAAAGATGCATATTATCCGCGTGTTCAAAAAGAAGTTCGGCACCACCCCCGGCCAGTATCTTATCGACCGCAGGATCAGCATTGCACAGAGCCTTCTCACAAGCACAGTTATGCCTATCAAAGAGATCGCCGCTCTTCTCCGATATTCCAACACACAGCACTTCTCCAGTTCATTCAAGGGCGCTGTCGGATGCACCCCCGGCAAGTTCAGACAGAACAACGCTTAATTATTCCCCTTGACATATTATCCCGCTCGTGATATAATGAGCGTGAAATAAAAAGCCGAAAACTCGGCAGAATGGATATTTATATGTTTACTATCCGCCATCATCACCATAGAAGCACCCACTGCTGATCCGTAGAGGTACGGGTTTAGCGGATATTTGTTATGCCCGTGATGATGAAAAAACTGAAATCACCACCGCCTCGGGCATTACCGAAGCGGTATTTTTGTATATGAAAGGATGTTTACCATGCGTATCAAAGCGTTAAAAGGTACAAACGACTATCTCCCCGAAGAAGCGGCCCTCCGCGAATATATCGAACAGACTATTCTCGAGTGCTACCGTGAAAACGGATTCAGAAGAATTATGACTCCCGCCATTGAGGACATTGAAAATCTTGACAAGAGTGACGGCGGTGACAACCTCAATCTTATTTTCAAGATCATGAAGCGCGGCGAGAAGCTGACCCGCGCCCTTGAAAGCGGCGACAATCTTTGTGATATGGGTCTCCGTTATGACCTGACCCTTCCTCTCACACGTTATTTCTCCGCTAATCGCGCAAAGTTGGAGCTTCCATTCAAGTGCATCCAGCTTGACAAGGTATATCGCGCAGAGCAGCCCCAGAAAGGCAGACTCCGCGAGTTCGTACAGTGCGACATCGACGTAATCGGTGACAGCAACCCGAACTGCGAGACCGAGCTTATTACAGTTACCGCAAAGGCACTCGAAAGACTTGACATTGGCACGTTCACCGTAAAGATCAACGACAGAAAGGTGCTCAACGCCCTTCTTTCAAAGTGCGGCTTTGCTGACGATCAGCTTGCATCCGTGTGCATTAGCTTCGACAAGCTTGATAAGATCGGTACCGAGGGTGTTATCGAGGAACTGAAAACCAAGGAATTTGATGCGGCTGCTATAGCGGAATTTGAAGCGGTACTCGCAAAGCTTCCCCTCTCCATTTGTGACGTTTCCGAGATCATTGGCGACGAAATGACCGATGGTCTCAAGAGCATTATCGAAAACGCCCAGGCTCTCTCCGACGGCGGCTACAATGTTGAATTTGACATTTCTCTGGTTCGCGGCCAGGGATATTACACCGGCACAGTATTCGAGATCAAGAGCGACAAGTTCCGCGGCTCTGTTGCAGGTGGCGGTCGTTACGATAACCTTATCGGCAAGTTCATCGGTGAGAACGTGGCGGCTTGCGGCTTCTCCATTGGATTTGAGAGAATCTTCGGAATCCTCTCCGATATGAACCGCGCAGCATCCCAGAGAAAGAAGATCGGCTACGTTTACGAATGCGAATTCGCAGAGGCTTACAAAGCAGCAGAGGCACTTCGCGGCGAATACGATGTTTCCCTCTTCCGCCGTCCCAAGAAGATGAAAGGATTTCTCGACAGACTTGAGGCATCCGGTTTTGCAGGCTTCACAACCGGCGGAGAAATTGAATTCTTCAATAAATAATCAAACAAAATACGGCACAGTCAAAGTTGACCATGCCGTGTTTTTTTATTTACGGATTTTCTATGGTGATCTTAATATCTCCCGTGTCTGTGGTGATCTCGCACTTGCCTCCTGTGACGGTCTTTGGCACATTCACCCTGCCAGTATCGGTCTCAACGAGGAATATCTTTTCGGTGAGAAGAGTACCTTTCACGTCACCGGTGTCGGTTTCGATACACAACGTACCACCATCGGAACTCGAGAATCTCACGTCCCCTGTGTCAGTTTCAATGGAGATTACCCCTGCGATCACTGTACCACTCAGCACAACGTCACCCGTGCCACTATCTGCGGTGAGATTTTTGGCATTAACATTCTCAAAGTAAATGTTTCCTGTGTCCGATTCAAACATCATAGTACCGGAAACATTGGTGGATGAAATACTTATCTTTCCCGTGTCGGTTTCTGTTCTCAAGGTGCCAACAGAAGAATCTTTAACCGTTATGTCACCAGTGTTTGTGCCTATCCAAAGAACATCTTTGACAGAGGAGTAAAAATTTATATCTCCCGTGTCAGCCTTTGCAACGAGGCTTGTAAAAGTCAACCCTGCGGGAATAGTAACATCCCCTGTGTCAGTCTCGATCTGGCAGGCGTCATACTCGGCTTTCGGGAGATAAACGGTGATCTTTTCCTCTTCAGTTGTCCCGAAAATGCCAGACACTTCAATATGCTCGTACCATCTTTTCACCTTGTACGCAAGTTCAACGTAGAGAATTTTGTTCCCGAGCGTATCGGTCTTCACATACGCATTGAATTTACCCTCTTCATCCTCGCGGCAAACCACCTTTGTTTCTCCGCCGTCTGTCAGGATAAGCTCAACATCAGACGTGTCGGTGGTGATACCTAACAGATTTATGTCCTCGGTGAAAGTGTAAGTGCTCTCGGTAAGCGGTTCCTGTTTCAAGTCATCGAAGCTGTAGCCCATAAGGCAAAAACCAATGGCACCCACGATAATGCCGACTACGCAAAGAACGGCTGCTGTGATCAGCGTTTTTTTAACTCCGGATCTCATTTTGTCCTCCCCTTTCCAACAACACATTTTTTAATGAGCAAGAATATCATTTTGCAAATCCAAATAATTCCCTTTGTCATATAAAGGCAAACAACGCTCCAGATGAGCCCAAATCCCAAAAGGAAAAGTCCAACTCCAAGCATAAGGAACACTCTGCCAAATCGACAAGCGATCAGGTTAACAATAGTCAAAAGCAGTACCGCAACAGCAGCCAACCCGAGAGACAGAGGAACTGTCCACAAGGAGATCACGATAGCCCACAAGGACACAATCACCGAGAACACAACTGCCAGGATCGCGATAATGATTGGCAACCACAAGGGTGCGCCCAGCACAATAAGCACGATTTCAAGTGCAGTCAGCTGTCTTTTGGGCTTCACTCTTTCCTTCACTAATTTTGCGAGAGGTGTTTCGCGAAGTATGCCGTCCGCTATTTCTTCCGGTGTGCCGATTGCCGCAACTGCTTCGTCTTCGGTTAGTCCTTCGTCCATTTTCTCGTCAATCATTTCGCCGTAATACTCTACAGAGCTGTCAATATCGCATCTGGGCAGACCGGCAAGCTTATTCTCAAGCTTTTCTAAAAAGTCATACTTGGTCATTATCCCTCTCCTCCTTCATAATGAAATTGTAAATCGACATAATCTCCCGCCACTCGTCCTTGAATTCTTCGATCCTCTTTACGCCAAGTGGTGTAATTCTATAATATTTCCGCAGTCTGCCGTTGTACTCGCCCGAATAAACAGTGAGGTATTTTGCCACTTCAAGTCTTCTGAGAATTGGATAAAGGGTCGATTCCGAAACATCTACGTAGGGCTTCATATCCTTGATGATCTGGTATCCGTAGGAATCCTTGTCAAGGATCGCACGGAGCACACACACATCCAGTAGCCCGCGTTTCATTTGAACATCCATATCAATACCTCCTTACATATAATACTATACAACACACAGTATTGTTTGTCAAGGGGTATTTTGACAATTTTCCAAAATCCAATACGCCTTAATTATGTTTGAAACGGAATGTTGAGGGCGCAGTTCCCAACAATAACAAACTGTTATGGAGTCACAATAAAAAATCCCACTCGTGTGAGCGGGACTTTTGTTTTATTGAATTAGTGAACCTGTACGCTGTAGTTGGGAGCTTCCTTGGTAATGTTGATGTCATGAGGATGAGACTCACGGAGACCGTTGCCGGACATCTTAACAAACTGACCATTCTTCTTAAGCTCTTCAACAGTAGCCGCGCCGCAGTAACCCATACCGGAACGGAGACCGCCCATAAGCTGGAATACTGTATCTGCAAGTGGTCCCTTGTAAGGAACGCGTCCTTCAACTCCTTCTGGAACAAGCTTGCGCGCATTTTCCTGGAAGTATCTGTCCTTGGAGCCCTTTTCCATAGCAGCAAGAGAGCCCATACCGCGATATACCTTGAACTTTCTGCCCTGGTAGATCTCGCTTTCTCCGGGAGATTCATCACAACCTGCGAGGAGTGAGCCAACCATGATTACGTTAGCACCTGCCGCGATAGCCTTGGGGAGGTCGCCGCTGTACTTGATACCGCCGTCAGCGATAACGGGGATACCCGCTTCCATTGCAACGGAGTATGCATTCATAATAGCGGAGATCTGGGGAACACCGATACCTGCAACAACGCGAGTAGTGCAGATAGAACCGGGGCCGATACCAACCTTGATAGCGTCAGCGCCTGCTTCGATAAGGTCACGAGCAGCTTCACTTGTTGCGATATTACCTGCAATAAGCTGGCAGTCAGGATATGCCTCTTTAACTTTCTTGATGCAATTCAGAATGTTCTGAGAATGGCCGTGAGCGGAGTCGAGAACCAAAACGTCAGCACCCGCCGCAAGGAGAGCACCTGCGCGTTCAACAACGTCAGCAGTTACGCCGATAGCCGCACCGCAGAGAAGTCTGCCCTTTTCGTCCTTGGCAGCGTTAGGATAACGATCAGCCTTTTCAATATCCTTAATGGTGATAAGGCCGCAAAGCTTGTAATTATTATCAACAATGGGAAGCTTCTCGATCTTGTTGTGGCGAAGGATCTCTCTTGCCTGCTCCAGTGTTGTACCAACAGGAACAGTTACAAGGTTTTCCTTTGTCATAACATCGTCGATCGGCACGTTGAAATCGTCCATGAAGCGGAGGTCACGGTTTGTGATGATACCAACGAGAACGCCCTCATGGTCACAGATCGGCACACCGCTGATCTTGTACTTACCCATAAGTGCATCAGCTTCATAAACGTAATTTTCGGGATGAAGGAAGAAAGGATTGGTAATAACACCGTTTTCGCTTCTCTTAACTCTCTCTACCTGGTCGCACTGCTGTTCGATAGACATATTCTTGTGAATGATGCCGATACCGCCTTCACGAGCCATTGCAATAGCAAGTGCAGACTCGGTAACTGTGTCCATAGCAGCGCTCATCAGGGGGATGTTAAGCGTGATCTTATTTGTAAGCTTTGTTTTAAGAGATACTGTGTTAGGCAGTACTTCACTCTTTGCGGGGATCAGAAGAACGTCGTCAAATGTGATTCCTTCGTACGCGATCTTCGACTCAATAAAGCTTTTTGTTTCCATTAAGTTTACCGTACCTTTCTCTGTAGTTGATTAATTCATCCAAATTGCAAAAGATATATTTGTTAGATTATAATATATAATTCGAGAAATGTCAACTGATAAAAACCACAATATTTAGAATTTTTTACGCATTTTTTTCCTAAATATCGTACACACAGTCTACATCTTCTATTTTGAAGAACTCACCGAAAAATCGTGAGGATAATTTTTAGTTAATTGCAAAAAAACTCTTGATTTTACGGGCTCGTTGGGATATAATGAGAAGTGATCGGTGTTGTGATTTCATTAAAGGTCACCACACAAAAATTATCCAAAAAAGAACACATTTTTAGGAGGATACATATTATGGCATTACCGGTAGCAGTACAGGTTTATTCCATCCGCGACGTTGCTGAGGCTAACTTCGCTGACACACTTCGCAAGGTTAAGGAAATGGGCTACGACGGCGTAGAATTTGCAGGTCTTTACGGTCTCGATCCCAACTACGTAAAGGGCCTCGTTGACGGCATAGGGCTCGTTCCGATCTCCGCTCATATTCCCCTTGACGAAATGCTCGCTAACCCCGAAAAGACATTCGCTGATTACGCTCTCATCGGCTGCAAGTACGCAGTTGTTCCTTACGTAACAGAAGAACGTCGTCCCGGCGCTGAAAAGTTCGAAGAAACTATCGCTGATATGACAAAAATCGGCGAGATCGCAAACAAGTACGGTATGACTCTTCTCTACCACAACCACGACTTCGAATTCGTTAAGGTTGACGGTGAGTACGGTCTCGACGTTATCTACAACAGAATCCCCGCAAACCTTCTCCAGACAGAAATTGACACCTGCTGGGCAAACATCGGTGGCGAAAACCCCGCCGAATACGTTAAGAAGTACACAGGCAGAGCTCCCGTAGTTCACCTCAAGGACTTCCATCTCAGTGGCAAGCGCCCTGACAGACTCTACGCTCTCATCGGTCTTGACGAGGATGAAGGACAGGAAGAAGCTTCCACATTCGAATTCCGTCCCGTTGGTCACGGTATGCAGGATATGCCCGCTATTCTCGACGCTGCTGTTGCTGCAGGTGCTGGCTGGGTAGTTGTTGAACAGGACGAGCCCTCTATGGGTCTTTCCAGACTCGAATGCATCAAGGCGAGCCGCGACTATCTCAAGTCCCTCGGTTGGTAATTAAAACTAAATAGTCAACCACGCATACGGGTTGTTCGACAGATGCTCGAGCGACCCGTATTTTTCAAATTTTTCACTATGTAAGGTAAATACTGTTATGGCAGAAAATCGTAAGTATAAAATAGCAATTATCGGTACCGGCGGAATCGCCCGTCACCACATCAAAGCTTATCTCAATCAGCCTGACGTGGAGATCGTTGCAGCAGCTGATCTCATCCCCGGCAAAGCTGAAGAATTTATGAAACAATACGGTGTTGAGGGCGTTAGATTTTATCCCTCTCACAAGGAGCTTATCGATAGCGAGACTGAACTTGACGGTATCTCTATTTGCACCTATAACACACAGCATGCAAACGTTGCTATCTACGCTCTTGAGCACAACATCCCGGTTCTTCTTGAAAAGCCATTCACTGTTACCCTCGACGAAGCGGTAGAGGTTTGCAAGGCTGAAAAGAAGTCAGACGCGTTTGTTTCCGTAGGATTCCAGCCCAGATTCGATGCAAACATGCAAATGATCGGCAAGATCGTTCGCTCCGGCGTTCTTGGCAAGATCTACTATATCCAGACAGGTGGCGGCCGCCGTCGCGGTATGCCCGGTGATTCCTTTATTAGAAAGGATCAAGGTGGTATCGGCGCTCTGGGTGACATCGGATGCTACTCTCTTGATATGGTGCTCAATGCTCTCGGATATCCGAAGCCTCTGACGGTGTCCGGTTACACCTCAAACTTCTTCGGAACTAGTCCGGTATACAACCCCGACTGGCATCAAACCTTCCAGGTTGATGATTTCGGTGCAGGCTTCATTCGCCTCGAGGGAGATATCATTCTTGACTTCAGAATCTCTTGGGCAATGCATTGTGACACTCCCGGCGACACTATTATTCTCGGCACAGATGGCGCACTCCGCATTCCTTCAACAGACTGCTGGAATGGTGCTCCCGGCGGACCTATGACGTTATATCACGACGTTTGCGGCCAGCAGACCGAAACCGTGATCCCGGTTATCGGCACAACAGATTTCAGCGAGTTGTTCAATCTCAAGATCCGTTCATTCCTGGATGCCATCGACACAAACGGTCCCGCACCGGTACCCACTTCACAGATACTCATAAACCAGGCAATTATTGATGGCATCGTAAGATCTGCCGAGGCAGGTCGCGAAATAGAAATCACGATACCTGAAATCTAAATTAATTTATAACTTAAGGGAAGACTATTGATCTTCCCTTTTTTGTTGCGAAAGGGTATTTATTTTAATTAATGTAAAATAATTCTGTTTTTTCTGTTGCAAACCGACTCAATTTGTAGTATACTCTATATTGGGTGAACTTGGATATTAAATTATTTATATATACTGCATTGTCATCGCCCGAATTTGCTTGATAATGCGCACAGGAGGCACAATGAGAAAAATTCAATTGACAGAAACGATCCTTAGAGACGCCAACCAGTCTCTTATGGCAACAAGAATGAAGTTCTCTGATTTTGAGGACATCCTTCCCCTTATGGACAAGGTTGGATACTACTCCGTAGAATGCTGGGGTGGCGCAACATTCGACTCTTGTCTCAGATACCTTAACGAGGACCCGTGGGAAAGACTCCGCAAGATCAGAAAGGCTATGCCCAATACCAGACTCCAGATGCTTCTCCGCGGTCAGAATCTCCTCGGATACAAGCATTATCACGACGACGTTGTTGAAAAATTCGTTGAACTCTCCATCAAGAACGGTATTGACGTAATCCGTATCTTCGACGCGCTTAACGACTTCCGCAACATCAGAACCGCTCTTGAAGCAACAAAGAAGTACGGCAACGAGCGCACAATCGCGTCCGGCTGTATCTCCTACACACAGAGCCCTGTTCACACTCCCGCTAAGTACGTTGAAATGTGCAAGGAACTCAAGTCTATGGGCTTTGACACTATCTGCTTCAAAGATATGGCAGGTACAATGACTCCCAACGAGGCTGAACGTCTCTTCGGCGGTGTTGTTGATGCTCTCGGCAATGATATTCCTCTTGTTCTCCATACACACTGCACAACCGGTATGGCGTATATGACTCTTGATAAGGCTGTTGAATGCGGCGTTGATATTATCGACACTGCAACAAGCTGCTTCTCCAACGGTACCAGCCAGGCTGCAACCGAAACAATGTACTACGCAATCGAGCAGTGCGGCATCGAAACAGGTATTGACGAAAAGCTTATGAACAAGGTTAACGAGTTCTTCAAGCCCATTAAGGACAAGTACCTGGCAGACGGCACTATCGACTACAAGAGCCTTGGCACAGACTCTCAGGCACTCTTCTACAAGGTTCCCGGCGGTATGCTTTCCAACATGATCGCAAACCTCAAGGATATGAACGCTATCGACAAGTTCGAAGAGGCACTCCTCGAGATCCCCAACGTTAGAAAGGACCTCGGTTATCCTCCGCTGGTAACTCCCCTTTCTCAGATGGTTGGTAACCAGGCTGTTATGAACGTTCTCCTCGGCGAAAGATACAAGCAGATCTCCAACGAAGTTAAAAACCACTTCAGAGGCGAATACGGTATCGCTCCCGCGCCTGTTAACAAAGAGCTTGAAGCAAAGATCCTTGGCGAAGGCAAGTCCCCCGTTGACTGCAGAATTGAGGACTCCAAGCGTACAGGCGAAGATTTCAAGGCTGCTGAAAAGGCACTTGGCGATCTCGCACAGAGCGAAGAGGACATCATGAGCTACATCTGCTATCCTCAGCAGGCTGAAGCATTCCTTAAGAGACGTAAAGAAAAGCAGGAAAACGTAGTTAAGTATTCCATCGTTGAAGCGTAAGGGAGATCACAATGAATTATATTGATGCTCTCGTAACAGCAGTTATGGGCTACGCATTCGTGTTCCTCGGAATCGTACTTCTGATGATCGTTATGATCATTACAGGTAAGATCATGTATAAGAATGCGAAGAAAAGCACAGATGCGCCGGCTGCAGCACCCACACCCTCTACCGAGCCCAAAAAAGCTCCCGGTACTGCGGGCGAGCTTAAGCTTTACGATACAGATCCAAAAACTGCCGCAATCATTATGGCAATCGTTGCCGAAAAGACCGGCAAGCCCCTAAACGAACTGCGCTTTAAGTCAATCAAGGAGGTTAAAGAATAATGAGATATAAAATCACACTTAACGGAAGAACCTACGAGGTAGAAGTCGAACATGACTCTGCTATGATCGTAGACGAATATGAAGCTTATGCTCCCGCACCTGCAGCACCCGCCGCTCCTGCCGCTCCCGTAGCTCAGGCTGCTGCTCCTGCTGCTTCCGCTGCTGCTCCTGTTGTAACAGGCAAGGGCGAAACAGTTGAAGCTCCTATGCCCGGCTCTATCGTAAACGTCCTCGTAAAAGAAGGACAGCAGGTTAACGCAGGCGATGTGCTTGTTATCATCGAGGCTATGAAGATGGAAAACGAGATCATGGCACCGAAGAACGGCACAATTACTCAGGTTGTTATTAAGCAGGGTGACAAGGTTGAAACCGGCACCCCCCTGATCGTTATCGCATAAGGAGACCGAAAAAAATGGATATACTCGGTACTCTGAAAGGACTTGCCCAAGATTCCGGCTTTGGCTTGTTCTTCGTGGAGGGCGGATGGAAATATTTTGTAATGATAATCATTTCCTTCGTTCTCCTCTACCTCGGAATCAAGAAAAAATTCGAGCCTCTGCTCCTGGTTGGTATCGCATTTGGTTGTCTTCTCACCAACCTCCCGGGCGCAGGTCTCTATACCCCCGAGCTTTGGGATGTATACGCAGGAACAGAAGGTGCACAATTTGTAACTGCATCTGGTGACGTTCTCACTCATGTAACATTTACAGATATCATCCACTACGGCGGGCTTCTTGATATTCTTTACATAGGTGTTAAGTCCGGACTTTACCCCTGCCTTATTTTCATCGGTATCGGTGCCATGACCGACTTCGGTCCGCTGATCGCCAACCCCAAGACATTCGTCCTCGGTGCAGCAGCACAGTTCGGTGTATTCTTCGCATTCTTTTTTGCAACGCGAATCGGTTTCACCGGTAACGAAGCTGCTTCTATCGGTATTATCGGTGGTGCAGACGGTCCCACTGCGATCCTTACAACATCGCTTCTGGCACCTCACCTCCTCGGTCCTATCGCTATCGCGGCATACAGCTATATGGCGCTGATCCCTATGATCCAGCCCCCGCTCATGAAGCTGCTCACAACTCCCGAAGAGCGTAAGATCAAAATGTTCCAGCTTCGCGAGGTTTCCAAGGCTGAAAAGATCGTATTCCCTATCGTTGTTGCAGTATTCGTTATTCTCCTTCTTCCCGCCACAGCTCCTCTGATCGGTTGTCTTATGTTCGGTAACCTGCTGAAGGAAACAGGCGTAACAGAACGACTCAGTGATACCGCACAGAACGGTCTTATGAACATCGTAACTCTGTTCCTCGGCATTTCTGTTGGTGCGACAACTGTTGCTACCAGATTCCTCAGTCTCCAGACAATTTTCATCATCATTCTCGGTCTGACAGCGTTCTGCTTCTCCACAGTCGGCGGTCTCCTTGTTGGTAAGCTTATGTGCAAGCTTTCCGGCGGCAAGATCAATCCCCTTATCGGTTCCGCAGGCGTTTCCGCTGTTCCTATGGCAGCTCGCGTAAGCCAGATGGTTGGTCAGAAGGAAAACCCCTCCAACTTCCTCCTTATGCACGCTATGGGTCCCAACGTTGCAGGCGTTATCGGTTCTGCAATCGCAGCCGGCTTCCTCATCAAGGTATTCGGCGGCTGATAAAGCTATGATTCGCTACGGCGAAGTTTAGAGTTATGAACGCTACCGCGTGTGATGATATGCCTTCGGCATAGTTAATTACTGTAACACGAATCATATCATATCGACGGCAGCGCCGTCTCATAACGTTTGCATGGCAAACTTATAACTCATAACTAAAAAAGGTGATACCGTTTGGTACCACCTTTTGTTTTTACATGGCATATTCGCCTATTCTATCTTCGACCAGCGAATACTTATTTCCGTTCACAGTAATTGTGTTGAATGAGTGCGTTTCTTCTGTTCTTTCATACCATCTCAGCAAAACAAGTCTGCCATTTCTGTCAACATAACTTTCAGTCAAACAATATCCCTGTAAAAGAATTAATTTTATTGTTTCAAACTTCCTTTCGCCTATGGTCACGTCATAGACACCATCCGTATATCGAACATTATTATCTGCACAGATGCCGT
>SVSJ01000031.1 GCA_015064355.1 Oscillospiraceae bacterium | reverse complement strand
CGAGGGCCTTTTAGAGTGGCAAATAAAAGATAATCAATGGGATATGACAGATACCACTGTTATGTTTGATGACCAAAATTGGATTATTTGGTCGGATGATGTTTACATCAATATGGAAGAAGTAAAAAAAGGTTCTTACGCAATTGCTAAATCTATGAGATGGAGAATCATAGGATAGAAATTGGCTTTATTGAGTTTAGCCAACTTCCAATGCACCAAACACCTTGGTAGACTCCCTACCTAAAGGGACAACTGTGGAATGCGGCGTGCTTTTGTCTCGGGAATAGGTCAACTGCAGCACATTTCAGTAAAGGAGAAATGATTATGAACAAGCTTACAAATGAAGTTGAGGCGATTCTGCTTGAGAGATTCGGCAAGGACAGCATTATTTCCCTCGCAACATCAGCTGACAACGTGCCATACGTGAGAAATGTCGATGCGTTTTACGAAAACGGTGCGTTCTACATTCTCACCCACGGTTTGTCGAGTAAAATGAAACAGATCGGTAAAAATCCCCGCGTTGCTATAGCGGGCGAGTGGTTCACGGCAAGTGGTGTAGGCGTTGATCTCGGCTACTTCGGCAAGGATGAAAACAAGCACATCGCTACAAAAATGAGGCAGGTGTTTTCCGCGTGGATCGACAACGGTCACAACAATTTCGACGACGTGAACACTTGTATTCTTTGTGTCAAGCTGACAAGCGGTGTTCTCTTCTCAAACGGTGTGCGCTACGAAATAGATTTTACATAACGGTGATAAGATGGAAAAGACACAAATTGAAAGAATAGAAAAAATGGAATCGCAACTCGACGAGTGTGCGGCGGTTGTACGCGAGTTTTCGGATGCGCTCGACAGGTTTGAGGCAATTCAGGTAAAAATCAGTGAGCTGTCGCAATATTACGGCTCGGCTGAGTGGTTCTCCGACTTTGACGACTCAAACAGCGGAAAGCTACCCACTGGTCTCAAGTGCGGGGTGCTGTCCGAAGATGCGGTTTTTAATTTACTTGCTGACAACAACGCCCTTGCTATTGACATGCTTGAACTTGTAACAAAAATATTAAAATCAAATTAAGGTAAATGATCATGAAAAAAACTTACGTAACAAATATGCCGGATGATATTGGTGCTTTTTTACAGGCAAGCCGTCGATTTGCCGCGCTCGGAATCAATATCAGCCGCGTCAGCTACAACAAGGCAATTGACGCCCACACCCTTTTTATTGACGCTGAAGGTACTCCCGAGCAGCTTGCAGAAGCGGACAAGCAACTTGCGGAAATAGGATACCTTGGATCGAGCAAAAGTAATTCAAACGTTATACTGATGGAGTTTCAGCTGATAGATGCACCCGGCGGAGTAACGGAAATCCTTGAGCTGATTGAAAAATTCAGTTTCAATATTTCTTATATCAGCTCACAGGGTGACAACTCCGAATATCAGTTTTTTAAGATCGGTCTGTTTGTAGAAGACCCTGGTAAGATCAATGACTTTATTTCCGAGGCGGAAAAGCTATGCAACGTGCGGGTCATAGACTACAACCGTTCTGAAAAGAACTTTGATAACAGTATCTTTTATAACTCCTTTGTATCTAGCCTGATTAACGCAAGCAAGATCTCCGCTGAAAAGAAGAACGAGCTTCTTGTTAACACCAATCTTGCAATGCAGCAGCTTGACGAGTTGGGTCTTTCACCCTACAAAACCTTTGACAGCATCTCCAAATTTGCAGATATGCTTGCAAGCTGTAAAGGTGAAGCCTTCTCCCCTCGAATCACCACTCACAAGATTACTGATAACACAGAGATCACGACTATTGAGCCACCTTGCGGAAGTAACACAACAATTATAAAGAGCTGTGGACAGTATTTGTTCGTGGATAGCGGATATTCATACTACCGAGACGAAATGCTCGAGTTGTTCCGTACACTTATCCCTGATTTTGATAATATCAAGAAGTCGATCTTTGTTACCCATGCAGACGTTGACCACTGTGGTCTTCTTAATATGTTTGATGAAATATATGCAAGCCGTAAAACGAGAGACTGTCTTGCGCTTGCCTTTGAAGGTGTTGATGACTTCCGCGAACAGAATTATCTCCACAAGCCTTACCTGAGAATATGCAAGACCCTTACGGAATACGAGCCTGCTGATCCAGGGAAGATCGTCATTACTTGGGATGCTCCAATTCCTGAATTCGGTGATATTTGGCAGATTGGATTCTTCACATTTGGTGAGCTGAAGTTTGAGGTTTACGAGGGTCGCGGCGGTCATATTGTCGGCGAAACGATTTTAATTGATTACGAGAACCGCGTTGCCTTCACCGGTGACGTTTACGTAAACCTTAAGGCTATGACCTCTGAGCAGAAGAAATACAATCAATACGCGCCTATACTTATGACATCGGTTGACACCGACCCTGCTGTATCAAAGAGAGAGCGCGAGTCCTTTATGCAGCGTCTCGGAGCCGGAAAGTGGAAAATCTTCTGCGGTCACGGTGCTATGAAGGATTACGAATTGAAGATTGAAGAATAAAAAATTAACTGCACCTTCTTCGGGTGCAGTTTTAATATTTACAGCTTCATCACCGCATCAAGGCAGAGGGTCAGCGCATATTCATATGCGTTGCCGCCCCAATTACGCTCGTCGTATTTATCCACGTCAGCGAGACTATCTGCGGTATAGAAGATCATTCCCCAGGTCGCCCCTCTCATTTCGGCAACTGCCGCGAGAGCGGAGCACTCCATATCAACAACGGAACAACCTTCGCTTTTGCGATATGCGACCTTTTCTTTGGTTTCACGGAAAAATCCGTCCGTTGACCATGTGATGACTTCCCTATATTTCATTCCGTGCTCGCGTACGGTTTCTTCGATTGCTTTTCTTGCTCTTTCGCCTACTACCATAAAGCGTGATGGTGGAGCGTAATGATAAGACGTTCCTTCATCTCGCAGAGCTTTATTCGGCACAAGGAATGTGCTTTCAGGAAGTTCTTCCAGTGCACCACAAGAGCCTGCAGAAATGATCTCACGAACTCCGTAACCTATCAGCCAATCGAGTATCTGCGCAGCAGGAGCAGCTCCCACGGGTGCTTGACATAGTACTATTTCTTCCCCTTTATATTTTGTTATGTAGATCGGATACGGCTTTGTAATGCTCTTTAGCTCCGAAACCTTAATCGAGTCGGTTTTCTGCGCGTATTCGTCAATATACTCACCGAGAAAGGCAAAAACGCATTTTTCGGGTAGTTTCAATCCAAGTTTTTCGTGTGTAGGGTCTATTACTGCTGATTTATCTGTATCAAATTCGAGAATCGGTATTTCATGTTTAATTATACTCATTTTATCTTTCGTCCTTAACAAAATGTTTAACGGTGTGAGTTATATTCTTTAGTTCTGTTTTGAAGAATTCGGGGTACATCTTTATTTCATCGTCAAGGTCTGCCCACACCAAATGCTCCTTGCAGTTGTCCTCGGTAAAGCTATCGCTGACAGGAGTGAAATCGTCGGGCACCTTCATATAGAAGAAAAATGAAATTTCGTATATGAGCTTTCCGAGGTTGGTGGAAGCGTCTCCATAGAAATAGTTTTCGTGTACGAATCCGAGGCGGTCTATTTCCATCTTAACACCTGTTTCTTCATACACCTCGCGAACAACTGCTTCTTCAGCAGTTTCCCCGAACTTTATTCTGCCGCCAACTGAATAGAGATAGTTGTCTCTTTCGTTGCCGACCATTAAAACTTTACCGTTTTTTATAATAATCGCTCCTGCACGAACGTTAAGTATACCGTCATCGCAGGGCACGCACATGTCTTTGTTCATATTATTTCTCCAATCAAAAGTAAAAGGGATTTGCTACATTCTCTTCGCCAAAGACTTTTACCGCCATTCGATACATGGCTTTTGCGTGAATTCTATCATGCCAAATGAAACGGCGGAGGACTTTTCTGAGTGACCATAGCTCACCGAAGCTACCTTCGATAACGGTATTATTAAGATAATCCGGCTTTGTTTCAAGTGTTTCAAATCCACGATTACGGCATTCGCATATATTGCCAACGTTATCGGCATTAACATCTATTTCAGCAAAGTAATACTCGTTTACGTTCTTTGTGTGCTCATACATCTCATCAGCCGAGCGCGGAACCTGTCCGTAAAAGGTCTTTCGTTCTGCTATTGCTGTAGCACTTTTATCGGGGATAGACTCATACAAAGTAATAAAATCCTTTGCCGACTTCAATGCAAGCGCTTTCAATTTTTCATATTCATCTGCCGCAAGCGGTGCTTTTTCACTATCAAAAAGCACATCTGAATCAGCATCCTTTATAGCAATGTCAGAATCTTTTTCTCCGACAATATTGATTTCTATGTTGTCTGTTGTATCCTCACCCAACCATTTGAGATAAGATACAATCTCACGAGGCATCTTTTCTTTTGCCACCTGGAGGCTTTCGCCACGGGTATATGCTCCGATATAATCAACAGCATACAGCAGGGTGTCATTACCGTTGTGCTCCCACACGCAATTGATAATCATATGTTTACTCCTTATAAACAAAGTGCACAATCTCATCCGGAATATTCACGATGTATTCCTTGGCCTGTGGCGGATAGATATTCTTGCTCGGTACATCTTCAAGGGGTATCCAACACATATCAAGCTCGATGCGTTCGTTGCCCAGTTCGTCGAGTGCCTTGAAATTTCTGTCAAGCGGTATCTGCGTTTCGTCCTTTAAGGAAACCAAATAGTATAGATTTATCTGCTGGCAAGGGCGAGTGCCCCAAGGAAAGAAATTCTCGTTTACCATAAAGAGTCTTTCAACGTTGATGTCAGCACCGATTTCTTCCTTGAATTCTCTTACGATCGTTTCTGCGGTTGTTTCGCCAAAGGCAACATGACCGCCGATAAAGGCGTATCCATCATCTCCTGCCGCTTTTTGCATGAGCACCTTGCCATTATTGATAAGTAGTCCGCCGACACGGTATGAAAAAACGTAATCGTCTGTTTTGAAAAGTATATCCGACATTTTTCTCTCCTTTTTGCCCTGAAGTATTTATGAAAACAATACTCCCGAAAACCGCAGTACAGTCTTCGGGAGCGTAATATTTGACAGATTATTCTTCGCAGTTTTCCCAGTTGTGGTATACTTCCTGAACGTCGTCGTTATCTTCAAGGTGCTCGAGGAGCAGGTTCATATTCTTGATAGCATCGGGATCGTCAAGTGTAACGTAAGTCTGGGGGATTTTGTCTTCTTCTGCGGATGCGATCTTATAGCCAAGTGCTACAAGAGCATCGCGTACTGCGTAAAGGTCGGATGTTTCTGTGGTGATCTCGAAGGATTCTTCGTCGGAGGAAAAATCTTCCGCGCCTGCTTCGAGAGCTGCTTCCATCAGAGCATCCTCGTCAGCGTTTTCGTTGTCTTCGCGAAGAAGAACGATAACGCCCTTATCGTCAAACATATATGATACGCAACCAGTTGCGCCGAGGTTTCCGCCGTACTTGTCGAAGTAGTGGCGAACATCGGATGCTGTACGGTTTCTGCTGTCTGTTGCTGTTTCAACGATTACTGCAACACCGGAGGGACCGTAGCCTTCATATACGATCTCTTCGTACTGCACGCTGTCTGCACCAAGGGCCTTCTTGATAGCGCGCTCAATATTATCGTTGGGCACGTTATTGTCCTTAGCCTTCTGGATAAGGTCGCGGAGCTTGCTGTTGGAGTTAGGGTCACCGCCGCCTGCACGAACGCAGATCTGGATCTCCTTACCGATCTTTGTGAAGATCTTGCCCTTCTGGGCGTCGGTCTTTGCCTTCTTATTCTTGATATTATTCCATTTGCTATGTCCTGACATATTATAAACCTCTATAGTATAATTTAGATCTTGTTCGGTGTTCTCATGCAGATAAGGTGGAGGGCTGTGCCAAGCACCGTATTTGCGGCAGATGTGAGACGGGTACGGAATTTCTTGGATTCTTCGCTATCGGCAGTTACGATGGGACAGTCGCGGTAGAAGCGGTTGAACGCTGTGCATACTTCGATAATGTAGCGAGTGATAACGGAGGGTTCGTATTCTGCGATAGCATTTTCAACTTTTTCGCCAAAGCGGGAGAGGGTTTTGAGGAGTGCAGATTCACTTTCGTGAGTGCATTCGCCGCCAACTGATTCAATTCCGGCTTCCTTTGCCTTCTCGAGAATTGAGCAGGTTCTTGCGTAGGTGTACTGTGCGTAGGGGCCGGTGTTTCCTTCGAAGCTGAGTGCCTGATCGAGAGTAAAGTTGATATCCTTGATTCTGCTGTTATACAGATAGTTGAACACGATTGCGCCAACGCCGACAGCTTCGGCAACATCTTCTCTGTTTTCGAGATCGGGGTTCTTTTCGTTCATGATCTCCTGTACCTTTTCGATAGACTGGCGGAAGAGATCCTTGAGAAGAACAACGTTACCTGTTCTTGTGGCAAGCTTTGCGCCATCAATGGAAACTGTACCGTAGGGTACGTGTACAAGGCCACCGAACCAATCGTAGCCCATCATTTCCACAACCTTGAACCACTGCGCAAAGTGGAGGCTCTGTGCGGAGGAGGTAACGTAGATACACTTATCGAAGTCATAAGTGTTCTTGCGGTACACAGCGGCTGCAATATCACGTGTGGGATACAAGGTGGAGCCGTCCTTCTTCAGAATAAGGCAAGGGGGCATGTTGTAGTCAGACAGGTCAACGATGGATGCGCCGTCGTCGATCTTGAGAAGTCCTGACTGACGGAGCTTTTCAACCTGTGCAGGCATTTTATCTGTATAGAAGGATTCGCCCTTGTAAGAGTCAAATTCGATACCGAGCTGTTTGTATGTCTTCTGGTACTCGTTAAGAGATACGCTTACAAACCATTTCCAGAGTGCGAGGTTTTCTTCATCACCGTCTTCAAGCTTCTTGAATTCTGCTCTTGCTTCGTCCTTGAGTTCTGGATTCTCTTCACATTCGTTGTTATAGCGCACATACAGCTTTACAAGCTCGTCTACACCGCCCTGGTCGATAACGTCGCGGTCACCCCACTTGCGGAATGCGGCGATCTGCTTGCCGAACTGGGTTCCCCAGTCGCCGAGGTAGTTGATACCTGTACAGTTGTAGCCCACAAACTCGTGCAGAAGCTTAAGAGAGTGTCCGATAACTGTTGTACCGAGGTGACCGATATGGAATGGCTTGCAAATATTGGGAGAGGAATAGTCGAGAACGACATTTTTGCCTTTGCCAATGTCAGATGAGCCGTATCTTTCGCCCTTTTCCTCGATCTCGGTAAGAACGTGAGTGGTGAGATACTCGTCAGACACCTTGAAGTTAAGATAACCGCCTACCGCAGCGGAGGTGCCATACTTGAAGTCTGCTGTTTTTTCAGCAAGCTCTGCGGCTATCTTCGGAGGAGCGTTGCGAAGTGTTTTTGAAAGACGGAAGCACGGGAAAGCCAAATCCCCCATGTTTGTATCAGGGGGATATTCGAGCATAGTTACAATATCTTCTTTTTTAAAGCCGGCTTCCGGAGCAATTTCTGCTATTGCGGCAGCAATCTTCTCTGCCGTCAGTAATTTAAAGTTCTGCATATATTTCTCCGGGAATATTTTTTTACTTAATCAGCTTCTGCTGAATTTCTGTTTTCTTTTTCTGTTCGTCAAGAATGTTGTGGATCTTCTTAACGGGGTTAAGGAGTGAGCTGATGGAGCGATCCTTGTTGAGTGTATCAATAATAAGTGCTACGTACTTGCACATGTTAACCTCGGAGTACCATTTGCGTTCCATAAGTCCTTCGGGATGGTAGATAAGGTTTGTTGTGAAGCACTTGGTGAAGAGTCCGTCTTCATAAGCCTGGTCGAATACTTCGAAGCCGTTTGTGAAGAGACCGAAGGTTACGAAGAAGAAGATTCTCTTAGCACCCTTGCCCTTGAGCTGGCGAGCAACGTCGATAATGGAGTCACCGGATGCGATCATATCGTCAATGACGATAACGTCCTTGCCGTTAACGTCCTTACCGAGATATTCGTGAGCTTCAATGGGGTTCTTACCGTTAACAATAACTGTATAGTTACGTCTCTTGTAGAACATACCAAGGTCGATTCCCATTACGGAAGCGTAGTACATTGTACGAGAGATAGCGCCTTCATCGGGAGAGATGATCATAATATCATCGCTTGCGAGAGATACATCGGGAACATCTCTCACGAGAGCCTTGAGCATCTGATATGTAGGTCTTACGTTATCAAAACCTGTGAGAGGGATTGCGTTCGAAACTCTGTGGTCGTGAGCGTCAAAAGTAATTATATTCTGAACGCCCATATTTACAAGCTCCTGAAGAGCGATAGCGCAGTCGAGAGATTCTCTTGCGGCGCGCTTGTGCTGTCTTCCTTCATAAAGCATAGGCATAATAACAGTGATGCGTCTTGCTTTACCGCCCATAGCAGCGATAACTCTCTTAAGATCAGCAAAGTGATCGTCGGGACTCATAGGAACTTCCTGGCCGAACATTTTGTATGTTACGCCGTGGTTAAAGCAGTCAGAAACAATATAAACGTCGTGTCCTCTCATGGAATTGTGAAGCATACCCTTACCTTCGCCGGAGCCGAATCTCGGACACTCCGCTGTGCTGATAAAAGATACGTCGTCATCATGGCTGCGCCACTCGCGGAGGTAGTACTCTACCTGCTCAACGAATTTCTCACACCCACGCATTCCAATAACCGAAAGTTCTCCATAGTAGCTGTCTCTCATACAATACCCCTTGTTTTTTATTTTTTATCATGCTGTTAAGGCAACAAAAAATTATCTTTATATATTATAGCACAAACCGTGTCAAATTTGAACGAAAAGTGAAAAAATTTAGTTTGTGACATGTCACAGAAAAAATTAAATTTTCTTGTTAGATTTATATGAATTTCGACTGTAAGCTGTGAAATTAGTGGAAAATTCAAAGAAAAGCCGTTATTACTTATAATATTCTGCTTTTGCTATCTCAACCATATCAGAAAGGGCTTTTCCCATATCATCAGCTCTAAAGGAGGCAGTTCCTACAACAAATACATTTGCACCTGCTTCTGCGCAGACACCAATGGTGTCCTTACTGATTCCGCCGTCAACCTGGATCTCACATTCGGGATTGTGAATGTCAAGATACTCTCGGAGTGTCTTGATCTTTGGAAGCATATCTGCCATAAACTTCTGTCCGCCAAATCCCGGTTCAACGGTCATGACGAGGATCATATCAACGTAGGGTACGAAATCGAATGCGTCTTCTGCGGGGCGACCGGGCTTCAGAGATACAGCCGGCTTGATTCCAATTTCGCGAATACGCTTGAGGGTATCAATTACCGTATCCTTGTCTGTATAATCCGAATGAACGGTTATGATGTCGGCACCGCTAGATTTGAGAACGTCCAGATACTTCTCCGGACAGCAGGTCATCATATGTACGTCAAGTGGCAGGTCGGTGATCCTATTGATCTTGCTTATAATATCAAAGCCGAAGCTGATATTTGGAACATACACGCCGTCCATTACATCACAATGGAGCATGTCTGCGCCTGCGTTCTCTGCTTTTTTTACTTCATCGGCAAGGTGAAGAAAATCTGCAGCTAAAAGTGAGGGTGAGGTTTTGATCTTCATATCGTTTCCTCTCAAAAAAATTTTTTCGTTAAGTTTTTCAAAATTATCATTTTGGGTGGCTGGAAGAATTCGGTATTTCCCGCCCTTCCAAAGTGTAATGCAATTTTTACAAACAGTTCCGAATTGGCGCGGCGGTGAAATTTGCATAAACTGTTTGTGGCGGCAATGTCGCCCTAAATCAGATTCCCGAAGCTACTATGTGTCAAGGATGTTTATAAGAAAGGATGTATCAGCAGGACACGCACAAGCTTCGTTAATATACTCGCCGATATCATTTCATGGTGTCGGCGTTTTTTATTCCTTGAGTATAACGACTGCGTGAGCGGATATTCCCTCTCCGCGTCCTGTGAAACCCATTTTCTCTTCGGTAGTTGCTTTTACGTTGATACGATCAACGCTGATTCCAAGGACAGATGCAAGCTTTTCGCGCATTGGGATTATATATGGCGAAAGCTTTGGCTTTTGTGCGACGATCGTCATATCGGCATAGTCAATGGAGAAGCCTTTGCCTCGAATCAACTCTGCTGTTCTGGAAAGCAGAATGCAACTGTCAATATTTTTATATGTGTTATCGTTATCGGGGAAATTGTAGCCGATGTCCCGCTCCCCTGCTGCGCCTAAAATTGCGTCGGCAAGGGCGTGCACAAGAACGTCACCGTCGGAGTGAGCAAGGAGTCCAAGGTCTGATTCGATCGTAACGCCACCAATAACGAGAGGCTTGTTCTCGCAAAAGCGATGGGCATCATATCCGTGTCCGATTCTCATTTGTTCCCCTCCCTGTATTTAAGTATCGCCTCGGCAATAATTATGTCCTCGGGGTATGTGATCTTCATGTTGGTTTTGCCAACGTCAACCAGTTTCACCTTGAAGCCGAGTCTTTCACAAAGAGCGCAGTCGTCGGTAGCTTCGACGTTGTCCTTTTCACCCATATATGCAGCAGCGCGGTACATGTCAGCCATAAAGATCTGGGGAGTCTGAACAAGCCAGGCGTTATCTCGGTTAACCGTTTCGGTTATGGAATTTGCACCGTCGGTCTTTTTAATAGTGTCAGTAGCCTTTGTGGCGCACGCACAGGCTCCGTGAACATATGCGCTTTCCATTGCTGCTTCGATCATTTCGGGTGTTACAAGGCATCGTGCGGCGTCGTGGATGGCAACAAACTCGCAAGCAGGATTTACTGCGTCAAATCCGTTTTTGGCAGATTTCTGACGTGTATCACCGCCGGCGACAACTCGTGTGGTCTTAGTGATCCCGTTCTCTTTAAGAATATTGCGGCAGCCTTCAACGTCAGCTTGTCGAGTCACAACGATGATCTCGCTGATAAGCTCACTATTCTCAAAAGCCTTTGCGCTTCTTACAAGTACCGATTCTCCCGCGACCTCTACAAACTGCTTTGCTGTGTCGTCGGAAAATCTCTTGCCGCTTCCGGCTGCAAGAATTATCGCGGAATTGAATCGTTTCTTCCCGGCAGCCGCGCGAATCAATGATGACAGCTTTCCCATTAATTACTCCATTTATTTGCACATTATTGTGATTATTATATCACAATTTCAAGGAGGAATAAATAGATAATGCAAAATTTGTTTTGGTTTTTTATTAGTAAATAGCAAAACACATGAATATATTTTCTTGTGGCTCGCCAACCCGCTTGAATTTATCAAAAAATAATGCTATAATACATTCATAACAGATCACGATTCAAGGAGGCGCGTATGAGCAAAGAGGTTTCATTGGTCTTTACCGGTGACATTGGTTTTGACAAGTATATGCATGGCAAGTGGGACGATCCCGAACTTATTTCGGACGAAGTTCTCGACTTTATGCACAGTGCAGATCATGTAATAGTCAATGTTGAAGGTCCTATTGCGCCCGCTCTCTCGAGTTCCTCGAGTAACGGCGCTGCGCAGCTTCTCCACACAATGGCTCCTGAATCAATTAATGTTCTCGACAAAGTTGGGGCGGACATTTGGTGCATTTGCAATAATCACATAATGGATGCAGGGCCCGCAGGACTTGAGAGCACCCTTCGATATGCAGAGGCAAACGGAGTAAAGACTATTGGTGCCGGTATGAATATTCGCGAGGCGCAGAAGCCTGTTATCCTTAAGGATGCCGGCGGAATAGGTATGCTCAGCGTTGGGTATCAGCGTGCCTGCAGAGCCGCAGGCGAGAATACACCCGGATGCTTCAGTTGGAGTGACATCGACGGTATTCAGAAAACTATTGACGAGATCAAAAAGGCCTGCCGCTGGTGCATTATCGTAGCTCACGCAGGTGAAGAGTTCACACCGTTACCCTCTCCGTACACACGGGAAAGATACATGATGTATCTTGAAATGGGTGCTGATGCAGTTGTTGCTCACCATCCGCACGTGCCAATGAACTTCGAGACAGTCGGTGACAAGGTTATATTCTATTCCCTTGGAAACTTCATTTTTGACACGGATTATCAGCGGGCGCAGTTCAATACTGAGTCAGGCTTGCTTATAAAGCTGAAGCTGACGGAGACAGAGTTATCCTTTGAGCCCATGGGTCTTGAGATAGTACGTGGAACGGAACGAATTATAAAAGCAGACCTTCCGCGGATATTTACAGACGTTCAGAGTGACGAATATGAGCTTCTCGCGCCTCTTTCTGCCAAGGTTCTTGTTGAAGCTACAAAGAGACAGCAGAAGTATTTATACCCCGATAAGTTCAGCTCAGCAACCGACGCTGACTGGGGTGAGCATTTCAATGAGCCGCTCAGGTCAGGCAGGGTTCCCGGTGAGACCCTTGACTTTTTCATAATCTGTCCTCTTGCTGAAAAAGAGAAAGAACAGGCTTGGAAAAAGAGCAAGCTAACTGATGTTGTGAATTACATGCTCGAGCAGCTTTAACAAAAAAACAACCTCCCAGGTTTACGTTTGATTACGTAAGAATGGGAGGTTTAAATTTTACTCTTCAAAGGCCAGGCGCTTGAATTCGTTTCCACGTTCTTCAAAGTTTTTAAATACCCCATAGCTTGCAGCCGCGGGAGATAGGATACATGCTTTACCTTTTGCTGTTGCAGATTTTGCAAATTTGACAGCAGATTCAAGGTCGGAAACATAAACGAATTTTGTTTTTGCATCACCGTGCCCTGTCTTTTCAACAACCTTGTCGTAAATACGTTTGCCGGATTCATACATAAAGATCACGTGGTCGAGTTTGCAGTCGGCAAGGTAGTCAACAAGGCTTGAATACTCAATTCCCCTATCCATACCGCCGATCAGAACGGAGCCTGCGTTGGTAATACTGTTTATCGCACTGATGGTTGATTCAACGGTGGTTGAGATGGAATCGTCAAAGTATTCGACGCCGTCTTGTGTTCCGATGTACTCAAGACGGTGTGCCAGTGGCTTGAATGTTTTGAGGGCTTCGGCAAAGCACTCGTCGGTAACACCAAGCCCTTTCGCCACCTCGTATACAGCGGCAATATTGAATAGATTATGCTCTCCGCGAAGTGTTGTTGCGGCTACGATGTTCTCGGGCAAAATTGACGAATCAATATCCTTGATATCTGCCGCGCAGTCACCGGCTTCCGGCAAGAATTCTGGATTGCAGAACAGCACGTCCCCGGGCTTCTGATGTCTGTAGATATTCTTCTTCGCAGCGGAATACAGCTCAAATGTTCCGTAGTGGTCAAGGTGATCCTCGTACAGATTCAGGAAAATTGCAGTGTGAGGAGAGGTTTTCAAATTCTCAAGCTGGTGGCAGGACATTTCAAATACCACGACGGTTGATTCCTCAAGCTCGTCAATTATATCAAACACTGGAATGCCGATGTTTCCTGCCAAAATACAAGGCACGTTATTTTGGGCAAGCACGTGATGCAGAAGAGATGAAGTGGTGCTTTTGCCCTTGGTACCGGTAATGCCCACAACCTGATTGCCGTATCTCATAAGGAAAAGCTCGGTCTGTGAGGTGATTTTGCAGGTGTATTCTTCGTTTTTCTTCGGGAGGACTACTCCTGGGCTTTTGAAAACGATGTCATAGTCATTGAGTATATCAAGGTATCCCTCGCCGGAATGGACTTTTACACTGGTTTCGTCGATAATCTCGACAGGATTCATATCGGATACAGCCAGCTCGGAAAATGAGCCTACTTCCGAAAGAAGCTTGTAGGTGGATCTGCCCTCTCTGCCAAAGCCCAAAACAAGGACTTTTTTCTCTTCTACAAGTTTTTTAAGAAAACTCTTCAACGGGCTCACTCCCCTTTCTCTGTGTGATAAATTTGCATTACAAAACTTTATAGTACAGGTTTCTTGAATATCCGTACTTTTCAAGGGTTCGGTTATACTTGAAGCCTAATTTTTCGATATTTCTAATACTGTATATGTTTTCGGGAGACGCGGTTGCGCAAACGATATTAACACCGTCAGCAATAGCGCGCTCAAGAAGCTTATTTGCAAGATGGCGCTGGAGAGAGTTGCCTATATATTCGTGCTTTACGATGCAAAGCTTGTAGTTTGCGTGGCGCATTCCGGTGTAATCTACTCCTTCAAGGTTTACAGCCAAGTTTTCAGCGTCAGTATAGGGGTAGTACAGCACGGAAAACGCTGCAAGTTCTCCTTTGTAGTAAGCGCCAACGGTATAATGGGGCTTACTCAGGCATTCAAGGAGCATTTCTCGAGAGTTTCTGCGCAAAAGCTCAGGATTTTCAAGGTGCAAAAATGCATCCTCCTGGACAGCCATGATATCGTCTATGTCCGACTCGGTGCATTCTCTGAATTCAAATTCGATAAGGTCAAGTTTCATACAATTTTTCTCCGGGTTTCGATCCACTGTTCATATATCTTTTTCTGCTCGTCAGTTACGAGAAGATTTTTTAATGGGCGAATCATGAAAACACTGTTTTCAGAATCTATTTTATGTGCTACCTCTTTACGATATTTCATCCACTCGTATTCGAGGCAAAAGATGTTCTTGAAATTTTCGGGCTGAGGTGCTAATTTCATCTGCTGAACGAATTTACTATGTACTGCTAAGAAGAATCTGTAACCAAACAAATCGTCGATCATATCGAAGCTGATAACGCTGTTACAAAGAAGCAGATAAATAGTTTCAAAGAATGTAAGGTAATTAGAAACTGTCACCTTGGGGATTCTGAGCTGGCAGTGAGCTTCGGTTGAACCACCGCATCCTTTTTCAAGAACACAATCGTTGTCAATACAGGACTGAAGCGCCGTATATAACTCGAGGTTTCCTTCGCTTTCGGTGAATGCTCTGTTAAGCTCAACGAGGAAGTCAGCACGGGCGATCTCTTTGGAGTCGTTCAGCTGTTTCACAGCGATGATCAATGATATGATAAGGCCGATAGTTTCAAATGCGGAAATTGCAATAGAAATAACAGACTCACCCGACAAAGACAAGAGAGTCTTAACAAAAGAAAGACAGGTAATTACAAGAGCTACTGTGAGAATTACAACTAAAATGGGGAGGCCTTGTTTCTTGAATTTACGTTTCATAACGTTCTCCTCTTTTTCTGAATAATCACGCGGATTTTGCTGTTTTCCATTGCCGCTTGATAAATCTATTATATACGAAGTGGGAAGAAATGTCAATGAGCAAGCGGGAATATGAGGCAGTGACACAGTAAATACTGTATTAAGATGACAAGAGGAGATTTTTTATGGAACTCTTAAAACGGTACGGTATTATTACCTTAGGTTGCTTTATTTTTGCTGCTGGATTTGCCTTGTTTCTAAAACCTGCCGATATAGCACCGGGCGGTGTTTCGGGAATTGCAATTCTTATAGCCCATTTTTATCCAAAGCTTGACAGCGGAATTGTTATACTCCTTTTAAACGTGCCATTGCTTATTGCGGGAACTCTAATTCTCGGTAGTAATTTTCTCGCCGGTACTTTATGGGCTACCCTTTTGTCGTCTGTTTTTATTTCAGTAATCGAGGCTATTGTTCGCGTTCCCGTCACAGAAAGTGTTATACTCTGTGCTGTTTTGGGGTCAATTTGTCTTGGGATTGGACTTGCGCTTGTGTTCCGCGAGAATGCCACTACAGGCGGAACAGATATTGCTGTTAAGCTGATTCAGAGAAAGGTACCTCGGCTCAAAACCGGGAGCGTGTTTATAATATTCGATTCGATCATTGTGATCTCGTCGGGGATCGTTTTCAGAGATTTCGGAGCAGTACTGTACAGCGGTTCGTCCCTTGTGTTGAGTATGCTTGTTTTTAATTATGTTTTTTACGGTAGGCTTTAGTTTTCTTTAATTATGCGTAATATTCCTACTTGATTTACTCCGCCTTGCGTGATATAATATTAGTGTATGTAATTTTTTATCTAAAATTAACGTTTTATCATCAAGGAGGTACATCAATGTCATTTGACGGCAGAGAATCCGCCCTTTCCTCTCTTAAAGCAATGCAGACCGAGATTACTGCAATCAGATATTATAATAAAAAGCTGTCTTCCATAAAAAAGGACATTGACGAAACGGCAATCGACGCGGCTGATTATAAACTGAATCGAGCAGATGACCTTAAAGCAAACAAGAGTAAATATTTGAAAGTACAGAAGGATGATCCGTCAAGATCTGCGGTTTTCGATGTGCTTCTCATGCTGATATTCGCAGTATTTGCTTTTGCCCTTATGGTCATTCTTCATCCCGGCGAAAAGATCAACCTTTTGGGTGGCGTTGTTAACTGGATATTCCACGTGATTTTCGTTTTGTATCCTTTGATGTTTGCAGCAAAGCTGATTAATCCTAATGCAGGCAAGTTCTTTGCCGGACTCCCGAAGGGTGCGAGTCTTGCGCTTCTTATAGTGTACGGCGTTTCAGTGGTTGCATTTATCATTACTGCGGTTTTCCGCCCCATATTCCTGATTTGTGTACTTCCCATCGGATTTGGTGCTCTTGTATATTTGATTAAATCAAAAGAAAACGCAAGAATCGCAAAGGCTTCTTACGACAGCAAGGTAAAAAATGCTCGAGCAAAATATGGAGAGATGCTTCGCGAGGCTGAAGAATCAGACGCACTTGAGCTCCAGAGATACGAAGCTGACCTTGATAAGGCAAAGAAAGCGAAAGAGGCGAAGTTATCCGCTGTCATTAAGGAATGCTACGTTGCACTTGCAAAGCATAAGGCAAATTTCAAAGAGATAAAGATCATCCCGGACGAAATGATGCAGCGCGATATGAAGGTAGTTGACACTCTAATTGCTATCCTCGAATCCGGCAAGGCAAGATCTCTCAGCGAGGCTATAGCGGTTTACGAAGATGAACGATACAATGCCCAAGGCGAGATATACGTTTATGTTGGAATCAGACGCCGCGACGGTTGGTCAACTCTTCGTAATCTCGTGTATCTTGACGGCGAAAAGAATTTGTCCGCTGAAATGCCCTATTCTGTAATTAAAGTTTCCCCAGGCAAGCACACCCTCTCCGCTAAGGTTCAACATAACTATAACGGTGAGGCACATTACCCGACCTCGGAAACTCTTACCTTTGACATTGCGGATGGTGAGAAGAAATATGTTAAGTTCTTTGTAAAGGGTTCACCCGCTGTTCAGCACGTTGTATGCGAAAGTGCGGAAGAATTCAAATCCGAGCTATAAAATAATAAACCGTAGGCATCACCTGCGGTTTATTTTAAGAAAAAATATTTAATGGTGTATATATGACAAAAAAGCTTTTATCGTATTTTGTGGTTGTTCTTATGGGCATAGTCCTTGCGCTGAATTACTATATGTTTATAGTACCTAACAATTTTGCTCCCGCAGGAATCAACGGTATAGCAACTATGGTTCAGTACAAAACCGGATTCAGCATCAGCTATATGTCCCTTCTTGTAAATATTCCTTTGTCTGTTTTGGCGTACTTTTTAGTTGAGAAGACCTTTGCTGTTAAAACCATGGTGTTCGCATTTGTATATTCTACTGCGTTTTTGGCTCTCCAAAACAGCGGGTTTGAGTTTATTCAATATATTTCTGAAGGCCACGACACAATTTATCCCGTAATCATCAGCGGTCTTATCAGTGGTCTGGTGTACGGTATCTGCTTCAAGAACAATGCGTCCACCGGCGGCACGGATATTGTAGCAAAATACATTAACAAGATCAAGCCCGACACGAACTTCTTTATCGTAACCTTTGCGATCAATGCCATCGTTGCTTTTTCATCGCTGTTTGTTTATTCAAACGGTGGAATTGACTACAAGCCTGCTGCTCTTTGTATTACAAACTGCTTTATCTCAACCTTTATGGGTAACTACATCATAAAGGGTACAAAAAACGCATACAAATTTACCGTTATCACCACTCATCCCGATGAAATTTCCGCGGAGATCTCTTCCCTTCTCAAGCACAGTTCAACAAAGATCGAGGCCATCGGAACTTACACAAATCGCACAAAATACGTTCTAATTTGCGTTGTAAACAAGCATCAGCTTAACGATTTCCAGAATATTATCGCGAAGTATGACGACACATTCTCCTTCCACCAGGTTATTAACGAAACCTACGGCAATTTTGTTAACGCAAAGAAGAACTGATTATTTAAGAACTTGTGTGAAGAAGTAGTATATCACACCATACACAACGCCGGTTGAAATGCCGTAAAGTATCACAGGACCTGCTATAATAAATATCTTTGCACCAACCCCGGGAACAAAGCCCTCGGATTTATTGTCAATAGCAGCTGCTGATATTGCGTTGGCAAATCCGGAGATCGGCACGATTGTTCCACCGCCTGCGTACTTTGCAATATTGTCAAAGACTCCGAGGCCTGTTAACACGGCTGTTATAAAGACCAATGTTACAGATGCAAGCATGCCCGAGTTGTCCTCTGAAAGGCCTACGTATTCATACAGATTTCTGAGTCCCTCACCTATTGTGCAAATTGTTCCGCCAACAGCAAATGCCCACACGCAGTCTCTGAAAATCGGCGACTTTTTCGCCCTTGCTTGTGCGTATTTCTTGTAAATATCTCCGTTCATTATCTCAACTCCACTCTTTTTTTGTTTCTTATAGTTTCCCACTGTCAGTGTGGAATTATTAGTGGTAAATATTATTTATTATCAGTCTATACACAGTTTACTAATAATAAATTAATTTGACATCCTGCGGGTTTCTGTGTATAATCTATGTGTAACGATATTCATAATCGAAAGAAAGGAATCAATTATGGCTTTTATTGACGAATTCAAGAAGAATGCTGCAGAAGTTGCAGACAGAGCAAAGAAAAAGACAACCGAAATTACAAACATCGCAAAGATCAACCTAAACATCAAGTCAAATGAGGCTAAGCTTGCCGCAGTTTACGAGGAGATCGGCCGTCTCTTCTACTCTGCTGAAAGAGAAGGTGTTGACAACACAGCTGACATTGCTGTATGCATTATGAAGGCTGACAAGTTCGTTGCTGACATCGCTGAAGCTAAGAAAGAGCTTGCCAAGCTCCGCAAGGTAAAGACCTGCGGTGAATGCGGTGCTGAACTTGACATCAATTTCGCATTCTGCAACTACTGCGGTGCTAAACAGGAAATGCCCGTAGAAGAGCCTGAGGCAGAAGAAGCTGAAGAGGCTGAGGAAGTCGAAGAGATTGTTGAGATCGCTATCGAAGAAGAAGCTGACGACGCTGAATAATCAATCAAACAATAAAACGGTACTGACAACAGTGCCGTTTTGTTTTTATATTTTAATTTGTTTCAGTATTGACAAAATGCTGAAATTAATGTATAATAACATGGTCAACGAAATATCGTCGGGATGTAGCGCAGTTGGTAGCGCGCGTGCTTTGGGTCAAGAGCATGAGCGCCGACGGTGTCGGATTGAGCGAGTGCGATTTGGGCGCCGCGGTCGAAATTTGGCGAGGCAAATACGAGCAACAAATTTCGGGTACCGCAAGCGGGCGGACAAAGCAGAAAACAAAGATAAAAAGATGTAACTAAATATATACCGGGATGTAGCGCAGTTGGTAGCGCGCGTGCTTTGGGAGCACGATGTCGCAGGTTCAAATCCTGTCATTCCGATAAAAAATGCGGTTTTGACCGCAAAATTCAAAGCCGCAGGGGTTACCTTGCGGTTTTTTCATTTCAAAAAGGAGAGAATCTTATGAATCCATTGTTCCCGCCTATGTACTCTAAACCGGATAAACCCATAATCTTTGCCATTATACCCTGCTGGCTTTGGGTTTTTGTTCTACTTCCCATGTATATGCCTTTTTTAGGACTGGGACTTTGGGAACAATGGGAGGTCAGCGTTTGGCTTGAGGTCGGCTACCACGTTGCCAACGGTCTCCTTATGTTGTTTATTATTTCGGGTTACCTTAAGGACGAATGGTTCATGGTCTCAACCGATTTTCGCAATTATCTGAAGCACGTTTTTGCAACCGTGGGTCTGATTATTGGAGTCGAAATGGTGTGGATGATTATTCTTACTTTTTTGGGATGCAATACCGTAAACATGCTCGAATGTCTTCCGGTGGTCGAAATGTATGTCAGCCATACGCCTCTTTTTTTGGTGGATCTCCAACCTGTATTTGGCACTATCGCTCTGTCAGTTTTCGCACCCATTAGTATCTGTGCTTTATTCTATTGTCTCGGCTTTGCACCGATTTGCAACAGAAAGCCCTGGCTTGCATATCTTTGCATAGCTGTTATCACGCTGATTCCGCCAATCATTGATATTCTCTGGCGAGGCGAAGCATCTTTCGTGCTTATCGGTTACCTCACCCAGTTACCAATTCATCTGGTAGCATGCTGGTCTTATCAAAAGACGGATAACGTGTGGACACCTTTGGTATCTCTGGCGATCACAAATCTGTTTTTCTCAATTGTTCTCTCGTTATTCATATTTTAGTAGACGGTGGTTTTTTATCCGGATTATTTCGTATTATTTGAGTATCACAATTATTATAGTAAAAAATTCAGAAAGCCTCTGGTACAAATATCTCCCTATCTTTGGCTTACATTATCTTGCATTCGTATTGAACAATTCAAGGTGTTTCTTCTTTTCTTTACTGTGGCCAGATTGTTGACATCCATGTGAGCAGATTCGTTTGCGCATCTGGAATTGATAAAGCCGATGATAAATCGTTTGATCCTTCATCGGCTTTTATCATAGCCATATTTATTTGCAGTCTTTACAAGAGTATTCGGGTACAGTGCGCTCGTTGATGACCGATTCATAGAGCCGCCAGCCACCAGCGAGATTATAGCAGTCGTAGCCATTGCCCGTGAGAATACGGCAGGCAAGATAGGAGCGATGTCCCGAGTGACAATGAACGTAGACGGGTCTGTCTTTCGGAATTTCGTCAATGCGTTCACGCAGTTCATCAAGCGGAATATTTACAAATCCGTCTATCTTGCCCCGCATCACCTCATATGGTGTACGGGTGTCGAGCAAAAACACACTTCCGTCACGTGGGAGATTTTCCACATCGTGCCAGAAGAATTGCTTAAGTTTTCCGCTGACGATATTCTCGGCAACGAAGCCTAACATATTGACGGGGTCTTTCGCACTGCCGAACGGCGGCGCATAGCAGAGCTCAAGAGTGGTAAGGTCGGTAATCTTCGCGCCGAAACGGATGGCGGTAGCCAGCACGTCCATACGCTTGTCCACGCCGTCAAAACCGACGATCTGCGCGCCGATGATTTTCAGCGTTTTCTTATCCCACAGCGCTTTTATCGACATCTGCGCCGCACCGGGATAATAGGTGGCGTGGGATGCTGAATAAGTGTATGTCTTATCGTAATCAATACCTGCAGCCTTGGCCGCCTTTTCGTTAAGGCCCGAGGTGGCAACGGTCATATCAAAGAGTTTTAACACCGCCGAACCTTGCGTTCCCGTATAAACGCTCTCGTGTCCTGCAATATTGTCAGCGGCAATTCTGCCCTGCTTATTGGCAGGACCGGCAAGCGGAATAAAGGCGGGCTTCTTTGTGATAAAATCCTCCACTTCTACCGCGTCGCCCACGGCATAAATATCGGGGATATTGGTCTGCATTTTGTTGTTGACAACAATGCTTCCTCGTGGATTCAGTTCTATTCCACAGTTCTTTGCGATAGCCGTCTCGGGACGGACTCCCACCGACATAATAATCATATCGGCGGTGATATCACCTTTTTGCAAAATGACGGTGTTGCCGCTTATCGCCTTTACGCCGTTATTCAGGTGAAGAGCGATGCCTTTGGATTTGATATAGCGATGAACGTCCGCCGCCATATCAAAGTCGAGGGGGGCGATGAGATGATCGGCAAGCTCGACGATTGCAACCTTTAGCCCAGATTCAACTAAATTTTCCGCCATTTCAACGCCGATATATCCGCCGCCGATCACCACGGCCGAGCGTGGCTTTGCGGTATCAATATGATTCTTGATTTTTAAGGTGTCGGGAATGTTGCGAATGGTGAAAACGTTGCTGCCGTCAGCACCGTTAATATTCGGTCGTATCGGCTCGGCACCCATAGACAAAATGAGGTTATCGTAGGTTTCTTCATAGGTTTCGCCTGTGCGAAGATTTTTGACGGTGACGGTTTTTGTATCGGGATCGATCTTAACCGCCTCATTGAGCACTCTGACATCGATATTGAAACGTGTCTTAAAGCTTTCGGGGGTTTGCAGAGTCAAGTTCCCTCGCTCGGTGATGACACCGCCAATATAATACGGCAGACCGCAGTTGGCAAATGACACATATTCGCCGCGCTCCAAAACAATGATCTCTGCTTTTTCATCCAGTCTGCGAAGCCGCGCCGCCGCTGTTGCGCCACCTGCAACACCGCCAATAATTATGGTTTTCATTCTTTTCACCTCTTTGCAATACTTTTATATATATTATACCATTTTTTTCGTCGTTTCTCAATCCCTTTTTTCTTTGTTTACTGCGGTGCATACGGGCAGGTTGCAATATCGCCAGTTTTGTGGTACAATTACAATACGGTGAAAGCCGAATTTATTTTTTGGAGAATGCTGTTTGAAGAAGAACAACACCTTGGAGATTGTATTGTAAACGAGAGGTTTGCAAATACATCTCGCAATCCTCTCGTATTTTGAGCGTCACAACTATGAAAGGATTTAAAAATGGAAAACTTGA
>SVSJ01000002.1 GCA_015064355.1 Oscillospiraceae bacterium | reverse complement strand
TAACAGAAGCACCCGCAACAGAAGCACCTGCTACTGAGGCTCCCGCTACTGAAGCTCCCAAGGTTGAAGAACCTGTAGAAAAGAACAACACAGGTCTCATTATCGCAATCGTTGCTGTTGTTGTAGTTGTTGGCGCAGGCCTCGGCATCGTACTCGGCAAGAAAAAGAAATAATTAAACCTATAGAACCTACATACAAGAGAGATCCGCGTAATGCGGATTCTTTTGTAACTGTATCGATATTAAATGGATATAAGTGTAATTATTACATGAATTGGTGGAAAATATCCATTTATTCCTTGTTTTTTGCGTGATATAATTATTTTGTAAAAGAGGAATCTTTTAAAAAATTATAAGGAGTAACACCTATGAAAAAAATCATCACACTTATCCTTGTGGCTGTTATGATGATCGGCTTTGCTGTTATGGTAAACGCTGAAAGAACAACAGTATATGCTACAAAGGTTGACAAGGCCCCCAATATGGAAAATGAGACTCCGTTTATTGACGAATCCTGGGGCGAACCCGCTATCGTTATTAACTCTTCTTCCCCTAACACAGAGCTTTACAAGTTCTGGTACAAGGAAAATCCCCACATCGGCGAAGACCTTTGGACTGCACACTCACACATTTCTGCAGGACTTGAACCTGAAGACGGCGATGTTGAACTTTATTATCTTTGGGACAACAAGTATCTGTATTTCGGTATGAAGACACCCGATACTGAACCTTCAGGCTTTACATTCCCATACATGGGTGACGGCGTTCAGATGTGGCTCGCTCCCTTCGAAATCATGCGCGGCAACGAATACGTTATGAGTTCATATGAACAGGGTGAAGTTGACGCAGTTTATGACGCAAACTCCAAGTATGACTTCTCTGTAACTCTTGACATGGACGACTATTCCTCACATTCCGGTGGTGGCGCTACTGAACTTGACTGCAATGCTTGGGTTGACGAAGACGGATACCTTTACGTTTACATAGCTATTCCGCTTACAGAGGTTGGCCTTAATCCTAAGCAGAACCTCCACGGTGCTCGTCTTGCTACAGCTCTCCTTCGTGTAAGCTCCCGTTGCCCTGACGACCGCGGATATTCCGGATGGCTTGCATGGGGTAGATTCTTCATGGAAACAAAAGTTGATCAGCTTAACGAGGTTATTCTTGTAGACCCTGCACAGGGTAGCATCGGCGGTGAAACAGAAGCACCCGCTACAGAGGCTCCCGCAACAGAAGCACCCGCAACAGAAGCACCCGCAACAGAAGCACCCGCAACAGAGGCTCCCGCAACAGAAGCACCCGCTACAGAAGCACCCGCAACAGAAGCACCCGCTACAGAGGCTCCCGCAACAGAAGCACCTGCAACTGAAGCTCCCGCTACAGAGGCTCCTGCTACTGAAGCACCCGCTACAGAGGCTCCTGCAACTGAGGCACCTGCAACTGAAGCACCTGCTACTGAAGCTCCTGCTACAGAAGCACCCGCTACAGAGGCTCCTGCAACTGAGGCACCTGCTACAGAAGCACCCGCTACAGAGGCTCCTGCAACTGAGGCACCTGCAACTGAAGCACCTGCAACTGAAGCACCTACTACAGAAGCTCCTGCTACAGAAGCACCCGCAACAGAAGCTCCTGCAACAGAGGCACCCGCAACAGAAGCTCCCAAGGTTGAAGAACCCGTAGAAAAGAACAACACAGGTCTCATCATCGCAATCGTTGCTGTAGTAGTTGTTGTTGGCGCAGGCCTCGGCATCGTACTCGGCAAAAAGAAGAAATAATTAAACCAAATACATAAAAGGGGTTCACCATGCGTGAGTCCCTTTTTTATGCTGAACGTACAAATTACTGAATATTTTTTTGGAGGAAATACCGTAGAAATTGATTATGTAGTGTGATATAATACTGATTAGCGTATTATTTACTATTTTCAATATTTATAAGGAGTAAAACTCATGAAGAAACTCATTACACTCATCCTTGTAGCTGTACTGATGATCAGCTTTGCAGTTGTTGCAAATGCAGCTGTTGGTACAGTTGTTAAGGCGCAGAAGGTTGACGAGGAACCCAACCTTGAGGAAATTGACGAGTCCTGGGGCGAACCCGCTATCGTCTTCAACTCCAAGTCTGAAAACGCATTCTCCTACCAGTTCTGGCAGAAGAGCAATCCCATTCACGACAAATCCACCCTTGAGGCTAACCCCGCGCTTAGCGAAGTTTTCCCTGAAGACAACGATGTGAGCCTTTACTATCTCTGGGACAAGAAGTACCTTTACTTCGGTCTTAAGACTGCTGATACCGAGCCTTCCGGCGCTATTCAGAAGTGGAGAGGCGACGGCGTTCAGATGTGGATTCAGCCTCTCGAAGGCTTCAAGTCCGTAACAAGCGGTATCCAGGCTATAGAAAGTTCAAAGTATCCTGACGTTTCCGCCTACTACGACCAGTATGAATCTATGTTTGATTTCTACTGGACACTTGACTTTGACGATTTTACCACCTCAACCGGTGGCGCTGCAACAGATTGTGACTGCATTATTTACCACGACGGTGATTATCTCCACTGCATTATCGCTATTCCTCTTGCAAATATCGGTCTCAACCCTAAGAATAATCTCCATGGTATGGAACTTGGTACCGCGCTTCTCCGTATTAGCTCCAGAAGCGCTTCTGACGAAGGTTACGCAGGCTACATCAGCTGGGGTAAGTACTTCACTGAGTTTGACATTCCCACCGTTAACACAATCGTTCTCATTGATCCTGCACAGGGCGACGTAACACCTTCCACAGAAGCACCTGCAACAGAAGCACCTGCAACAGAAGCACCTTCAACAGAAGCACCCACAACAGAAGCACCTGCAACAGAGGCACCTGCAACAGAGGCACCTGCAACAGAAGCACCTGCAACAGAAGCTCCCGCAACAGAAGCACCTGCTACAGAGGCTCCTGCTACAGAGGCTCCTGCTACAGAGGCTCCTGCAACAGAGGCTCCTGCAACAGAAGCACCTGCTACAGAGGCTCCTGCTACAGAGGCTCCTGCTACAGAGGCTCCTGCAACAGAAGCTCCCGCAACAGAGGCTCCCGCAACAGAAGCACCTGCAACAGAAGCACCTGCAACAGAAGCACCTGCAACAGAAGCTCCTGCAACAGAAGCACCCGCAACAGAAGCTCCTGCTACTGAGGCTCCCGCTACTGAAGCTCCCAAGGTTGAAGAACCTGTAGAAAAGAGCAACACAGGTCTCATCATCGCTATCGTTGCTGTTGTTGTAGTTGTTGGCGCAGGCCTCGGCATCGTACTCGGCAAGAAAAAGAAATAATTAAACCAAATACATAAAAGGGATTCACCATACGTGAGTCCCTTTTTTATGCTGAACATACAAAAACACAGATATTATTTTGGGAAAAATGCCGTAGAAATTGATTACGGAGTATGCTATAATATTAATCAGCGTATTATTACTATTATTTCATTTTTAAAGGAGTAAAACTCATGAAGAAACTCATTACACTCATCCTTGTAGCTGTACTGATGATCAGCTTTGCAGTTGTTGCAAATGCTGCAGTTGGTACAGTTGTTAAGGCAAACAAAGTCGACAAGGCTCCTAACCTTGACGAGATCGACGAATCCTGGGGCGAACCTGTTATCACAGTTACCTCCGACACACCCAGCGCAGAGCTTTACAAGTACTGGAACGAGTACCGTGACACAGCCGGCTATGAGCACGAAGGCACAGGCCCTAACGGCCGTCAGTCTATCCAGCCCGAAAACAATCCTTTCGATCTTTATGTTTGCTGGGATGACAAGTACATCTATGTTGGTATCACTTCCCCTGACCACGAGATCTGCGGCTCTGTAGAAGCTTGGAGAGGTGACGGTGTTCAGTTCTGGCTCCAGCCCCTTGAAGCTCTCACTAAGGCAGGCAGAACTCACACAGGTCTTTACGGTATGAATGAAGGCATGACAGAAGAAAAGATGCTGGAGTATTACAATACATACAGATCTATGTGCTGCTACTATTGGACTCTCGACTTTGACGATTACAGCGTTTCCTCTGCAGACGCCGCTGCTGAATGTGAAAAGACCCTCTTCATTGAGGATGACTTGATGCAGGCTACTATCCGCATTCCTCTTACAAACTTTGGTCTTAACGGTAAGAAGACTAACCTCCACGGCACAGAGCTTGGTACTGCTGTTATCAGATCCAGCTCCAAGAGCTCCTTCGACGAAGGTTATGCAGGCTGGCTCTCTTGGGGTAAGTACTTCGATTACGGTACTGCCGAATCTATGAACACAATCGTTCTTGTTGACCCCGCACAGGGCGATGTAACACCTTCCACTGAAGCACCTGCAACAGAAGCACCCGCAACTGAAGCACCTGCAACAGAAGCACCTGCAACAGAAGCACCCGCAACTGAAGCTCCTGCAACAGAAGCACCCGCAACTGAAGCTCCTGCAACAGAAGCACCCGCAACTGAAGCACCTGCTACAGAAGCACCTGCAACAGAGGCACCTGCAACTGAAGCACCCGCAACAGAAGCTCCCGCAACAGAAGCACCTGCAACAGAAGCTCCCGCTACAGAAACACCTGCTACAGAGGCACCCGCTACAGAAGCTCCCACAACAGAAGCACCTGCTACAGAGGCTCCTGCAACAGAAGCACCTGCAACTGAGGCTCCTGCAACAGAGGCTCCTGCAACAGAAGCTCCCGCAACTGAAGCACCCGCAACTGAAGCACCCGCAACAGAGGCACCTGCTACAGAAGCTCCCGCTACAGAAGCTCCCAAGGTTGACGATGAACCCGCTCCGAAGAGCAACACAGGTCTCATTATCGCAATCGTTGCTGTTGTTGTAGTTGTTGGCGCAGGCCTCGGCATCGTACTCGGCAAGAAAAAGAAATAAGCTGAAAGCATAACAAAAAACGGTGTAGAAATACACCGTTTTATTTTTGTTTATTTGATTTACTGTACCTTTGGAACTCGCGGGAGATTCCACTTGAAATGAGCCGCCAGAACTCGCAGGATAAGGGTTGTGAGCATTCCGGCTATCATTGCTACTATTCTGCCTGCACTTGCCCAAAGAGCAACACAAACGATTGCTCCGCAAAGGCTGGCACAGGCATAAAAGTGTTTAACGAATACATAGGGGGTATTGCCCGTGAGAAGGTCACGGAGAATACCGCCGCCAACTCCTGTGATAACACCGACGAAACAAAGGAGGAACCAGGTGGGTTCAACTGTATTTGACGTATAGGCGGCAGATACACCGATGACGGTGAATATTGCCAGGCCTATAGAGTCAAGCCAGAACATCAGCGCGTCGGTTAATTTGGTTTTTTTGGGGTCCGGTGCATTGGCATTCTTCTTTGCGTGTCTGTACTCAACGATAAACGCGATGATAGACACACCGGCAGTTACGGCAGCGTAGATTGGATTGGCGAAGGTTAGTGGGGGATGGACCCCAAGAACCAGGTCGCGGATTATTCCGCCGCCGATACCGGTTGTAACACCAATAATAACTACGCCGAAAGCATCCATTTCTTTGCGTATAGCGGTAAGTGCGCCGGATATACCAAAGGATACTATGCTGATTATTTCGATAATGAAAATGAACACATCGAAATAGTCGAGCAGGGAAAACGTAAGTCCTTCTTTGAAAAATTGAAGGGCGGTTGATAAGTTCATGTTAACAAACCTCAGTTAGCCGTCGGGCAAATCAAAGCTGTATTGTGTTACAGCCGAGAGTCCGTGCCGCATTTGTTTCATCAGCGCGACAAGTGAAGACGATATACTGATGCTCACTTTCTCTCATAGAAAGCATACGCATTACATTCTTGATTCGTGCGCCGTCAATATGGGCGAAGCTTTCGTCGAAAATGATCGTAGGCTTTTCTGTGCGGAACACCTCATCTGCCAGGGCTATGCGCAGGGCAACGTATGCCAGGTCTCCTGTGCCGTGGGACAGATATTCGGAGGTTACGGTGTCAGTATCGCTCGAAAGACCGCAGGTGAAGCTGCCGTCGATTATCAGTCTGTTGTACTTGCCTGTAGCACCGGAGATTATCTGTGAAGCCGCTTCGCTGATCTTGGGGATCACGCCGGAGCGCATGGATTCGCCTGCCTCTATAAGGGCGGATCTGGCCAGCTCACAAGCATCGTGACGGAGTGTAAGCTCCGCGATTCTGCGGTCTGCCGCGTCGATGAGGGTGGCAAGCTGATCGGGAGTGTGAGAAAGCTTACCCAGAGACGCAAGCTTTTCTTCAAGTGCAGAGCAACGCTTTTGTGCGGAACGAAGTGCACCCTCGGTGAATTCTCTTTCCTTGATGGTGTTTTTGATTCCTGCGTTGTCGAGGCCTGCCGCAAATGCGCCGTATTCGGAGCTCATCGCGGTGTGTGCTTCAAGCTCGGCGGCTGCAATATCAACACCCTCAAGCTGCTCATTCAAAACCTCAAGTCTGCCGGTGTAGTTGCCGATTTTGCCGTTAAGCTCGTCGCGCTCTGCTTTTGTGTTTTCGCACACCTGCTTCAACGCGTCGATAGTTTCGTAAATGTCATCGGAGAGCTCAATGTTTGCCGCCTCTGCCAGGCTGTGAATGTTGGCTTCAGCGGTATCAAAGCGCAATTTTGCAGCCCGGAGAGACTCGTTCAGTCTCTCTCTTTCCATTGCGATTGCATTGTTTGCGGATAGATGCTCGATTTTATCGGTAACGGCAAGCTCAATATCATCTGCTGATTCGATTTCCCATTCTTCAAACAGCCCGCGCAAATAGCGGCGTTTTTTTATTGCAATGATCAAAAATACTATCCAAAGGATCAGGGAAACAGCCCCTACTACGATTGGAATAAGCAAAGCGTCTATGTTCATGAAGTAGAGGAACGCAAACAATCCCGCCGCAAGGAGGAGGGGTACAAGCATTCCGAAGCACAGCCCTGTCATCAGTCTTGAGGCGAAAGATGCGTGGTAAATATGGTCTACGGTTTCTTCAAAATCCGGAACATTCTCAGCTGGGGCAGAAAGCTCAGGTAGCCGCTCGTCGTAACGGATGCACTCTTCGTCATAGTCGTAAATATCACGCTCCGCTTCAAGGAGAGTCTCTTCAAAATCGTTACCCAGCGGGGAGTCGTCAATAGCGGCTACTGCAGTTTTAAGCTTCGCTATGCGCTCTCTCGTCTGGTCTGCAGCGTCAATACGGCGCTTAACGGTGATCTTATCAAGTGCAGCGAAGATGCCGTCGTATTTCTTCTTGGTTTCTTCAAGCTCTGCGATTCTTTGCCTGATATCTTCAAGGGAAGTGCTGGTGTTGATGATCTCTGCGGCCAGCTCTGCGGAAGATGCCATTTCTTCGGCAAATGCGGCCCGCTTTTTCTTAAGCTCTGCGATCTCGCCGCCGTTTCCGTTTTTGTAAAGAAGCTCACGGCGCTCATTGTCAAGCTTTTTGACCGCGCGGGCAATATCAACGTTTTCGTCAGCGGAGGTGAGGAGGTTTTCAACAGCACCCTTGCTGCCGCCGGTGGATTTGCCGATACCTGTGATCGTGGGCTTAACTGCGTCTGCCTGGGCCACGAAACAGGTGCTTGTGAACACCTCTTCGGGAACTCCAAAGAAATACTCGCCCGGATTCTGACCGCTTACAGTTTCGCCGGTTTCCTGGTTGATGATTCTGATTCTCTCACGTAGCGGACCGTCGTCGGAGGCAATAAGGGTGCGCTCAAGACGGTACTGCTGACCACGGGAGGTCTGGGCGATAATAAAGCCGGATGCCTGGTTGGTGTCGCGGTTTATATAGCGCTGACGCTCTGATGCACCGGACTTTGTTGCCCGGGAGGAGAGCCCGTAAAAAACAAACTTAATAAACATTGCGGCGGAGGATTTGCCGGATTCGTTGGCGCCGTCTATTACGTTTACGCCACGGGACAGGTCAATGTCGCGGTTGCGAAGTCCGCCGAATGATATGATATGCAGTGATTTCAGTATCATTTGTTTCCTCCTTTATCAGAACGTATTGTCGCCGGCCAGGGCGCTCATGGCATAACGCAGGGCGCGGAGGCCGATCTCGCGGGTCTGCTCATCACTTGAGGTGAGAGAGGGCTTCAAGTTTCTGTAGACCTCGCCCTTTATTGTTATATCGCTCTCAAGAGCCGCGAGATCTATGTCAGGTCTTGTAGCGTCCTCGAGGCGAAGCATAAACAGGGATGTGCAGGAGTTTTCGATCGCCTCGGTGTCAATAACCAAGGACTGGGGAATATATCCGGTAAGCTTTAATGAGAGGAGGGTATCCTCACCGTATTTTTTCTCGGAAATGAAGTCAGCCACAGCGGCGCGTACATCAGCCTGTGTGCGGGGATCGTTCAGGCGAAGCTCGTCACGCTCGTAGCGGCGTTTAGCAAATCTGACCCTCTTTATGGCGATACTTGCCTCGCTGTTTTTCTTGCTGATCTCTACCATGCACGCTCCTTTTGCGCCGGTTTCGTCAAATGCACGGGGTTCAAGGCAGCCGGGATAGCACCAGCGGCCGTCGTGACCCGGAGACGGGGGATTGTGAACGTGGCCAAGGGCGGAGTAGTCAGCACCGAAATTGTCAAGGTGATCGGGAGTTACGGGGCAGTTTGTATTGCCGTTTTTCGGACCCACCATATCGCAGTGGCAAAGGAGCAGGTTGATGTGGGTGGGGTCAGCCACGCTTTTGCCAATAAGGGGAACGGTTGTCATATGTGGTGAGGTGAATCCAAAGCCGTACACTGTTGTGTTAAGCTCGGGCAGATCAACGGAGGATACCTCATCATCCTTGAATACGAAAACATTTTTTGGGAAAATATTTTTTTGCCAAACGCTCGAGGGAGTGGCGCTGTCGTGGTTGCCCGGAGCAATGAAAACAGGTTTTCCGAAGTTCTCGAATTCCCTGCAAAGGAGAAGGAGGGTTTCGCGGGTAACATAGTCGCCGTCAAACACGTCACCTGCTATGAGAATCAAGTCAGCATTATTCATTCGGGCATAGGTCATCATAGACGTGAATGCGGCGCGAAGTTCATTACGGCGAATTTCAGCGCTTCTTGAGTCCAGTCCGGAGAAGGGACTGTCCAGGTGGATATCCCCTGTATGCAATAACTTAATCATATCAGTATACTACTCCAATATATATTTAGATGTATATATTATAGCATAAATAAATCGCAATAGCAAGAAAATGTGCGAGGATTCTTGAATATTGTCGAGGGAATTTATGGGTGTTGAAATCTGATCGCCGACACAGAATATTATTGCTCCGGAAACAACAAATTTACATATAATCGTATTGAAATGACAGGTGGTTATGTGGTATAATATAATGAATATACTTATATCTACTTTGTAATTTCAAAGTGAGTCAAATGGGAGGTCCTATGAAAAGATTATTGCCGCTGTTCTGCGCTCTGGTTTTTATACTTACGTCCTGCTTTCATCTGAGGCCTGCAGACGGTACTTACACACCGCCTGTAGAGACAAAGGCACCTGTGAACACTCCCGTGGTTGTTGACCCCAAGCCTGAGGAAACGGACGAGCCCTTTGAGCCTGTAGGAACTTCATTTGCCTCCGGTGAGGTGCTTGAGCCCGACGGAATTATTGAGGGCAACGAGCCTATTGATCCTTTTGCAGGGGTTTCCATTGACTTTCTTGCGGTTGGTGACAACCTTATTCACGCAAATATCTGGCTTGATGCGGCAGCCCGCGCCCCTGAAGGAGTAGAGTTTGACTTCCTCCCTATGTATGAGCACATTGCGCCTTATGTTGAAGAAGCAGACGTTGCCTTTATCAATCAGGAAACTGTTATGGCAGGCGCACAGTACGGATACACCGCTTATCCTACGTTCAATTCCCCCCAGCAGTTAGGTCTCGACCTTGTGACTCTGGGATTTGACATTATAAACGTGGCAAGCAATCATACCCTTGACAAAGGTGAGAGCGGCTACCGCAGTATGCTGGACTTCTGGCACACACAGCCTGTAACAATGATCGGCGGCTACTACAACAAAGAGGATTACGAGAACATCCGCGTTACTGAAGTGGACGGGGTGAAGATCGCGTGGCTGTCTTACACCTACGGTACAAACGGCATTTCTCTTCCGGCAAATTCCACTATGTTCGTTCCTTACTACAACGATGATCAGCTTATTGTTGATGCAATTGCGAAAGCGGAGGAGATAGCTGACGTTACCATTGTTTCCATGCACTTCGGCTGGGAAGAATACAACCCGGTTCCCATGACAGAGAGCGTGCGTCTGGCACAGCTTATTGCGGACAACGGAGCAGAGGTCATCCTCGGTCACCACTCCCACTGTCTCCAGCCCATTGACTGGATCGAAGGCAAGGACGGAAACAAGACCCTGTGCATCTACTCTATGGGTAACATTGCCTGCGGTCAGTCTCGCCAGATCACTATGGTTGGGGGTATGTTCACCTTTACCATTGAGAGCGACGGAAACGGCGGACTCCGCGTTGTTGATCCTCTCCTGACTCCCACAGTCAACTACTACGACTGGAACTGGATGAACACCAAGATATATCTTCTTGACCAGTACACAGAGGAGATAGCGGCAACTCACGGTCTTGGAAACCCAAGCATCAACGGTGGCGGCCTCTCCCCGGATGAGGCGAAAAAGATAGTTAAAAACGCGATTGATCCACAGTTTTTGCCCGGATACCTGCAGTAATCACGAAAAATAATAAAATTTGAGGAAAAATATGGCTAAATACAGAAAGAACAAGATCGACGGCGCTTTCGCAGAAGAGTGCGCCCAAATCATCAGAGAAGTTAAAGATCCCAGAGTAGCCTGCGAGATGATCAGCATTATGAACGCTGACGTTTCTGCTGACCTGAAATTTGCAAAGGTGTACTACTCCGTTTACGGCGAATGTGACGAGAAGGAGCTGGCAAAGGGACTTAAGTCCGCAGTTCCGTTCTTCCGTTCACAGCTTGCACAGAGACTGAATCTCCGCATTACTCCCGATATTACCTTCATTCGTGACGAGGGCGTAAAGCACGGTGCGGACATTTCCGCAATTCTGAAGCAGATCAGCTCAAGTAAGCCTGCTGAGACACAGAACGACGGTGAAGACGATGAATAATTCGCCTGAGATCAAGACATATCGTGAGCTTAAGCTCAGTGACGTGGCATCCCTCATTTGCAGAGGAGGACGGGTGCTGATCCTTACTCACGTTAACCCTGACGGAGACTGCATTGGCTCTGCCTTTGCCCTTGCGGGACTTATCAAAGCTTGCGGCGGTAGCGCCAAGGTGGCATGCCCCTCTGAAGTACCAAAGAGACTTCGTTTCCTTTGCGGAGAGCAGGAGGAATTTGGCGTGGGGGATGTAGAAGATTACCACAGGATCTACGCCGTTGACGTGGCGTCTCCAAATCAGCTTGGGGATCTTGGTTATCTTATCCCCAAAATTGACGTGATGATAGACCACCACGGTATGGGTGAGGCATTTGCCCCAAACTACATTGACCATACTGCGTCTGCTGCCGGGGAGATAATTTTTGAGCTTTACAAAATGCTCACTGACAGTGGGGCAATTGGACGTACCCCTGACGTGGCAAGAGCGATCTATGCAGCTATTGTGTCTGATACCGGAAGCTTCAAACAGGCCAACACAACGCCGAAGACTCATATTATTGCTTCTGCGCTGGTGGAAGAGATCAACAATGCAAAGGACGGTGGTGCGGATACCACCGAGGTTGCCCGTTCTCTATTCGGACAGCGCACTCTGAAGGAGCTTACCGCGCAGATGCTTTCAATACAGAATCTCCGTTTCTTCGAGGACGGACGCTTGGCAGCGGTGCTGTTTACTCAGCAGATGCTTGCCGATAACGAACTTAGCGAAGAACACGTTGGAAATGTAGTTGAAACTCCACGTGGAGTTGAGGGAGTGCTTGTTGGACTATCCGTCAAGCAGGCACCGGACGATCCGACAAAATTCAGGATCTCTTCAAGAGCAAACGCTGACGTTGACTGCGCTGCTGTATGTGCGAAGTTTGGCGGTGGCGGTCACGTGCGCGCTGCGGGATGCACCGTTATGGCAGACACTCCCGAGGAGGCACTTGAGACCGTTGCACGTGCATTTGGCGAGGCCGTGCGGGAATATCTTGCAGAAAGACAGTAAAATTACAGGACAGATAAATGGGAACAAGAAAAGCGGACACCATATCCGGTGTTCTTATTATAAACAAGCATGCGGGGGTGACATCTCACAGGATAATCTCCGCTTGCAGAAAGCTCTTTGACACATCTCGCGTTGGACACACGGGTACTCTCGATCCTATGGCTACAGGTGTTTTGCCTGTTCTGATCGGCAGGGCGGCAAAAGCATCGGACTATCTTATGATGCACGACAAGGAATACCTGTGCGAGATGAAGCTGGGGCTTACTACCGACACAGAGGATATTACCGGTGAGGTCCTTACCACAAGTGATAATATCCCCACAGAGGAAGAGGTGCTTGCGGCTTGTCACTCATTCCTGGGGAAAATATCACAGATTCCACCTATGTATTCTGCTGTGAAGATTGGCGGGCGAAAGCTTGTTGACATTGCCAGAGAGGGCGGAGAAGTGGAAAGAAAGCCCAGAGAGGTGGAAATATTCTCGCTGAATGTAAAAAAGATCGCAGACGACACCTACTCAATTCTTGTGGCATGCTCAAAGGGGACTTACATCCGTACATTGTGCTCGGATATTGGCAAAAAGCTTGGCTGCGGTGCCGTTATGTCGTCTCTTGTGCGCACGAGAACCGGAAAATTTGCTCTCGAAGACTGCGTGACTATAGAAGAGCTTGAAAATATGACTTTTGAGGAAAGATTAAAGCTCCCCAAGCCTGTGGAATCCTTGTTTATGGATCTTCCGGCGATTACGGTGCCGGACTTTTACGCAAAGCTCCTGCGGGGCGGCACTGAGCTTTTCCAGAAAAAGCTGAAGGTGGATTTCCCGGAAGGTCAGCTGATCCGCATACGAAACCGCGGTGAGTTTATCGCTCTCGGACGTGGGGCTGTGATTGACGGAGTGCCGGTCATTAAGCCTGAAAAGCTGTTTGTGATCGACGGGCCAAAGGAAAATAATTAACGCAAAACAACATACGGAAGTTGTGTAAATGAGAAAAAAAGAGGAAATTTTTGAAAAACGGTATCTAAACCGCGTGGCGGCATACACCCTTACTGCGGTGATGGCTATCGGGATAATGATATTTCTCGGCTACCACGTTGTGGATAGAGTCACCCCCGGACTTGATCTGGTAGACGCGGTACCTTCCACTGTTACAGAGGTACTTGAAGTGGACGGGTATATCATTCGCGACGAAGAGCCCTTGTACGCCAACACAAGCAAAGAGGGCAGCGTGGTTCCTGCTATATCAAACGGCGGCCGTGTTGCTGTGGGAAGTAAGCTGGTGGACGTGTATTCGGATTACTCGGCTGACTCCGAAATGCGTCTTGCAGAGCTTGACGAGCAGATCGCCCTGCTTACAAAGAGCAAGAGTGAAAACCGTTCTGTACAATCTACTGCGGGAATCGAGGCGGATATTTACGAAACTGTTTCAAGTATCAGACGATACTCCGAAAACGGAGAGTATGCAGATGCCTTGTCTCTCAGAGCTATACTGCTGGTTGATATTAAGAAAAAGGCAATAGTCACCGGAGAGATCACCGATTACGATGCGCTTATATCTAATCTTGAGGCTGAAAAGACCCGCCTCAGATCAAACCTCGGTGCTTGTATGGAAACGGTATATTCGGGTAAGTCCGGTTACTATTTCTCCGAATTTGACGGTTATGGTGAGATCTTTACGGCGGATTCCATTGACAGTATGACTTACGAGCAGTTTGTCAATATGACGTTGTCAGATCCGTATTACGGCAGCCGCCTTTCAATCGGCGTTATGGTTCATGATTACACCTGGTACATTTCCTGTATTATGGCCAGGACATCAGCTGACAGATTCGAGATCTCGAAGAAGTATCCTATGGAGTTTCCCTACAGCAACGAAACTCTTGATATGGAGGTCGTGCGTGTTATAAACGACGTTGAAGGAGAAAACTCTATTGTCGTGTTCAGCTGTGAGAAGATGCCTGTGAATTTTGACTACACCAGAATGCAGCCGGTGCGTATTGCTATCGAAGAGTACGCCGGATTCAAGCTGCCTATTGAGGCTGTCAGAGTTATCGGCGGATACGAAGGCGTATATATAAAGGACGAGGTCACTATTGAGTTCAGACGAATAAACGTGATCTATGAAAATGACGGATACGTTATTTGCAACGGTGTTCCCCAGGATGAGGATGACACATATTCCTGGATCAGGCAGAACGATATTGTGGTAGTCAGCGGAACAGAGCTTTATTCCGGTAAGGTTGTTAGCTGACGTGGGAGAAATAAGCAAAATGACAGATGCAAGAAAAGCGGAGCTCAGGGATAACTACCTCCGCGTTATGGATAAAATTGAGGCTGCAAAGGCGCGGCGGACTATGGGCGGGGATGTAAAGCTTCTTGCCGCAACAAAAACCGTGCCGGCAGAGGAGGTTCGCTATCTGATAGAAGAGTGTGGGCTCAAGCTTTGCGGCGAAAACCACGCTCAGGAATTCGTTGCGAAATACGACGAGATAACCTTGGCCGGCGGGGTGATGGATTTTATTGGTCACCTCCAGACGAACAAGGTGAAGTACGTGGCTGGCAGGGCAGGGCTTATCCACTCTGTTGACTCTGTGAAATTGGCTGCGGAGATACAGCGGATCTGCGAAAAACGAGGCGCGACCCAGGATATTCTCGTGGAAGTTAACATAGGAAACGAGGAGTCGAAGTCGGGCGTTCTTCCGTCCGAGGCGGCTCGGTTTGTGGAAGAACTTGGAAGATTTGACAGGATAAACCTCTGCGGAATGATGACCATGGCACCAAAATGTGAAAAAAATAGTGAATTTCGCAAATATTTTGCAGAATCTTATAGAATATTCCTTGACATTTTCGCAAAAAAATCGCATAATATAAGAGAGGTTCTTTTGTCAATGGGCATGAGCGACAGCTATGAGTGCGCCATAGAAGAAGGATCTGATATTGTGCGTGTGGGAAGCGCGATTTTCGGCTCCCGCATTTATAAATAATGCACACATCCGCACAGCGGAAATAAATTTGTAATTATCCTGCCGAAATGGCAGAATGGAGGATTTATATGGGACTTATGGATCGAATCAAGAAGGTAACCGGCACCAACGATAGCTACGACGATAGCTACGATGACGATTACTATAACGGATTTGATAATAACGACGGTTACGACGACGATATGGACGACAGCGATATCCAGCTTGCCGGCCAGTACGGTCAGGGTAACATGGCGAGCACTCAGCACGCAGGTATAGGTGCTCAGTCTATGGGCGGAGGCATCAGCCTTTCCGGCGCTAATATCAAGATGCAGGTGGTTCGTCCTCAGAACTATGACAGTGAAACTGCTTCTCAGATCGCTAATCACCTTCTGAACAAGAGCACTGTTGTTCTCAATCTTGAAAGCACCAACAAGGAAACATCTCGCAGACTTATCGACTTCCTTTCCGGTGTTGCATACTCTATCGGCGGTTCTCTCAAGAAGATCGCTACAAACGCGTATGTTATTACTCCTTCCAATGTTGACGTTGGAGAAGCTCAGGTAAAGCAGCGTCGCGCTGAACCCCAGCCCGAGCCGGAACCCCAGCCTCAGGTTGAAAAGGCATTCGACGATTTCGTTGATTTCATCTAATCAGCCAATAAATACATAGACAGTTGTAGAACTGAAGCGGATTTGCGGTCAGGTTTTGTTTCTATACCCAAATTCGCTTTCTTATTGATGCAAATACTTGATTCAAGTGGTGTAGGAATTTCGGAGGTGTGAATTGTACCAGTTTATCTATGTGATCACCACCGCGCTTTCTATCTTCCTTGATATTGTTCTTACTTGTATGTTTATAAGCGCAGTGCTCAGTTGGATAATACCTGATGACGAGTATCCCATCGTTAATCTTCTTAATGGATTTGTGGAGCTGTTTGTTGCTCCTGTAAGGCATGTGCTTGAGCGGCTCGGCTGGTTTCAGGGTATCCCGCTGGATATTTCATTTCTTATAACGTATATATTGCTTAGCCTTATAAGCGCATTTCTTGTGCTGTAACGGTTTGCAGCATACTCAGTACAAAGTCAACAGAAAGTTGAATTACAATATTTATGAACTTGTCCATTAACGTTTCCCGTGCTCTTGAATTGTATGAGAAATCGGAATACAGTGTGGCTGTTTCTGACTTTCTCTCGCCGGGAGAAAAAATTGAAGTTTATAATGAATTAATCGCCCGAATCGGAAACGGAATTTCCAGATGCTTCTTTTGGGGCGGCAGCCGTGGTGCCGAAAGGTGTACCACGGTTTTTTTGCCTGAGTGGTATATGCCCGAGTCCTGCCCACCTCATAAGATGGTCCTTGACACAGACCGTACCGATTCGTTTGCGGCGCATCTTATCAGGTGTCCGGAGATTCTTGAGGAGATACCCATTGTGGCTCTTCGTATTCGAGGAAGCGGCTTCCGGGCCATTGGCCACAGGGACTTTATGGGCGGTATTCTTTCCTTGGGTATTGACCGGTCGGTGATCGGGGATATTGCGGTCATATCGGAGTCTGAGGCTGTTGCCTTTGTGGCATCGAGGATCGCACCGTTCATTTGCACGGAGCTTTCAAAGATCGGGCGCGACGGCGTCAAGGTCGAGGTGAAGAGCGTTTCCCCTGACTTCTTGATCCCGAGGCGGTTTGAGGATAGCGTGCTTACGGTGGCCTCACCCAGACTTGATGGGGTAGTCAAGGCCATAACCGGGAAATCCCGTGAGGCGGCGGCAGAAACTGTGCGCGCGGGGCTTGTGGAGCTGTCTTATGTGCGGACTCTGGACGTGTCGGCGGAAGTTAAGAGCGGTGACGTTCTTTCGGTGCGCGGATATGGGAAATACATTTTAGGTGACGTTTGCGGGCAGACCAAAAGCGGTCGCTTGCGAATAACCTGCAAAAAATATTTGTAAAATAAATTTGATTAATATACGGCGGAGGAATTTATTATGGCAAGAAATTTCAAAGGAAAAGCATTTACCAAAATTCTGCGTGGATATTCACCTGATGAGGTTGATGAGTATATTGCGTATATTGATGGAGAATATAAAAAGCTTGAAAAGGCTCACGGCGAAAAGTCAAGACGGCTTTCTCTGGCACTTGGCAAGCTTGACGAAATGAACAATTATGCCGAAGAGCTGGAAAACCAGCTTGACGATCAGACAAAGGAGAGCGAAGCTCTCATTGCAAAGCAGAAGCAGCAGCTGATCCTTCTGGCAAAGCAGCTTGAGAAGTTTGCAAACCAGCCAACCGGGGAAAATCCGGCTCTTACCGATAAGGCAAAGCAGGAGGCGGAAATGATAGTTGCCGACGCCCAGCTTAAAGGTGAGAAGATTATCGCTGAAGCTGAAGAGGTTGCAAGAAATCTCCGTGAAAAGATCATCACAGAGGCAACGGCTCGGGCTGAGCGAATTGTGGTTGAAGCTGAGCGGAAGGTCTGCGGCAACAGCCAGGTTGCAGACGATATGAGCCTTGCGGCAGTTGATATTTACAATGAGATCTGCGCTTTCAGAGATACTTTATTTGCTGCTTACAATACACATATTGAATCAATTGAAGAGATCACAGCGGCGGCTGAGGTGCTTCTGGCTGATTCAGGCGGAGACACAGGCCTTTCCTATGACGACAATGAGCGGGTTGAGGACGAGCCCTCTGATGATACAGACGAGCTTGAGACTGTAGATGAGGCTTTTGAAGAGGAATTTGAAGGGCTTGAAGAACTCGAAGAGTTTGAAGAAGTCGAAGAACTTGAGGAATTTGAAGAAGCCGGCCACCTCGAAGAGATCGAAGAAGATTTTGATGTAATAGAAGAAGCGGCAGAGTTTGCACCCGTAGTTCCGATTGAAGAAGCTGAAGAGCTTTATGAAACGGATTTTGAGATCCTTCATGACGAGGAGGATTTCGCAGAGGTCAGTGAAGCTGAAGAAGACAGCCTTGAAGACGAGAACGGATTTGTTGAGTTGACAGACGAGGAAGATGACAGTCAGGCTGATGATGCCGAGGATATATGGGCGGAATATTTCGACGAAGCTGAGGCAGAAGAGCCTGTAACTGAAGAGATCGAAGAAGAGATCACGCCTGAAGAGGAAGAGGCCACACCTGTAGAAGAAGTGGTCGAAGCGGCAGAGGATACATACGAGCCCTACGAGGTGTACGGAGAGGCGGCAATCGAAGAATCTGACGAAAGCATTGAGCTTGAAGCGCAGAAATACAGCGATGTTTACGCTGATGATTTCGATGATGAGGACGATGGTTCCTACGCTCCCAACGATGAATTTGCCTGGGGAGATGATCTTTACGCCGAGCCAACAGAGGACGGTGGGGAAGACTTTGAAATTGAACCTGGCTTTGAGGAAGATTTCCCCGAAGAAACTGAAGCTGTGTCCGATTTCGAAGAGGATTTCGGCGCAGACTTTGCAATAGCGGAAGAGGCTGAAGGCGAAGATGAAGAAATTGATGAGCTTGACCGCCTAAAGCAGTTCTTCTCTGCAAATTACGACGAGGATCTGGCTATGTCACGGGCTTATGACACTACCTCCAACAGCACTACAAGCATTGCCCTGAGCCTCAACGATTTCTTTGAAGCGGACGAGGACATGATTTCCGATTTCTCCCTTGATGATACAGATGATGTAGAGGGCTTGTTTGAGAAGCTGGACGATCCTATGAGCGTTACAGACGAGTTTAACATCATCTTCGGTCACATGGATGATCCGGAAAACATTGCACAGATCAAGCGCCAGCCTATCATCCCCGCAGAAGAACCCAAGAATCCTAAAAAACACGGCAAATTCTAATTTTCCCAAATTGGAGAAAAAATGATCTTTAGTATAATAATTATAATTCTATCGGTAGTTCTTGACCAGGTGAGTAAGTATCTTGCGGCTACTTATCTGACCACGGTTGATACTTTCCCCCTTATTGAGAACGTACTGCACTTCACTTATGTTGAAAATCGCGGCGCCGCATTCGGCATGCTTGCAAACAACCGCTGGGTGTTTATGATTGCCTCTGTGGTAGGTATTCTGGCTATTGCAGGCTGGCTCGTCGTGACAAAGCCGAAAAGTCGCTGGGCGCAGTGCGCTTTGGCTTTGATAATCGGCGGCGGTATCGGAAATATGATCGACCGCGTGCGCCTGGAATACGTTATTGATTTTATCGACTGCAGATTTATAGATTTCTACGTTTTCAATATTGCGGACTCCTGCGTTTGCGTGGGTTGCGCTATGGTGGTCCTGTGGGTGATCATCGAGGAAGTAAAGGAATACAAGAAAAAGAAAGCGGCAGCAGACGGCGGTGCAGATGAATAACGAGATATTTGACACCCTGGTATACACAGCAGAGGCTGCGGGTGAGCGACTTGACTCATTTGTTGCATCAAAGACCCAGTTGACCCGTTCCCGTGCACAGAAGCTCATTGAGGACGGCGACGTTACGGTAAACGGCAAGGCTGGGGCGAAAAACCTCAAGCTTAAGGCGGGAGACGTAGTTGAAGTGAGTATTCCCGAGAACGAGGAATATGACGCCATGCCTGAGAACATTCCTCTTGACGTGAGATACGAGGACGAGCATATTATTATTGTCAACAAGCCTGTGGGAATGGTAGTGCATCCCGCGCCCGGACATTCGTCGGGGACTCTTGTGAATGCTCTGATGTACCATTGCGGGGATTCTCTCTCCGGAATTGGCGGAGTGAACCGACCGGGGATAGTGCACCGAATCGACCGTGATACTTCCGGACTCATTTGTGTAGCGAAGACTGACGAGGCGCATCTCTCACTTGCTGCACAGCTTAAAGACCACTCAATGCACAGAGAATATCGGATGATAGCCGTTGGTGGATTCAAAGAAGACTCAGGAACGATTGACGCGCCAATCGGCAGGCATCCCGTGGATCGGAAAAAGATGGCAGTGATCCGTGGGGTGGACAAGCGCGCAAGAGATGCTGTGACCCACTGGACGGTGCTGGAGCGATTCTCCGGTTTCACTTATGCGAAAGCGGTACTGGAGACGGGCAGAACCCATCAGATACGCGTGCATATGTCTTACATTGGGCATCCGCTGATGGGTGACACAGTCTACGGTGGCGGTCACACTCCATTTGAGAAGCACAACGCGCCTCTTATTGACGGGCAAATGCTCCACGCCACGGCTTTGATCCTCACGCACCCTGTGACGGGGGAGGAGATGCGAATCGAGGTGGAATTGCCGGACAATTTCACGGCAGTGCTGGAAAAATTGAGAAGAATGAACGGATGAAATGGAGGTAAGTATATGTCTGATTTTGGCATAAATGAAATGCTAGAAATGCAGAGGGTGCTTCAAGAGAAATACAAAGGAAAATGGGAACCTATCTCGCCTGAGGCGGGAAGAAACAAAATGCTTTGGATGATTGGTGAAATTGGTGAAGTGATAGATATTATCAAGAAAAACGGTGGTACAAAAGCATCAACAGACGTGGAGCTCCGAAAAGACCTTGTTGAAGAGCTTTCGGACGTTCTTATGTATTTCAATGATGTGTTGTTATGCTATGGGATAACAGCTGATGAATTGAAGGAATCATATACAAACAAGTTTGAGAAGAATATGAAGCGTTGGTGAATGTATAAAAAAAGAAGCGCACGATTTGGCAAAAAGCCTTCCTCCGGGAGGAAGGGGGACCGCGTTAGCGGTGGAAGGAGCCTGCGCGACTTTAAGTTTAGCGTGGTTTTATTGTAACGCACTCTCCCTCAGTCACCTTCGGTGACAGCTCCCTCCCGGAAGGAGCCTATGGATGCGCTCGTGTATCTTTATGGGGATGGGGTTCCCCTGTGACACAAAGATTAAGCTGGCAAAAAAATGGGAGGGAAACAAATGGAAAAAGCAATATTTTTTGATTTGCAAGGTACTCTTGGCGGAGAAGCGACAGGAAATATAGAATATTTTATACCATATCCCTTTTCCAAGGAAGCGCTCTCTTTGTCGAAAGAAAAGGGATATTTGAATATTATCATCACTAATCAAAGTAACATAGGAAGAGGATTTCTTTCTATGAAAACTTATGAAGAACAAGAAAAACGCATATTGGCTGATTTCAATTCAGATGAGTTACTTGTTGATGATTTTCTTTGCTGTCCTCATCAAAGAGAAGATAACTGCAACTGTAAAAAACCTAAGATTGGGCTGATTCAGAGATGTGTAGAGAAATATTCGATTGACCTACATCAATCATATGTAATAGGCGATATAGGAAAAAATGAAATTGTTATGGCACACAATGCCGGATGCAGAGGAATTTTGGTTTTAACCGGTGGCGGCAAGGATAGCCTTGGAAAATTCAGAGACGCTTGGTTAGGTTATGATGCACATCTTATCGCAAACAACGTGTTAGAGGCAATTAGTAAAATTAAATAACAAAAAAAGCACGGTTTTTCGCCGTGCTTTTCGTTTTGTTTGGAATTACTTGTACATAGGACCGTAGGTTGCGCAAGCTCTGTAGTCCTGACCTTCCTTATCCATACCAAATGCATTCCAGCAAGCGGGACGGTAGATGTCATCTTCAGGAACGTTGTGCATACATACGGGGATACGGAGCATAGAGCACATTGTGATAAGGTCTGCACCGATGTGGCCGTAGGAGATAGCGCCGTGGTTTGCGCCCCAGTTCATCATTACTTCGTAAGCGGTCTTGAAGGGAGAGCCTTCCTTACCGTCGCAGCGAGGAGCGAACCATGTGCAAGGCCATGTGGGGTTGGTTCTTTCCATAAGTGTGTCGTTAACTTCTTCGGGAAGGTTTACAGTCCAACCTTCAGCGATCTGGAGAACCGGACCGAGACCACGAACAAGATTCAGACGGATCATTGTGCAGGGCATTTCAGCGAATGTGTTGAAGTGGCTGGAGAATCCGCCGCCACGGAAGTTATCCTGGCCGGCTTCGCACCATACGGTAGCTTCAGTCATCTTCTTGATATCTTCGTCGGTTACTTCCCACCACTTCTTCATGATAGCGTTGCCGTTTTCGTCTGTGCAAACGCCGGAAGCATCGAGACAAGCAGCACCGGAGTTGAGCAGGTGGATGATACCGTTGGATTCAGCCGCCTTACCTTCAAGCTTGTAGCCTGTAACTCTTTCTGTAGCTTCGCCGGACCAGTATGTACGAACGTCAGCGAAGATCTGTGCGCGGTGAGTAAGGAGACGCATCATCAGCATACCCATACCGTTGAGAATATCGTTCTCTGTAGCAAGTGTGTAGGGTTCACGAGCGCCTTCGTAGTCGAATGTAGAGGAGAGGAGAGCTTCGGGATAGTCACAGTTGGGCCAATGGTCTGTCCACTGTCTCTGACCCTGGAAGCCACCTGCGATAGCGTTGTGACCAACCTTTTCTTCTTCGAACTTGTCGGAGAGCTTGGGGTTGCCTGCCATAAGGTCTTTGATGATGCAGTACATCTTAACGGTGAACTCCCACTGCTTTTCCTTTTCTTCGGGAGTGAACTTGATGCGAACCTTTTCGCCGAGGAAGTCAACTTCTTCGGGGTTGTCGTCGCGACCTTCCTTGCAGTGTTCCTTTGTCCAAGCAAGTGCCTTCTGGTAGTCTTCTTCGCAGTAGATGCCTTCTTCCATACGGCGGAGGATCTCAACTTCGTCAACGGATTCAACACGCATACCGAAGTATTTTTCCATCATATCCTGGTCCATAATGGAGCCGGCGATACCCATGCACTGGGAACCGATCTGGAGATAGGACTTGCCGCGCATTGTAGCAACTGCAACAGCAGCACGACCGAAGCGGAGGAGCTTTTCGCGAACGTCGTCAGGCATTTCAGTTACCTGGTCTCTGTCCTGTACTTCGTGGCCGTAGATGCCGAATGCGGGAAGACCCTTCTGAGCGTGACCTGCAAGAACTGCTGCAAGGTAAACAGCGCCGGGTCTTTCAGTACCGTTGAAGCCCCAAACGCCCTTGATTGTGTGGGGGTCCATATCCATTGTTTCGGAGCCGTAGCACCAGCAGGGAGTTACGGAAAGGGTAATGGAAACGCCTTCCTTCTTGAACTTGTCTGCGCAAGCTGCTGCTTCGGGTACGCGGCCGATACAAGTGTCAGCCATAACTACACGTACGGGATCACCGTTGGAGTAGAAAAGGTTTTCTTCAAAGAGCTTCTTTGCGGATTCAGCCATTGCCCATACCAGGGGCTCAAGGGATTCACGCATCATCTGGGGGCCACGACGGCCGTCAACGATGGGGCGGATACCAATTACGGGATAATCGCCAACGTATCTTTTTGTTGCCATATTGCACCTCTTTAAAATATAAATTTTTATTGATAACTTAAATAGGGATATCTACAAGGCAATTATAACATAAATAAATATAAATTGCAATTGTTTTTGTGCGTTTTGCTTGTGGTTTTTGCGGTTTATTTTTTGCCACGCGTGTGGTTGGGTGGGATATATAGACAGCGCGAACAAAGAGAATCCCAACCTCGAGGACGCCAGTCCCTACGGTTGTTTGGAAATTAGCTTTTCTGAATGTAGAAAAACTAAACTATAAGGTTAATTAACCATGTTAATTTGAAATCCAACTAACGGTTTTACTCCACTAAATTGGTGAAGCCACGGAAAGCATCCTAATGAATCTGCTGTGCGCGTGGTGTCAAGAGAGGAGATTCCAAAGAGGAGAGAATCAGAACACGCAAGTGTTCCTCTTCTCTTTGGTGCCGGGTTTCCCCAGGGGGTGGCACGAACCTCCTGGGGCGCCCCACGCGTAGTGTGAAAATCGAACGAAACGAGGACAGAGTCCTCGGTGGTGGGATTCACTATGTTCGCACAAAACGAGATATCCCACCCGGGCTATGTGCAGGCACCTAAGAGGTGTGAGTGTTGACACACTCTTGCCGAGGTTGCAAAGCAACTCGTCGAGTTCGCGTGGAGAATCTCGGATGAATCCAGGCACTTAATGGGGGAGAAATCAGCGCAAGCGCATAGGGTGAAATAAAAAATTTTCAGTCTTTTTCCCGTTTTATATTGATTTTTTTGCCGTATTGAGTTACAATAATATGGTTAGTAAAATAATAATATTTTCAAAATCATAGATTGGAGTAAAACCATGGCACTTGTTAACACAAAAGAAATGTTCAAAAAGGCTTATGAAGGTGGCTATGCTATCGGTGCGTTCAACATCAATAACATGGAAATCGTTCAGGCTATTACTGAAGCTGCAGGAGAGCTTAACTCTCCCGTTATCCTTCAGGTATCCGCTGGCGCAAGAAAGTACGCTAAGCAGGAATATCTGATGGCTCTCGCAAACGCTGCTATCAAGGATTCCGGCGTTGACCTCGCTCTCCACCTTGACCACGGCGCAGATTTCGAGATCTGCAAGGCTTGTATCGATGGCGGCTTCACTTCCGTTATGATCGACGGTTCTCACCACAACTTCGAAGACAATATCGCTGTTACCAAAAAGGTAGTTGAATACGCTCACGAGCGCGGCGTTGTTGTTGAAGGTGAGCTTGGCGTTCTCGCAGGCGTTGAAGATGACGTTGTTGCTGAACATTCCTCTTACACAAAGCCCTCCGAGGTTGAAGAATTCGTAGCACGCACAGGCGTTGACTCCCTTGCTATTTCCATTGGTACAAGCCATGGTGCATACAAGTTCACACCTGCACAGTGCACAAGAAACGCAGACGGCATTCTCGTTCCCCCGCCGCTCCGCTTCGACATTCTTGAAGAGATCATGGAAAAGATCCCCGGATTCCCCATCGTTCTCCACGGTGCTTCCTCTGTTTCTCAGGAACACGTTAAGGAAATCAACGAAATCGGCGGCAGACTCCCCGACGCAGTTGGTATTCCCGAAGAACAGCTCCGCCGCGCTGCAACTCTCGCAGTTTGCAAGATCAACATCGACTCTGACATCCGTCTTGCAATGACAGCAGGTATCCGCCGTGTTCTCGCAGCACAGCCCGAGGTATTCGACCCCAGAACTTATCTTACCGTTGCTCGCGCAGAGGTTAAGAAGATGGTTGCTCATAAGATCCAGAACGTTCTCGGTTCCGCTAATACTCTTTAATTTTAGCTTTTTTCGTGGGACAGCAGACACACAAGTTTGCTGTCTCCTTTTGTTAATTTATGTTTTGCGAGGTTTTCTATGAAATGGAGCGGTGAGTACCGAATCATTGCAAATGACGTTGACTGCAATGACGTCGTGTCGGCGTCTAATATATTCAGATACATGCAGGAGGCGGCAAACAGCGCAATGGAGGAGGACGGTCCTTCCTACAACGAGCTGTTCGAGCGTGGATATGCTTTTATTTTAAGCCGTATGAGAATGAGCTCTTATGCGCCTATCCACGTGCACGACAAGGTTGAGGTGCAGTCCTGGGCTTGCGAGTCCCGTGGCGTGCAGTTCCCACGCTGCTACCGTATCATCCGCGACGGCATGATCGTGGCTGAGGCTGTATCTGTTTGGGCACTTTGCGGTGTGCAGGACAAGAGACTGCATCGCGCCAGTGAGTTCGATTTCGCCTATCGTACTGACGATATGATCGAACTGGACGTTCCTGCAAGATTCAAGATACCGGACGATGTAACAATGAAGCTGGTGGGCGAGAGGATTGTCGAATACGCTGACATTGACATGAACGGGCATATGAACAATACCCGCTATCCGGACCTCCTTTGCAGCTACATAGGTGCTGATATGCGCGGGCAGAGGGTTATCTCCCTTGGTATATCCTATGTGTCGGAGGCACCTCTCGGGGAGACTCTGAAGATCTACTCCGGCATAAGCGACGGCGTTTATTATGTTCGCACTGTTCGTGAAAACGGCCAGGTGAACGTTGAAGCAGAAATTATTATTGAGGCGATTTAATATGAAAAAACAGATTTCACTCATTCTTGCAGCGGTGATATTGCTTTCCGCTGTTTGCGTGGTTTTCTCATCCTGCAAGTCCGAAGAGGCTGTGTTTTACGATTCCATCGTGTGCAAGACCGAGGATTTCACGGTCACAGCTCCTATGATGTCATATTTCTTTATGATGCAGTACGGCAACCACTCCTCTTACTTTGAAATGTTGGGTATCGACCCCCAGGTTTCCCTGAAAGAGCAGGAATGCCCACTTCTCAGAACGGGTATCGGTACCTGGTTCACTTACTTTATTGAGATCACCAAGGGTCACGTTACCGAGATCCTTGCTCTTTGCCAGACTGCTCACGACAACGGTGTGGAACTGGACGAGGGAGACCTTGCCAATGTTGACGCTTACGTTAACGAGGTTAAAAAGACAGCAACCTCCAAGGGATATGAATTTGACAGATATATATATCTCGTTGTGGGAAATCCCATGAGAGAAGAAGATCTGCGTGCTTGTCTTGAGCTTGAGATCCTTGCGGAAAAGTACAGCCTGATATACGAAAGCTCCCTGGTTTACTCCGATGAGGAGATCGAGGCGCACTATAACGAAAACTATGCGGATTTTGCAGTAGTTGACGTTTACGCCTTTACCGTGAACAACAAGGTGGGAGAGGAAGAAAAGATCCGCACTGCTATGGAAACTATTGCAACTGCAAAAACCGTGGCAGAGTACAAGGCTTATGTAAAGGCTTATCTTGAGGCTGCGGAGAATCTGACAGAGGCGGAAATAGACGAGGTTATTGCGTCTTGCTACTACAGAGGGGCAACAAAGAACGATTTTTACCTGTCAGGTGACTGGGCATTTGGTGCCAAAGCAGGCGACACTTACGTTGAAACGGCAGAAAACGGATTCACCGTATTCATGCTGGTAAAGGAGCCTTACAGAAACGAGGCAGCCACAAGAACTATCCGTAATGTGTACTTATCATCAGAGGACAGCTCTAACAAGCAAAAAGCAGAGCTTCTGTACTCCGAATGGGAAAAGGCCGGATTTACAGAGGATTTCATTGCTTCTGTGGCAAAGCAGCAGAGTGATGATGCCTCAACTGCGTCAAACGGCGGACTTCTTTCAAACGTAATTCCCGGAACAGTTGTGGCCGAGGTTGACAATTGGCTCTTTGACGGTGCGAGAAAGCCCGGCGACTGCGAGCTGATCACATCCGGCACAGGCTGGCATCTGGTTTATTACGTAGGCGAGGGAACTATGCCCGCATGGAAGACCATGGTCAACTCTGCCCTTGCACAGAAGGGGTATGACAAGCTTGTGGCGGATTACGTAAAATCCATTGAATACAACGAGGACGTACTGGAAAAGATCAATGGTTGATTTATCAACTGTTGATATATCAACAGACAACCATTATTGAGGTGACAAGCTTATGAAAAAACTGTTATCGCTGATACTTGCGACGATTCTTTTGGTTTCGGTTGCCCTTGTAGGATTTACCTCCTGCACCGCTTGGCAAGCTGAAAAGATAGTTGACGACGTACTTGATGCCGCACTTGATTACCTTACAGAAACTGACACGAGTGGAACGTCAGATTCCGATGGGGATATTTCAAAGATACTCAACGAAAACGGCAGCTATGACGACCGGGAAAACGTGGCACTCTATATCCACCTGTACGGAAAGCTTCCGTCAAATTACATTACCAAGGAAGCGGCTGAGGAGCTGGGCTGGAACGGTGGCTCCGTTGAAAAATATGCTCCCGGCAAGTGTATCGGCGGATCAAGATTCGGTAATTACGAAGGAAAGCTTCCGAAGAAGTCGGGACGTGTGTACTACGAGTGCGACATTGATACTTTGGGCGAGTCCTCGAGAGGGGCAAAGCGCATAGTTTACTCAAATGACGGACTTGTATATTACACAAGCGACCACTACGTGACATTTGAGCTCTTGTACGGAGAGGAATAAATATGAATTATAAGCTTATAGATTTGAAGGGTGTATCAAGCCGCGAGGAGCTTTTTGCGAAAATTGAGGACGGGCTGGACTTACCGGTGTATTTCGGAAGAAATCTTGATGCACTCCACGATATGCTCGCACATAGTGATATTGTGCTGGAGCTGTGCGGTATCGACGAGCTCAAGGAAAATTTGGGTAGCTATGCAGATGCACTTTGCGAAATGCTCCGCGACACAGAGGCTGAATCCAAAACCTTTAAGGTAATAATCAGATAAATGCGTTACCTTAATTCGATATTGTGTTTCCGGACTATGGAAATTTGTCCAATGGTATTCCAAATACAGTTCCGTAAATATACCAGCTTTTGAAGGAGGAGAAATAATGCGAAATCGACCAGTCGCAAAGAGTTTAATTTGTATAGGTCTATTTGTGTTACTAGCTATGGTAGGCTGTACAACCCCAATGGATAAAACCTCTCCCATCGCAGTAACTCCGGTTTTGGAACAGTATGAATACAAGCAGAGGGAAAAAGTTTGCTTTTTTCCCTCTTTTACGAATGAAAATGAGAAAACAGAAATTTTGAGCGTATCCACGGCTGATGGCTTCTTTACCTGCATGACAACGGATAAGTCTCAGGCGGATTCTTTCATCAACGCACAGCGCACGCTCCTGCATTTTCTTCAGGATAGTGGTGTGACAGTACGGGAATTAAACTATGTCGCCTTAAATTTCGATGACAACTTCAGTGAGAGTGGAAAAAACAACGCATATATTGCACTTTCGTCCACAGAAACTTGGCAGCAGGTGCTTGTTACCTTACAAGCACTTTGGGGAGACTATACTGATTATGGATATGTCTATGCTATGGCCAACGCTATTGCCTTGCATCTTGGGTGGGAAACGGAGGTTTTAGAGGTTGCAGAAAACTCTGCGAGGGATGCGTTTTTCTGTGAGAATCCCCAGGCGCTCAACCTTTTATACCCAGCCTTTACTGAACGCTATGCGAAAAAGGAAACCATTAGATATTCCAAATTACTTAGTCTGAGTTTATTTGAACATATTGACTGGTGGGATGCAATAAAGGAGCCGATTGAAACTCAGTTGGATGAGTATGAGAGATTACTTCTCGGATATTCCGAAAAAATCGGAGTTTCGTTTTCTCGCCAGGTGTGCGGCTATGCATATAGAGGTCCTTATCTGCCCCTTTGCATTCAGACAACCTATGCCACACACATTGTAGACCACGGTTACAAGGATTATCACAGTGATATATTCGAAGACTATTTCGGTGATTATGTAACCATCTATCAAACAGCGGAGATTCTTGATACAGAAATTGTTGAAGCAGTCCAGCGTTTTGGTTTAGAGGACAGAGCAGGTAATATTAGCATTAATTGGCTTTCCGAATACAGCGCCATGACAAAATTTGCAAAGCGTCATGTCAATACATGCTATATCTTTATGCAAGAGGCGTATGTTACAACAATCAGTTTATATATGCATGCATATTACTATCATATTGCGCACTTAATAAATCAAAATCCGGAGATACCATGGCAAACATCGGCCTTTTGCGAAATCGGCCGGGCATATTCCCGGTATGCTATCTATGCTACAGAAAAAACATTTACACAGAATTCGAAATGGGCAGATCTTTTTAACTCCTTCGCCGGACACACCTACCAAGCGGGAGTTGAGAGCTATTTCGAAGCATTTGATGTTTTGAGCTATGCGCTTAACGATGATTTTAGTATTGATTATTACAGGGACGGACTCTTCCTGAATTCTTTTGCCTACTATTTAATCAAGGACTTTGGAGAAAATGCGATAATTGACCTGATGCTGTTTCCGGATACGGTCGTTGACGTTACCGGTAAAACCTGGGAGACTTTGGAGGATGAATGGCAACAATATATTATGGATAAATATGGCGATAAGGAAATTCCGGACTGGCTGAGTGAGTACTAATATAAGTATGTACCGTCCAATTTCCCTTGATTATGGTAACGAAAACGGTAATCAGATAAATGCGAATAACAACGAAAAGCAGACTTTATAAGGTCTGCTTTTTTATTTTTTGCCCGAAAACGGAACGAGCCCGCTATTTCTGTTGGATTTTTGCGGGACAAAGTCGAGATGACAGAACAGATGTTCGCGTGATACAATAATGACGCGGCAGAGAGAAAGGAGGAAACGGGTGGAGATAACAGATAATCATTCAAGCGCCGCAGAAGTCGAGCTTAAGGAATACGGAGTAACCGAAAAGCAGGCGGCCGTTGCTTACGCAATGGTGCGTGGCGGTAAGCCTGTTTCGGAGATCCTGGCGGAAAACGGAGTTGACGAGGAGGAATTCACTTCCTGGGTCAGAATGGGAAGATTCTCCGAATACGCATCAGCTTTGGCCAGCGGATTTGCACAGGCAGACGCACCGTACATCTGGAACTCACTTCTGGAAAGCGCTAAAGAGGGGAATATGCAGGCTATCAAACTTTATTTCGACATATGGAATAAAAAGCAGGCAGCCTCGAGCCACAGTCAAGGTCGGGTCTACACAGATCCGGAGATCGAAGCTGTAAGGCGGGATATTTTCGGAGGCGACTGATGAGCGGCAGGGATAATACAAAAAGGATGACGTCAGAGAAGCAGATGGGTGGGCACGCGGTGGGTGGCGAAAACCGTGAAAACGTGAAAAACGGCGGAGGATATGTGTTCGGCAAGAAGCACCGGGAATATATGAAGCGCGCTTACAGGTCTACAGTAAACGTGGCTGAAGGGGCGGTGCGAGCAGGAAAGACCATTGATAACGTTTTCGTTTTCGCCGCGCTTCTCGAAAGCTCTCCTGACAGATTGCACCTGGCAACCGGCTCGACTCTCGGAAACGCAAAGCTGAATATCGGAGAATGCAACGGACTGGGGCTTGAGCACATTTTTGAAGGGCGGTGCGCCTGGACCAGATACCGAGGAAACGAGGCGTTACGGGTAAATACCAAAGCAGGCGAGCGCATTGTTATATTCTCCGGGGGCAAAAATTCTGACTCATTTAAGCGTATCAGAGGTAATTCATACGGTATGTGGATCGCTACGGAGATCAATCTCCATTCGGACAGCTTCATTAAAGAGGCTTTCAACCGACAGCTTGCCGCACGTGACCGTCGGGTGTTCTGGGATCTGAACCCGTCGTCTCCAAATCATTTTATTTACAGCGACTACATTGACAAGTTTCCCACAGTTGAGGGTGAGTGGTACTACAATTACGCTCATTTCACGATCCATGACAATCCTGTCATAGAGGAAGAGCTAGTGCGACAGATCGTCTGTCAGTATGACCGTGAATCGGTGTGGTACAGGAGGGACATTCTCGGTGAACGATGCGCCGCAGAGGGACTAATCTATAGAAAATTCGCAGATGATCCCGCCTCGTTTACTGTGGAAATGGTTGATCCTGACAGCATTGAATTTGTAACCGTGGGGGTGGACTTTGGCGGAAACAGGTCCAAAACCACCTTTGTTGCTACTGCTATGCTTAGGGGCGAGGGTGGCTACGGAGGGGTCGTCATTCTGGCAGAGCACGCTGTGGCTGGGGGGAAGGGCGAGATTGACTCGGGTAGGATAAACCGTGAGCTTTCGGCTTTTCTCAGACGTATCAGATCCGTTTGGCAGAATGTGCGTATCAAGTATATTTTCGCCGACAGCGAGGCCCAATATCTGATAAACGGGCTCAGGCGGCATTTGTCCGAGGAATTTGCAGGGACCGTGGTTATGGATTCTGCAAAGAGGCCAATTGCCGACAGGATCGCCTTTGTTACATCCCTTATGTCAGCGGGCAAGTTCCGCATTCACAAGGACTGCGTGCTTTTGCGCGACGGTCTCTCGGGGGCTGTTTGGGATGAAAAGTCGGCGGGGGATAAGAGGCTTGACAACTTCACCTCCGATATAGACATACTGGACGCAATGGAGTACTCCATCGAGCGCTATATGGGAAAGATCAAGTAGACATTTTTTGTTAAATCAAGGAGGAAAAATGATAGGAGAAGAAATACTGTCGATCATTGCCGAGAGGTACGGCGCAAATGCAGCGAATACGGCGTATTACTCGAAGATCGACGAATGGGAATCTTGGTGGAAAGGCTACAACAGATCTTTTCACGAATTCACAGAAAACGGCGCCGGCGGCAGGCTGATTCGCCGTGAGCTGTATCGAATGAATATGGCAAAGAAAATATGCGAGGACTGGGCGTCGCTCCTGCTTAACGACCGCACGTCTGTCGCAGTATCTGACGAGGAGGGTGGCAAGTTTGTCGCACAGATTTTTGGCGAGACGGACTTTTTTGGCAACGCCAACAGACTTATTGAGAAGAGCTTTGCGCTCGGCAGCGGTGCTGTAATACTCAGAATCACCGGTGTTGAAGACGAAGATGGCGTTATTAGGCCCGGAGAGGGCGGTGGCGTATCTTTCGAGTATGTGGATGCATCGCACATTATTCCCTTAAGCGTGCAAAACGGCAAGATAACCGAGGCTGCCTTTGTTTCCGAGGGCAAGTGGAGGGGTGAGGATTACATTTACCTTGAGCTTCACTGTCTGGAGGAGGACGGTTACGTTATTGTAAACGAGTTTTATGTGAGGGAGAACGGCAAGCTGGTGAAATCCGATGTATGCCCCGGTCAGTGCACCGGTGTGATACACACTATGTCAACCGTTCCGCTGTTTGCAATAATGACTCCGAATATTCAGAACAATATCGACTCATCAGTTGGCCTTGGGGTTTCTGTGTTTGCCGATGCTGTGGACTGTCTGAAGGGTGTTGACCTGGCGTTCAATAATTTCTGCCGTGACATCAAGCTTGGGGGCAAGAAGGTGTTTATTAACCAAACGCTGGTCAACCGTGATGAGTACGGTAACGTGTTCACTCCCGACGACGTTGCACAGCAGCTGTTTGTGACAATTGGCGACTCGGATTTCGCGGATCACCCTATGATAACCGAGCATAATCCCGAGCTCCGAACCGAGGAAAATGCAGATGCGGTCCAGTGCCAGCTTAACTATCTGTCATTCAGATGCGGTCTCGGCACTCACCATTATACTTTTGGTGACGTAGGAGGCAGGGTAAGACTTACCGCAACACAGTACATGGGTGAAAGACAGGATATGCGCCAGAATGCGTCAAAGCATCAGAAGAATCTGGCCACATTCCTGAAAGGTGTTGTGAAAGCGCTCTTGTGGTGTGGGGCTGAGGTTTACTCCCTCCCTATTGACAAAAATGCGGTGATCTCAGTAACCTTTGACGATTCCTACTGGAACGACACCGACAGCCAGAGAGCAAGAGATCTCTCCGAGCTTGAAGCGGGAGTTATTACTGTTGAGGAATACCGCGCAAAGTGGATCGGAGGGGATATAAATGGCTGATTTTTCAAAGCTCTTCGGGGACGGAAAGCTGTCATACGATGAATTTTTGATTAAAGCGGGTGAGCTTGGCCTTGAGGTGGGCGACGTCCGCGAGATCCGCCAGTCCTATGAGGAACAGATCAGGGGGATCAGATGCGCCTCTGCACTTGAGCGTGAGCTTGACCGGGCAGGGGTGAAAAACCGTGGTCTTGTGGCAAAGATCATTGATATGAGCGCGGTCACGGTGGATGAGGACGGGGTCAGCGGAATTTCCGAACAGCTTTCTGCCCTTCGCGAAAGTGATCCCTACCTCTTTGAAGTAAAGCAGAACGGATTTGCCTCTGCTGCAATGGGTCAGCGAATCAGAACAGGTATGCGCCACGAAAAGGAAAGCATTGACCCCGATTCAATGAGTGACGCTGACTACTACAAGCAGATCAAACAAATCTAAAGATTGCGCAGAAAAAGGAAAACGGACGTGTTAGCGTAATGTGTAAGGAACAGTCCTCGAAAATGCGCAGAAAAAGAAAAACTAAACAAAACGAAAGGTTAGGTAAAAACAAGTGGCAAAATTTGATATTTCAGTTAAGCAGATCGCAAGAGAGGCTCTGCCCAGACTGATCGATAATCTGGTGTTCCCCAATCTCGTTTATAAGGAGAACATCGAAGGCTATGCGGCAAAGCAGGGTGACACCGTATCCGTACGTTGTCCCGTGAAGCTCACCGCAACAGAATTTGACGCGACTACCGGTGTTAATGCGGAAGATTTGCAGAAGGACACCATTGACGTGACTCTCGACCACCTTGCAACAGTTGACATGCAGGTCGGCGCGATCGAAGCTGCGTGCGATTTTGACTCTGTTGTAAGAATGTTCATTGAGCCTGCGGCTGCAGCTCTTGCAGAGAAGATCAACGCGGAAGGCCTTGCACTTTACAAGGACATTCCGAATATCGCCGGTGAGGCAGGCAAGACCCCTGCAGGTCTTAACGATATCGCTCAGGCATCCTATGCTCTCGATATGCAGAAGGTTCCCGCAGGCACTCGCCGTGCGATCTGGAGCCCTCTTGCAACATCTTATCTCAAGCAGGTTCCCGCTATCGTTAATGCTGAAAAGTGCGGTTCCAGCTCTGCTCTCCGCACAGGTGCGATCGGCAAGGTGTTCGGTATTGAGAACTACATGTCTCAGGCTATCTGCAATCACGAGACAACTGCAGACGGCCTTACCCTTACTCTTGCATCTGCTGCATTCAATTTTGAGACAATCAATCTTAACTTTACAGGTGAAGGTGCGCTTGTAAAGGGTGATGTTCTCATTATTGACGGTAAGCCTCATACTTGCACAAGAGACGGTGTGGTATCCGGCTCAAAGATTACAGTTACTGTATATCCTGCTGTTACTGCAACATCAGATGCAAAGGTAGCTGCGGTAGGTAATCACGCGGCAAACCTGGTGTTCCATCCCGATGCGTTTGCGTTTATCACTCGTCCTCTTCAGGCACCTGCGGGAGTTGAATCTTATGTTACTACATACAACGGTATCGCTCTCCGTGTGGTAAGAGGCTACGACATGAAGTACAAGCGCGAAATGCTCTCTATGGACGTTCTCTATGCATTCAAGACCATTTATCCTGAGCTTGCAGTTCGATATTTGGGCTGATGTAGGTGAAACATATGAGTGGCACCAATGACAGACGAGGGGAAGATATACTTCTTTCCCTCATCTATCCTAAAACAATAGAAATGATGACCGGGGAGCAGCAGGTAGAATTTGCCTATGCGGCAGAAGAGCAGCTTCAGTTTATGACGTCAGGCGCAGGTGCTGTTAAGCGTGAATCCTTGGGAGATGCAAGTGTAACCTATGCTGATCCACAGACAGTTACCTGCGGCGGCCAGGAGATTTGTCCGACTGCTATCGCCAGACTTATGAAATGCGGACTCCTTACAAGATGGATCTGAGGTGATATAATGAGTTTTGAAAGAATGCTCTCCTATGTGGCAGAGTACAGAAAGCTCATGGGCGACGGTGCTGACCGAGGATATTTGGCGGAATATGAAAGCTATGCTCTGTCTTCCGTTATGATCCGCCGAATTTCGGCAAATGAGCCTGAAGGGGTGAGCTCCGGCGGCGCCACATTGTATTTCTTTCCCTCGGTAAGCAAATGCACAGATCAATCGGGTACGGAAGTCAGCTTCCCTGAATACAAGGACGGCGACCTGTGCGTTATCACTGATTCAGACGGAAGCAAAAAGGTAATGCGTGTGGCAGAGGCGGGTTATTTCGACGATGTAACGAAAAGCCTTTCTCACATCAAATTAAAGCTTGTATGATGGGAGGCTTATATGAACGATAACAAAATGATGGAAACTCTGTGCGAGTACCTTGGCGGCTCCGGTGTGGGTGTGTTCATGCCGGAGGTTTGGCGAGAGGGTGCCTTCGCAATATTTCTGACAGGCAAAACCGAGCTATGTAAGCAGTACGTGAACGGAGATCGGGTCGTGGCGGTGGAGTTTGAAATCCGCTCGCGATGCCCCGGCGAATCCGCAGGTGACAGGCTTGTGGTTTTAAAGAATTATTCCTGTCTTGCGGATTACGTCAAGAAAACACCGTTTCCCGAAGCAGGAGCTGAAGTGCTTATGGTAAAAGGGGCACAGAAGGCAAAGGTCTACAAGGACGGAAGCGAGGAATACAGCGTCACCTGCAAGCTGAGATACCTGAAAAGAAGAGGTGAATAATATGTCGGAAATAAGCAGATACGACAGACAGTATTTTGTGGGGGTGGGAGGTGATAAAACTCCCTTGTGGACCCCGGTTGGAGAGGGATTTTTGAGATTTGAAGAAAAGAAAAATCCACAGGAAGTATACCGCAGATATTATCACGAGGAAGACTTGCGAGGAGACATCGACGGCTACTCTTCGGAGATAGTTTACGAAGCGGAGCTTGTGAAAGGCTCGGCTGCAATTGATAAGTTAAACAGAATCGCAAACGAGGAGCTTTTCGGAAAAGAGGGCGCGGTTGAGATCATGACGGTGGACTTTTTCAACGAAGTGCTTCCGGGTGTGTATAGGGCGTACGTTCGTGCTTATTCGGTATGTCCTGAAAATTGCGGTGAGGGGGCAGAGTCTCTGAAGATCAGAGGCAGACTTATAGCAAACGGCGAGCTCACCATTGGGCAGTTTATCAGCTCCACAGGGACTTTTACAGAGTGATCGGAGGAATAATTATGGAGAAAATATGGAATTACAAGGGAAGAAGCTTTCCCTTTAACATAACTGAAGAAAATTGCTACGCTAATGTAAGCCGCGGCCTTGAAAAGCTCAGTCGCGCTATGAACGAGAGGGATGAAAACGGCCACAACCACAGTACTTGCGTAGATGTGAAGGAGTTTTTTGACACAGTTTTCGGCAACGGCGCCGGCGGCATTATTTGCGGAAAGCAAGATAGCGCAGAAGAGCATATAGCCGCATATGTGTGCTTTATTTCATTTCTTTGCGCCCAGGTGGATGAGTTTTCTCGCCTCAGAGTATCCCTGGAGGCACTCCGATGACGAAAATGAGTGAAAAAGCAGCCCGCTATCTCTCGACAAAGGCGATGGCGAGAAAGAAAGCGCCAAGGGCAGAGGAGGAATCTCCTTACCGATTGGCAAAGAAAAAGAGACGTGAAAGCGAGGCGATCTTCAGATTGTGAGCGACACATACAAAATTATATATAAAGCAAAGGGAAAGACATTTGAGATCTCTCCCGACTCCCCGGCAAAGCTTCTTGAGGGCGGGCTTGCGGGATTTGATTGTACGGAGCTTGATGTAAAGATCAGCCCATACGCCACAATTGACGGTGGCTACCCGGTCAGAAGAAGATTTGCGGAGCGAGAGCTGGCTGTTACCTTCGAGATTTCCAGAGAAGAATCAGCGAGTCTTCGCAGAAAGCTTATTTCTATGCTTGATCCCCGGGAGGACGGTGAGCTGATCGTGGACTTTTTCGGCGATAGTAGAAGAATTACGGTGATCCCTTGCGGGGAGCCGAAATTCGACCGTCACACATTACATTCACCTACAGTTGTGACCTTGAATTTTGTGGCGCCGACGGTGTTCTTTAGCTCCGGTGCGAAAAAGACTTCCACATTCCGCAAAACTGCCCCATTATTTACTTTCCCTCTTACCACAACAGCGGTGGCAGGGGTAACCGGTGGCTTGAAAATGACAACGGATCATACTGTGGCGGACAACACCGGTGATACGGAGTGCGGTATTATTGTTAAAGTGATTGCCACAGGTGGCTCTGTTGTTAATCCTACAGTTTCCTGCGGTGACGATTACATTAAAACAAATCTTGCTCTCGCAGACGGAGATGTGCTTGTGATCGACACTCGAAAAGGGCAGAAGTGTATTACTGTAAACGGAGAAAGATGCTTCAGCTTTATGAGAGACAGCGCGTTTTTCTCTTTACCTCTCGGACAGTCAACGATCAAGGTGGATGCAGACTCCGGGAAAGAATACATTAACGCACAGGTGGAATACGTACCCCTGTATTACGGTGTGTGAGGTGGACTATGGAGCTCTATTTTTTAAAAGAAGATTTCTCTCTGCTTGACGGGCCCATAGATTCATTCACGTCGGTGGTGTGGTATGAGAGATTTTTTGAAACAGGCACCTTTGTCCTGCATTTCCCGGAAACATTACTCAAGCGGGTTATGAATGCTGCATATGTTTGCACCTCAGTTGTTGACGGTGAAGTAAAGTGTGGCAGAGTGGAGTATTTGTCCACAGAAGAGGACGGAATATGCAAGATGGGCGGCCGACTTCTTGAGTGTATTCTTGCGGACAGGATAATGGAGGGAAGTGGAGTATACAGCGGAACTGTGACCGAGGCGGTTAGTTCTGCTGTTGCTGCTTGCCTTGGCGAGGGAAATGTGACTATCGGCGAATGCGTCATGATCTCCGACTTGGTGGATCTGACCTACTCGTGGAACAACCTGTCCGAATGGGTATATTCGGTGCTGAAACCTTACGGCGCATCTTATTCCGTAAAGCCTGATCCCGAAACAGGACTTCCTGTTTTTCGGATCGTGAGGGGCGAGGACCGTACTGCCGGTGAAAAGGCGGCGGTGTTCTCGTCGTCCTTTGGCAACATTACCTCCATTAATATGGATATAGACAGAAGCTCCATGAAAAACTTTGCATATGTGCAAGGTAAGGACGGTACTGTGGTTACTGTGGACAACAGCGGAGGGCGTGACAAAAGAGAAATGTTCGTGAAGGCGGATGATATTGCACCCGGTGGTTTTCCGACCTCTGAGGACTACACGAAAGCTCTCAAAAAACGTGGGGCGGAAAAGCTGGCGAAGAACCCTGAAGGATTTGCTGTAAGTGCGGAGTGTGCCACAGACTCTTTACCCAGATATGGCAAGGATTACTTTATAGGTGACATTTGCGATGTGGCAGACGAAAAACTGGGTGTCTCCTTCGGAATGAGGCTTACCGCCGTTGACACAGTATGGGAAAATGGAGTTTGCTCCGTTTATCCCCTGTTTGGCGAGGAGATACGCTACATCAGCAAATTGATGGGCAAAATCTAATAACGCAAAAGCGTTTGATATATAAAAACATATGGAGGATACAATGGCAGAAATTATTATACCTGTAAATGGCGGTATGTTTGATTCTACCAGAATCATTGAAACAGTGGAGGGCTTCCCGAGGGGCGACAAGGCGGTCAACGCTGAATTCTTTGCGAAGATGATCTCCTGCTTCTACAAAGACGGTGTATGGCGTGAGAACAGCTTTGTGCCGTCTGTGAAAAGCGGGATGAACCTGAAAATCAGCAGCGGTGTTGCCTGGATCAGAGGATATATGGCTTGGGAGGAGGAAGAGACCACCGTTACCTTGGCATCCGGTGCAAATTACGCAATCGTCTTAAGGCTGAATATTGCCGAGGGGCAGTTTAGCATTATTGCGACTACTGAGACGGCAAGTGTTCCACAGAGAACAGAAAACGTTGTGGATCTTGTGCTGGCGCAGGTGAACATTCCCGCTGATGCAGTGGAAATCACAAGTGCTATGATCACGGACACCAGAGGTGACACTTCAAAATGCGGGTATGTAACTTGCGCGGTGGAGGCTCTTGGTACAATTGATAATGCGCAGAACGCAAATATGCTTGGAGGAGAGGCGGCGGACAAGTATCTCAAGAAATCCGGTGGAGCAATGACAGGTATGTTGCGTGCGATCTCTGTGGCAGGCGGTGCATCTGCGGTGCGCAACATCGGCTACGGCTATACTGTTCCCGACACCCTTCCCGAGGGGGATCTGTTTATTCTAATTCAGTAATCGGGGAGTGGGAAGCAAATGAAGCTATTATTTATTACGAATAACACATTTATCATAGACGGTACTTCGGCAATGCTGAGGGTGGAGACTGACGGATCAATGCTGTACGTTACTCTCGGAAAGATCCCCAGAGCAACAGTCTCCGACGGTTTTTTCTCCGCAAACTGTACATATAACGGAGAAGTGCGTGACTTGTCTTCAAACGATCTGGCAGGAAAGACGGCTGTGTTCCCGTATTCTGACTCTGTAAAGGAAATAACCATTTCCGGAAACGAGTTTTACTATAACAATGCACCCGACAGCTCTTTGAGTTTTGCTTGGAAGGGAGGAGCCTCCGACATTATCCCCGACGTAAGCGTAGGATTTGCCGGACTCAGATATGGTGATAGATACAAGTTCACGTTTAGTTACGGAGACAATGCCGGACATAAAGCGTGCCTTATTGCCATGTACGCAAACACCAGACGAGACAGCGACGGCAGATGGTTCAGAATCACCCTTGTAAACGGCAAAAGAACAGAGACACAGATCTCCGGTACCGTTACCTCAATTTTCAATGGCAGAAGCCGGGTTGAGTTTAGCTTGTATTTCGCATGCTACAAAACAGACAGCGATGGAATCGAGGACTACGTTGGCTTGTGCGAGTACGTGAGCCCTGTGTATACCATATCGGAGAAGGGTTCGCCTTATGCCCCCCACAGCTTGAACTATGAGGTTACCGATAACGGAAACGCAGTAAGCTGGGAGTATGTAACCGACAGCGAATTCCCAGGAGTCAGCTTTGAGCTTGAGAGATCGGTAGGCGGCGGTGACTTCAGCTTGATATATGCTGGATATGAGAAGCACCACACGGACATCGGCGTGCCTGTTGGGAGCAGAGTTGAATATCGCGTGCGTGCCGTTTCCGGCGAGGACTCTTCACCTTGGATAAATATAGCGGATGGAAGCCCGGCGTCTTCGGTGACAAGTAATGTTTACGTGAGCGTGAGTGGTGAAATGATCAGGGCTGCCGGGGTATACGTTGGAGTGGACGGAATACCGGTCCTTGCGAAAGGTCAAATATCCGTGGGATAAAAGAAAATACCGTATGACAACCATACGGTATTTTTGCTTATTTGATTCCAAGCTTGTCTTTCAGATATCTTCCCGTGTGGGAACTTTCTATTGTGGCAACCTCTTCGGGTGTACCTTCGGCGATGACTGTGCCTCCGCCGTTTCCACCCTCAGGTCCCATGTCGATTATGTGGTCAGCGCACTTTATAACGTCAAGATTATGCTCAATTACCACGCAGGTGTTGCCACCTTCAACCAAAGTCTGAAGAATGGAGATAAGCTTTTCTACGTCTGCAGAATGGAGACCGGTGGTAGGCTCGTCAAGCACGTAGAGGGTGCGACCGGTGGATCTCTTTGACAGCTCCGTTGCCAGCTTTACTCTCTGTGCCTCGCCACCGGAGAGTGTGGTGGAGGACTGACCGATCTTGATATATCCAAGCCCAACGTCGCAGAGAAGCTTCAGTCGGTTGGCGATTCTCGGGATGTCGCGGAAGAATTCTACCCCCTCGTCGGCTGTCATTTCGAGAACGTCGGATATGCTTTTATCCTTGTACTTGACTTCAAGGGTTTCTCTGTTGTACCTCTTGCCGTGGCATACGTCGCAGGTGACGTACACGTCGGGGAGGAAGTGCATTTCGATCTTCTTCACACCGTCACCCTCGCAGGCCTCGCAACGTCCTCCTTTTACGTTAAAGGAGAAGCGACCGCTGGAGTAGCCGCGCATTTTTGCACCCGGTGTGGAGGCGAACAGGTTGCGAATATCGGTAAACAGACCAGTATACGTTGCGGGATTGGATCGGGGTGTGCGGCCAATGGGAGACTGGTCGATAGCGATGATCTTGTCAAGATTCTCGATTCCGTCGATCCTGTCGTGATCCCCGGGGAAGGTGATGGCACGATTCAGCTTATTTGCGAGAGATCGGTACAAAATGGAGTTTATGAGAGAGGATTTACCCGATCCCGACACGCCGGTAACGCAAACCAGGCAGCCGAGAGGGATGTCCACGTTGATGTTTTTCAGATTGTTTTCCCGTGCGCCAACGATAGTAAGCTTTTGCCCGTTTCCGGCACGGCGAATGGTGGGAACTTCTATCTTCCGCCTGCCCGAGAGGAAGTCGCCTGTGATTGAGTTTTCGTTTGCGGCAACCTCGTCAGGTGTACCGTAAGCCACAACCTCGCCACCGTGGATTCCCGCGTGAGGTCCGATGTCGATAATGTAATCCGCTGCCTGCATGGTCTCTTCATCATGCTCTACAACGATAACGGAGTTGCCGAGATCCCGGAGTCTCTTCAGGGTGTTAATCAGCTTGCTGTTATCCCTCTGGTGCAATCCGATGGAAGGCTCGTCAAGGATGTAAAGCACCCCTGCCAGAGATGATCCGATCTGTGTGGCAAGGCGGATTCTCTGTGCCTCGCCGCCGGACAGAGTAGCGGATTTACGGGACAAGGAAAGATACTCAAGTCCAACGGATACGAGGAATCCGAGGCGGCTTTTCAGCTCCTTGATGATCTCCCGTGCGATCTGCATTTCAGTTTCGGTGAACACGAGAGAATTTGTGAATTCAAGGGATTCGGCAATGGACATAGAGCAAAATTCGTGAATGTTCTTTCCGCCAACTGTTACCGCCATTGCGTCACGGTTAAGGCGGGCGCCGTGACAATCGGGGCATTCCCGATCGGTGAGAAACTGCTCGTAATATTCGTGATCCCAGCTACCCGGCTGAGCGCGATTTTCGATGATCTTGAGAAGCCCGTCAAAGGTCACAGTCTGAGTCTGGGAACGGTTGCCGAAGTGACGTGTTATGGTGAAAAGCTCGGGTGAGCCGTAGAGGAGCACGTCAAATGCAGCTTTTGGATAGTCTTTGAGGGGCATATTGAGATTCGCACCGTATTTTTCGATTGCGGCGAGAACGAGAGGCCCGTTCCAGCTATCGTCTGTGAGAGATTTGAACCCGTTTACCGCCACAGCTCCCTCAGCCAGCGAAAGGCTCTTGTCGGGAATGATCTTGCGGGGGTCAACGGAGCGAAGAACACCGAGACCTGTGCAAGTGGGGCAAGCACCGAAGGGATTGTTGAAGGAGAACATACGAGGTTCAAGCTCACCAAAGCTGATGCCGTGCTCAGGACAGGCGTAGTTGGTGGAGAATTCTTCCTCTGTGGACTCGGAGCCGTCTCTTGGCATTGTAACGCAGGTGACGGATCCGCCGGATTCGCGAAGGGCACATTCCACAGAATCGGTGAGACGGCCGCGGAGGTCGGGCTTCATCACCAGTCGGTCGATGACCAGCTCTACTGTGTGACGGAGGTTCTTGTCAAGCTCAATGTCCTCTGTGAGGTCGTAGATTATTCCGTCGATTCTCGCACGCACGTATCCGTTTTTCTTAGCGTCAGCAAGGATCTTTTCCTGGCGTCCTTTTTTGCCGCGGACAACGGTGGAGAGGATCATAAAACGCTCTCCCTCGGGCAAAGACATGATCTTGTCGATTATCACGTCAGTTGAGGTCTGGCGGATCTCTCTGCCGCAAACGGGACAGTGGGGAACGCCAAGTCTCGCATAAAGGAGTCGCAGGTAGTCGTATATTTCCGTTACAGTACCAACGGTTGAACGGGGATTTTTCGACGTGGTCTTCTGGTCGATGGAAATTGCGGGTGAGAGCCCTTCGATCGAGTCGATATCAGGCTTGTCTAGCTGACCGATGAACATTCTCGCGTAGGAGGAGAGGGATTCAACGAACCGTCTGTGTCCTTCTGCGTAGATTGTGTCGAATGCCAGAGAGGATTTACCCGACCCCGACAGGCCTGTGAATACTACAAGCTTGTCTCTGGGGACTTCCACGTCTATATTTTTCAGATTATTCATCCGCGCACCGCGAACGATTATTTTTTCAGGCATTGTTTGCTCCTTGGTTTGTGTGGTTGTGGGGATTTTAGGTGTTGCGGAGGGATACGGAATCCCCCGTCACGCTGCAACTTTGTTTTGCGTGCCACCCCCCTTTAGCAAGGGAGGCTTGTTAAGTGCAGTTCGCACTATTATCTCTTATCTATTCTACTCAATATCTCATCCGCCTTCAGTTTGTCCTCGCGATAAGCTTTGCGAAGAAGCTCCGAGGGGATATATTCGTCATATTTCTCGAAAACGGGAGATTCACCGGGGCCGATGAGTGAATCAAGGTCGATACCCTCGCGGTGCATCTTTTCGCATAGCTCACGCATCATTTGGTCACCGCGTCCCCCCTCAAGCTTGAAGGTCATGAAGTAGCAGCCCTCGAATTCCATTCCGGTAAGCTTGTAGCGCCCTGCATTTTTGGTGAGATAACGGCGGAGAGTGCGGAAGCTGCGAGTGCCGAGCCAGGGGAACAGAGCCCATGTGTACCCGCCCAGGGGGAGAATCGGGCTGTTTGTGATTCCCGTATTTCTGGCAACCGCACGGGCAACGCGGAGTCTCTCCAGTGCGCCCTCGCGTAGATAGGGGTATTCCGTGTCCTCGCAAAGCACCTGGCGCATTCTCTCCAGTATCTTCGTGTGGACCTCGCCGTAGTCGCCGGGCCAGCTTATTTCCATTTTGCCTGCAACAGGCTTAACGTAAATAAGGTGGCGGGGGATGTCAAGCTCTTCCACTTCCCATACTCTGCCGGCGAGAGCAAATCTGTCGCCAACGGGGGGAGGGGTGGTGATAACGCCGATCTCGTCAGATTCACAGCGGACGGTGAAGTCCTCGCTGTCCTTGAATACGGCATAGAATTTAAAGGAGTTGACCAGCTTTTCACCTCTGAGTCCAACTATAAGCTCACGCTCGTCGGTCATCTCAAGCCAGTCGTTGTTTATCATGGAAAGGAGCAGAGTTTTGTAGTCTGCTTCTTCAATATACTTGAACGGGGGGAGCGAAAGGATACGCGACGCAAGCTCGGCCGCAGTCAAAGCACCGTTTGACGCAACTGTTGAAAGGGTCTGCTGGAACAGGAGTGAGAAAGGGCATTTGCGCATCAGCGGCGGCTCAATAAACCGCTCTTCGATGTATAGCTGAACGATGGCAATAGCCTTTAATAGCTCCCAGGGCATAAGCTCGGGCAGGGGAGTGTTTGGCAGAGGATTTTCCTCTCTGAATACCATCATCATTTCCGGTGGATCACCGCGACGTCCGCTGCGCCCAAGCCTCTGTAGGAACGATGAAACGGAATTGGGGGAATTCTGCTGAATAATGCGCTCCAGTCGACCGATGTCGATGCCAAGCTCCATTGTAACCGTTGCACAAGCCACAGCACTGATGTCGTCGTCCTTCATTTTCAGCTCTGCTTCTTCACGAATGCTGGCAGAGAGGAACCCGTGGTGGATGAGAAATCTGTCCGGGTCTCCGCGGTAATCAGCGATCTCACGGAGGGTGGCACAGATGTACTCTGTCTCCTCACGGGAATTAGAGAAAACGATAGCTTTCTTTCCGATGGTGGACTCGTAAATGTATTCGTAGCCGGGGTCGAGATGCAGGGTTTCTTCTCTTTGGTTTCCCACGGGTGTGACTGCATCTGCGGTGTCCTTATCAACGATGTAGAAATGCTCCATTCCCAGTTTCCAATGAACCTTTGACGGGGGAATGGCGGGTACTATTGTTTCGCGACCGCTGCCGGCACCAAGCCAGTTTGCTGCTGTGTCCATATCCCCTATTGTTGCCGAAAGACCGATTCTTCGGGGGGAGTTTCCGGTTTTCTGTGCGAGTCTGTTAAGCTGGCAGATGATCTGATTTCCGCGGTCGCTACCTGTGAGGGTGTGGATCTCGTCGATAACGATATATCTGAGATCCCCAAACAGCCGTATGAGGTCAGAGGAGCGATTTATAAGCATAGCCTCAAGGGATTCCGGGGTGATCTGCAGAATGCCGCGTGGGGTGGCAAGTGCCTTTGTCTTGTGGGATTGAGCAACGTCACCGTGCCAGTGGTACACGGGGATTCCCGTCTCGTCGCACAGCTCGGAAATGCGTCCGAACTGGTCGTTTATCAGTGACTTGAGGGGAGCAATATAAAGCGCGCCAAAGGACTCGGGCATATCCTCGTAAAATTCCGAGAGAATGGGGAAGAACGCGGCTTCCGTTTTGCCTGAGGCGGTCTGGGATGGAAGAAGCAGGTTGGAGTCGGTGCCGAAGATCACTTCCGCTGCCGCAACCTGTACGGGGTTGAGAGATTCCCACCCGCGGCTGTATATAAATTCTCTTATAAACGGTGAGTATGATTCAAAAACTGACATAAGGTCACCTTTTTATTTATTATTTGTTTGACAAATGCCTCGTCCTCGCGCGTTTTCTGTGAAAACAGGGAGAGCCATTGTGACGTAACGCATTTAAAACTGAATATCGTCCAGGGTTATCTTCGACTTTTGCGGCGCCTGTGCAGGGGTGGGGGCTTGATCCTCTGCCTCGTCAATATTTGCGGCTATTGCGGTGCGGTTTACACTTCCGACAATATCCGCAAATGTTTTGTCTGGATTGGTAAGAAGCAGGTCGAGAAGTGTGACAAAATCGCGAATGATCTCTCGGGGTGTGATCATAGTGTCAGCACCTTCGCGTGAAAGGGAAGAGGCCAAAAAGTCCCGCATATTGTCCTCTGTGATCCGCACGTCCCACTTGTGATACTCACCGTGAAGGGCAGCCAAGCGGATAACCAGCGCAAACAGCTCGCTGTCGGAGAGGCGCTTCAGTCGGAGTACAGGCTGCATCAGTGAACGAAGCTCACCGCCGCCGAATTTGCAGTCAGCCAGTCGGCTTCGAAGTGCCTCATAGCTGTAAAGACCGCGTCTGCTGTCTTCAAGGAACTGGGGTGTACCGCCGAAAACGATCATAAGCCCCGGCGCGCGTCCCTGCATGGTATCGTTGAACATTGCGAGGATCTTTTCGTAATTGTTCTCTCGTGAGATGCGGTTTGGTATCTTGTAAAGATTAACGCACTCGTCGATGTAAATGCAAAGACCGCTGTAACCTACCAGTCGCACGAATGCGGTGAACAGCTTCAGGTAATCGTACCAGTTGTCGTCATTGATAACGGAAATGGAGCGGATACCCGTTGCCTGTCTTGCTTCGGTGCGGGTGTTGTATTCACCGCGTATCCATTTCAGACAAGCGGACTGCTTCAGATCATCGTCATCGCGCCAAGCGTTGTAATACTCGCGAAGGACTGTGGCAAAGTCGAATCCGCCAACGTCCGCTTCAAGCTCACGGAGACTTTTCATGATACGCTTACCGAATTCAAGAGAGTATTCCTCGCTGTCTCGCTCAAATCCTTCTTCCGTGAGGGTGGCACCGATTCCCGTGAACCATTTTCCCAGAATAACAGGGAGAGCACCGCCGTCGGGGGAGGACTTGCAGGCAACGTTTTTCATAAGCTCACGGAAGGTGGCAAGACCGTAGGAATTTGCACCTGTCAGCTTTCTCTCAGGAGACAGGTCGCAGTCTGCGGTAATAAATCCACGGTCGAGAGCATATCCGCGAGAAAGCTGGATAAGGAAGCTCTTGCCCGAGCCGTAGCGGCCGATAATAAACTTTGTGGAGCCCTCACCGTCAGCAACTCTGTCAAGAGAGTGGGTGAGTGCCTCGATCTCGTCAGTTCGGCCTATTGCGATGTAGGGGGCGCCAACTCTGGGCACAACGCCGCCTGATAATGATGAAAGGAGAGTGCCGAGGATTCGTCTCGGAACTTTATTTATTGCATTTGTAGCCAATTCTCTGCATCCTCTCTGTAATCTTCAATAATTTCGTAACCGTTTCCGCAGTCCTCAAGAACCACGTCTCCGATAATATCTAAGAATAGGGTGTTGATCCTGTCCGCAACTTCACCGTCGTAGAGGGAGTTTGCGCGGCAGTAATTGCGGAAGCCACCGTCAAGGGCAGCCGCGAGAGCATCACGGATTCCACAGTCGCTGTTTTCTGCTTTTGGAGGTTCTTGCTCTTGGGTTTCCTCTGTATAGGCGAACTCAAACGTAATCTCACCGTCCAGTGAAACCTCAACCTCGGGCTGGTATTCTTCTGCTTTGTCTACGTATTCTTCACCGGTCAATCGCTCAGTATTCACCCAGGACTGCCGCTCGATTTCAGCCGCCTTGCCGAAATCAAAACCGTAGTCCTCCGATTCATACAGCTTCAGGTAATCCCGTGGCATAAATTCGTCTTCTTTTTTCACTCCTGTCTCTCTGGGAAGAATTGGAGCAAAATATCTGTCGATTACTGATTCACTTGTGCCGGGCAGACCGTCCAGGCGAAGCTTTGACTTGATTCCAAGGAGGATTCGCACCTTGTTTTCAGAGTATTTCACAAGAGCAGTGATAGCATCTCGCACATCCGCCCGACGGGTGAATGAGGAGAACTCAATATCCACTCTCTTTTTTATACCGCCGGCTACTACTGCACCGTTGAAGCTGTCCCGGGTCATTTTGTAAAGCCGATCAAGGGCAAATGGCTCGGCAGATTCCTCTATGAGAGATTTTACCGCTTCCCCTACGGCTTTTGGGATATGGGTGTCGTATGCTTCTTTATTGTCAGGGTAGTATCTTGCTGATTTGTAATCATAGTCCGAGGAGACCTCTATGACCGTTTTGCCAAGGGAAATAATAGAGTCGGCATCTCCGTCTCGCACTGCCGCAGTTATTATGGGGTCAATGTAAAATTCCTTGAATTGAGCCTTTGGAGCGATCACGTCGAGAATTGGCAAAAGCTCCTTTGGTAAAGAACAACAGTTCGTCAGACAGTAGTCGGCAAACCACTCGCAAAGGTACCCGTCAAGACGGCCGTGGCGCGATCTGTAATTGAGCCAAATTGATGCGAGAAGCTCCACGCCCTCTGCCGGTGGAATAAGCTCGGGAAGGTTGAATATCTCGTAAATGTAAAGCTGCAGATATGCGGGATCGCAATCGGGGTATCTGCCCAGACGAATATTCTCCCTGAGCCAACGGTAGTAGTCCACCTGAGAGCTGTTCATATGGGAGTACTGGGGCACATATGACTGGTATGGCACCGGTCGAATATGCAGGTCCGGATCAAACTTTGAATGAGCCTTGTGACTGGAGGTGGCGTCGCTTATAAAACGACCGTAGAACTCGTTTTCCGTCTCCCAGGAGCGCACGGTGATCTTGTGCAAAAGAACGCCACCGGGCTCGTAAGAATGGAGAATTTTGCTTGTTCGAGGTGAATTACCGGCTGAATTATTGCCAAAAAATCGATTTACGGCAGGATTTCTGCGGTATGAGGAGGTAAAACGTCGCTCGGTGGGTTGGCTGCTAACTTGAGATCTTGGTGGGATCTTTTCAGCAGAGAAACACTCCCGACTGCTTATGTCTTCTCGGTCAATTGGAGTTGTGGAAACAGAGTGACCGTCGAAATCGGGCTTTTTGTATATCCTTTGTTTTGGGGTTCCCAGATCCCAGAAATCAACGGTTGCGCCGTCGTCTTTCTTCGGGGTCTGTGAAGAAGAGCGGGCAGCCTCTTTTGCGTATTCTCTGATCTCTTCCGTGAGGCGGGCAATTTCCATTTGAACACGCCGACGCTGGTCTTCTGTGGCTTGGGTGAGTTCCATAGCCAATCCCGTGATCTTTGCGCTGAAATCCGCTATGATTTTCTCATACTTGTTGTGCTCCATATTCAGCCTCCTTTCCCTAAAAACAAACAAATGTTTTGAATACATCATTATATCATAAAAATTTTCTTATGTCAATCTTTTGGAATAAGATTATTCTCACAACTTCTCCAAACTGCAAAAAATGCCTGAAAAACAGCAATTATTGCCAAAAACTGACCAACTACACGAATTTACATAAATTTAACAATTTTTTTCAACACTTTTTAAAAGAAATGTGATATACTTTAACACATTAACTTGTAAAATCGGTAAATGGTGTGTTTTTAAGGAAACACGAACAGACACCACGAACAGGAGGTGGTAACCTTGTCCATTGTTTTCTACCCTCAAATCAGCAAAGAATCCGCTCTGCCAGTATATGTGAGTGGGGTTGGTATCAGTTACGATCAAAGGTACGTAAGTCGTCCTGCGATATATTCAAAGCAGATTCTGATAACCGTAAGCGGTTCGGGGCGAGTTACTGTAGGTGGACAGACCTATTCAGTTTCTGAGGGAACCGGGTTCTATCTGAACTCTGTAGTGGAAAGCAGCTATGAGCCTGATCCCGACACATCGTGGATAGTTGACTGGGTTACCTTTGATATATCTGCTGATGAGTTTGATGAGTCATTGTTCACATCAAAGGATTTTTTGATGTTCGATTTTAAGCGCCCGGCACTGATATCCGACAGTATAAAGAAGATTCTTGAAAGCGTAATGCGGGACTCCTCTTACGGCGGTTTTTTTGCATCGTCTATACTATATTCAATGTTAATTGAGGTAAACGGCGAGATTCTCGAAATACCGGAACGCCCCACAAAGCATAATCCTGCAGTTTCCGCGGCTATCGAATACATAAACAATCATTTCAACGAAAACATAACCCTTGAGGATCTGTGCCTTGTTTCAGGCAAGCTGTCGGAGCAGTATTTCTGCAGACTTTTCAAGCAGTACACAGGTATGCGCCCTGTCGAGTATATTCTCAGCAAGCGGATCGATATCGCTCGCGGATGTCTCGAAAATACAGATATGCCTATTTCTGAGGTGGCGGAGCTGGCAGGATTCAATAACACAAGCTATTTCTACAGAAATTTCAAAAAGTTTACAGGGGTAAGCCCTTTGACTTGTCGCCAGAACGCTCTTTACTATAGGACTATAGAGCAAAATCACGATGAATAATGCTAAAATTACAGTGGAATTGCGACTGAATTTTGTTATTAATGCACACTTGACAGTCGCTTTTCCTCGTGATATAATTTCTTCATAACAAGATAAACGCTATGACGGAGAAAGCGAACCCGCAAACGCCGTACAGAGAGCTGTCGGTTGGTGAAAAGACAGCGGAACAAACGGATTCAACTCACTCCCAAGCGGCTGCCCGAAAGTCACTCGATCAGTAGGCGCAGACGGAATCCCACCGTTACGAGGGTAGGGCATAGATCTGTGCCTGAACAAAGGGTATGATAATACCGAAAAAGAGTGGTACCACGAGGTTTGCACCGCGTCTCTTTAAGTTGAGGACGTCGGTGTTTTTTATTTTATCCGAAACAGATCGCAAAAAACATTTTAGTCGGAGGATCGTTTTATGAAGATCTCATTTTCCACACTGGGTTGCCCGGATTTCTCTTGGGCTGATATTTTCGCACTTGCAAAGGACTTTGGTTTCCACGGTATCGAGGTGAGAGGTATTGGTGGAGATATTTTCTCCGGCAGCACATCTCCCTTCAGACCTGAAAAGCTTGCCTCAACAAAGGAAAAGCTTAAGAGACTCAAGCTTGAGATTTGCTGTCTGTCCTCCGGTTGCGCTCTCCGTTTTGCAGACCGTCACGAAGAGACCATTGAGGAGCTGAAGAAGTATATCGCGCTGGCGGCGGAGCTGGATACCCCTTATATCCGCGTGCTTGGTGACCCTGCGGCTGAGCCGACTACTGATTTTGATGACGAACTCGTTATCGGACCTATGAAGATACTTGCTCCCATTGCTGAAGAAGCGGGAGTTACACTTCTTATTGAAACAAATGGCGTGTACTCCGACACAGCACGTCTTGCAGACGTTCTTGCGAGAATCGGAAGTGACAACGTAGCGGCTCTGTGGGATTTCAACCATCCTTACCGCTTCAACGGTGAGCTGCCCGAGACCACCATCAAGAATTTGGGCGCGTTTATCAAACATACTCACATCAAGGACTCTGTTGTAGAAAACGGCGAGATCAAGTATCGCCTTGTTGGTGAGGGTGACCTTCCTCCTATGGCGGACTATATGAAGGCTCTGCGCTCGCTCAATTACGAAGGATATATCTCTCTTGAATGGATGAAGAAATACGCGCCTGATTTGTCCGAGGCCGGTATCGTATTCCCCCACTTCACTCACTTTATGTCCCAGTATCTCGGTAACAGCGCGGCTACAGAGAGACTCCAACACAACAAGAGCGGCACAGGCTACTATGTTTGGGAAAAGGACCAGCTTATTGACCTTACATTCCCTCAGGTTCTCGACCGTATGTGCGAGGAATTCCCCGATCAGTACGCTTTCCGCTATACAGAAATGGACTACACAAGAACATACCCCGAATTCCGTGACGACGTTGACACCTTTGCCCGCGCCCTTATTTCAATGGGTGTAAAGCAGGGTGACCACGTTGCTATCTGGGCAACAAACGTGCCCCAGTGGTTTATCACATTCTGGGCAACCGTTAAGATCGGTGCTGTTCTTGTAACTGTTAATACCGCTTACAAGATCCATGAGGCAGAATACCTCCTCCGCCAGTCAGACACTCACACGCTGGTAATGATCGACGGATACAAGGATTCCGACTACGTTGGCATTATCAAGGAGCTTGTTCCGGAGCTTGCTGACCACGAATCCGGAAAGCCGATCCACTCAAGAAAGCTCCCCTTCCTCCGCAATATCATTACCATTGACTCTGAGCAGCCTGGCTGCATGACATGGGATCAAGCTATGGCTATGGCTGAAAAGACCCCCATCGACGCAGTTTACAGAAGAGCTGCAATGATCAACAAGCACGACGTGTGCAATATGCAGTATACCAGCGGTACAACCGGCTTCCCCAAGGGTGTAATGCTGACTCACTATAACATTATCAATGACGGTAAGTCCATCGGTGACCGTATGGATCTGTCCACCGCTGACCGTATGATGATCCAGGTGCCTATGTTCCACTGCTTCGGTATGGTTCTGGCTATGACTTCATCAATGACTCACGGCGTTACCATGTCTCCCATCACCGCATTTTCCCCGAGAAAGGGACTCTACTGCATCAATAAAGAAAAGATCACCTGCTTCCACGGCGTTCCCACTATGTTTATTGCTATGCTGGGTCACGAGGATTTCCCAAAGACAGACTTCTCCCATATGAGAACCGGTATTATGGCAGGCTCTCCCTGTCCTGTTAAGGTAATGGAAGAGGTTGTGGAAAAGATGAATATGAAGGAGATCACCATTGTTTACGGTCAGACAGAGGCTTCTCCCGGATGCACACAAAGCTCAACTGATGACTCTATCGAAACCAGAGTAAACACCGTAGGCCGTGCGTTCTTTGGGGTTGAGTGCAAGATCGTTGATCCCGAAACAGGTGAGGAGCTCCCCGACAACGTAGACGGTGAGTTTGTTGCCCGCGGCTATAATATTATGAAGGGTTACTACAAGATGCCCGAAGCGACTGCTGCTGCTATCGACCAGGATGGCTGGCTCCATACAGGAGACCTTGCAAGACGCCTGCCCGACGGTAACTACAAGATCACAGGCCGAATCAAGGATATGATCATCCGCGGCGGCGAAAACATCTATCCCAAGGAGATCGAAGACTTTATCTATACGCATCCCAAAGTAAAGGACGTTCAGGTTATCGGCGTTCCCGACAAGGCTTACGGCGAGGAGATCATGGCCTGCGTTATCAAGAAGGACGGCGAGGATTGCACAGCGGAAGAGATCAAGGAATACGTAATGTCTCATATGGCAAAGCACAAGACTCCCAAATACGTAGTATTCGTTGAAAACTTCCCTATGAACGCGGCAGGAAAGATCCTCAAGTACAAGATGCGCGAGGAAGCAAAGCAGCTTCCCGAATTCAGAGAAGCCGCAGGTATCGTTACTGCTTAAAATAATCAACAAAAGAGTGCGTGAAATCGCACTTTTTTTGTTTAATTTCTATTGAAAAGTTCTTTGCCGTTTGGTATAATAAAAGAAAAAATTTAAAGAGGTCTCTGCTATGTTAAGATTCTCCCGTATAGTATCATTTGTTCTATCGATCCTGATCCTTGCCGGTACTCTTTTAGGCTGCCAGTCTGACGTGAGCGGCTCCAAGGAGATATACGAAACGGAAGCTCCCCAGACTGCTACCCAGGAGTATATTGATTCTCTCACGGGTGTAGGGCGCATAGTATACGAGCGTTCCCTGGTCAGAGACGGTGTTCCGAGACTGGACTTTGACGGCGAGACCTTTGCGGTGATCATTCCCGAGGGAAGCATCAACGACTGGAGACCCGAAGAAATGAGCTCCGATCAGCTCAGCTCCGCACTCTATGAAACCTGCGAATACGTTGAGGAGCGCCTTGGCGTAAAGTTGATCTTCAGCGATGAAGCAAGTGACGAAGAGGTGGATGACCTGATATCTACAGGTGACGATACCTATTCCGTAGTGGTCAAATCTTACAATAAGATAGGCCAGCTTGCTATGGAAAACAGACTTCGCGACTGGGAAACTATCCCTTACATGGATCTTGACGCTGCTTGGTGGAACCAGAGTGCAAGAGAAGCCGTTAGCGTTTTAGGCAAGACATATATGATGGTTGGCGCAGCCTGCGTACAGGAGGTTCGCGTTACATACTGTGTTTACTATAACAAGACCCTTGCAGAGCAGTACAAGAGCGTGCTTCCCAATTTGTACGATCTGGTTTACAAAGGACAGTGGACTCTCGATAAGTTTATTGAAGTTTCCCGCGTAGGATACAGAGATTTGAACGGTAACACAAGAAAAGACCCCAATGACCAGTTCGGTCTTGCAGGTCAGACTACCAGCTATGCGGTGCCGTTCCTTTACTCCTGCGGTGAGATGACCACTCAAAGAGACAGTGATGGAATCCCCTATATCCACATGAACACCGAAAAGGTTGTTTCTATCGTTGAAAAGGTTTACTCCTTGATTTATGAAGACAAGGCAACTTGGCCTACAAGAGACTGGTCTACTCACAGTGATATTTTTGCTGACGGACGTGCACTCTTTATGTACGGTACCTTCGCTCACGCTCTTTCCGGTTACTTTGATGAAATGGAAGACACTTACGGATTCCTGCCTTACCCCAAGTATGACGAGTTGCAGAAGGACTATCATACTATTACCGACCCCTCCGGCAGTACCTTCGGTATTTTGCTCCATTGCCCCAACGACCAGGTTCTCGGTGCAGTAATGGAAGTAATGAACGCACGTGCTTGGCAGCAGGTTCAGCCCGCACTTTATGACGCTGCATTAAAGGGACGTTCAGCAGACGCTCCGGAAGACGGCGATATGCTTGATATTATCAACCGCGGCGTTGTTTACGACTTCGGTTACGTTTACGGCGGCCCCGGCGAGCTTCTCTCCAAGATGATGAATCACAAAACCAAGGACTACGCATCACAGTATGCGCAGAGAATCCGCGGCTGGGAAAACAATATTAACACAGCAGTTGATTCTATTATAAATTCCGACTGGTAAAAGACAAAGGACACTTAGCGGTCCCTTCGCATTAGAAAGCTGAAAGCCATCGTGATATAATAATCGCGGTGGCTTTTATTAATCATTCTACTGAAATAGATGACAAAAATTTAGAATAATAAAAGAAAAATGAAAAAGTGAGGTCTTGAGTATGATCAAATTCCCTAGATTAATATCATTTATTCTTTCAATTTTGATTCTTGCCACAACACTTCTGGGATGCGAAACGGAAGTTGGCGGTTCGAATGTTTCTTATGAAACAGAAGCGGCACAAACTGCCACCCAGGACTATATTGATTCCCTAACCGGTATTGAACGTATTATATACGAACGTTCTCTTGTAATGGATAAAGTTCCGAAGCTGGACTTTGACGGTGAGACATTTGCTGTGATCATTCCCGAAAACAGCATCAACGATTGGCGCCCTGAAGATATGACTTCGGACCAGCTCAGTTCTTCAATTTATATGAACTGCGAATACGTTGAAGGCCGTATCGGTTGTAAGCTTATTTTCAGCGATGAAGCTAATGATGAAGAGATAAAAGACCTGGTTGCTACAGGCGACGATACCTATTCCGTTGTAGTTCAGTCATACAATAAGATCGGTCAGCTTGCTATGGACAACAGACTTCGCGACTGGGAAACCATCCCGTACATGAACCTTGACGCTCCGTGGTGGAATCAGAGTGCAAGAGAAGCTGTAAGCGTTTTGGGCAAGACATATATGATGGTTGGGGCATCCTGTGTTCAGGAAGTAAAAGTTACATATTGTGTTTACTACAACAAAACGCTTGCAGAACAATATAAGTCCGAGCTCCCCAATTTGTACAATCTCGTTTATAAAGGACAGTGGACTCTCGACAAGTTTATTGAGGTTTCTCGCATAGGATATGTTGACTTGAACGGTAACACAAGAAAAGACCCCAATGACCAGTTCGGTCTTGCAGGTCAGACAACCAGCTATGCTGTTCCGTTCCTTTACTCCTGCGGTGAGATGACTACGCAGAGAGACAGCGACGGAATCCCGTACATTCATATGAATAACGAAAAGGTTGTTTCCATTGTCGAGAAGGTTTACTCTTTGATTTATGAAAACAAGGCTACATGGCCTACCAGAGACTGGTCTACTCACAGTGATATTTTTGCTGACGGACGTGCTCTCTTTATGTATGGTACCTTTGGTCATGCTCTGGGCGGATATTTTGACACTATGGAGGATACATACGGATTCTTGCCGTATCCTAAGTATGACGAGCTGCAGAATGATTATTACACTATCACCGACCCCTCCGGTAGTACATTCGGTATTTTGCTCCATTGTCCCAATGACGAACTTCTTGGTGCAGTAATGGAAATTTATAATAACCGCGCTTGGCAGCAGGTTCAGCCTGCCCTTTATGATGCTGCATTAAAGGGACGTTCAGCAGACGCACCGGAAGACGGCGATATGCTTGACATTATCAACCGCGGCGTTGTTTACGACTTCGGTTATGTTTATGGTGGTCCCGGTGAGCTTCTCTCAAAGATGATGACTCACAAGACCAAGGACTACGCGTCACAGTACGCACAGAGAATCCGCGGCTGGGAAAACAATATCAACACAGCAGTTGATTCGATCATCAATTCTGAATGGTAAAAGAAAAAAGAAAGGAACTCAAATCGAGTTCCTTTTTTGTTATATACCCTTGAGGAATGCTGCGGATTCGGGGATTCCCTTTGCCTGATCGGGGTGACGGAAATGTTCGATTGCGAAGTATCCGTCGTAGCCCCAGCTCCGCGCCCACTTAACTATATCGGCGATGGGCAAGTATCCGCTTCCCACAGATACGGTTGCAAGGCCGCGGGAGAATTTCGCTCCCTCGTATCCTTCTTCTACGCCTTTGTCCTTTATGTGCAAATGAACTATGTATTCGCGAAGCAGCTCTCCCGCAATGAATGAATCCTCGTCGGCGGAAGCAAAATTGCCCGTATCAAAGGCAAACTTCAGCCCGTCAACGTTCTTGAGAAACCACATAATGGGAAGAGTTCTTGCAACAGGGGAGGATAGGTTGTCGAAATCCTCGATCATAACGGTCACACCGCGCTTTTTGCCGTATTCCACGGCGCGACCCATCATATCCTTTATCATTGTAATGTCTTCGCACTCGTTCATGAACTTGTTGAATTCAGGGGAGGCGAATCCTTCGAGGGACACCTCTGTTCTGTCGAGAATATCGTTCAGGACTTTGTGCTCTGCCTCGCCAAGGAATCCGGGAACAACGAGAACCTTATCCGCGCCAAATTCAACGGCGGTGTCAATGAGGTGGTGGAGGCGTGTCATATCCCCGTATTCGTCTCCGTTCCAGCCGAAGAATTCATAGGGGCAGTTTACTCTGATCCCTGCATTCTCAAGGCGGGATTTCATGTTGGGGTCGCGGTCTATAAGCTCAACGTGGGTTTCAATGGCGGAAACACCATTGGCCGACGCCATTTTCATCATATCGTCCAGGGATTGACCGGTCTGCTCCGCTGCCTGCAACAGGTGGTTGAAAAATACTGAAAGTTTCATTTTGGTCTCCGATCGTGGTGAGTTTACTGAATATACCATATTATAACAAAAAGTCGGCAGGTTTTCAATCAGTCCGCCGACTTTTATTTTGCTTATAGATGATTACTTCTTAATATCCTCATCTGTCAGCAGGCTGAAGCCGTGGTCACGGAGAACCTGCTCGGTGCGGGGGTTGTTGGAAACACGGATAACAACGTATGCTTCACCAACTGTAGTTGAAACGAATGCGTAAAGGTATTCGATGTTGATGTCTTCTGCAGTGAGCACGTTTAGAAGCTCTGCAAGGCCACCCTTTTCGTCGGTGATCTGCACACCCACAACATCGGTAACGTCAACGATCTTTCCGGCAGAGGAGAGGGCAAATGCCGCGTGGCGAGTATCGCTAACAATAAGACGAAGAACGCCGTAGCTGTGTGTGTCTGCTACGCTGAATGCGCGAATGTCGATGCCTGCCTCGGAAAGGATCTTGGTAATTTCGTAGAGAGAGCCGTGTTTGTTTTCTGCAAATACTGAAAGCTGTTTTACTGACATAATTATTACTCCTTTCGATTTATATGAGGTATATCATCAACCGTACAGCTTGCGCTTGTCGATGACGCGTACAGCTTTGCCTTCGCTGCGGATGATGGATTTGGGTTCTACTATGGAAACCTTTGCAGTAATTCCGAGCATGGATTTCAGTGCATCGGAGATTTCCGCTTCCTTGCGGGAGATGTGGTTGATCGTGTCGCTGAAGAGTTCAGGGGTCATTTCAACCTTGACTTCAATACTGTCGGTAGTTCCTACGCGGTCAACAAGGATCTGGTAGTTGGACGTAAGACCCTTTGTAAGGAGAACCTGCTCGATCTGGGACGGGAATACGTTAACACCTCTGACAATAAGCATATCATCGCTTCTGCCCATAGGCTTGGACATCTTAACGAAGGTTCTGCCGCAGGAGCATTTTTCACGCTTCAAAACGCCGATATCCTTTGTGCGGTAACGGATGAGAGGGAACGCGGTCTTTGTGATGCTTGTGAACACAAGCTCACCTCTTGAACCCTCGGGGAGAACAGCACCTGTATCGGGATCAATGGTTTCAACGATGAAGTGGTCCTCGTTAACGTGCATACCGGTCTGCTCTTCGCACTCGAAGGATACGCCGGGACCGGACAGCTCTGTAAGACCGTAAATATCGTAAGCCTTGATGCCGAGCTTTTCTTCGATATCGCGGCGCATTTCTTCTGTCCAGGCTTCAGCACCGAAGATGCCTGCCTTCAGCTTGATCTGATCGCGGAGCCCCTTTTCGTGGATGGACTCTGCCAGGTACGCCGCATAAGATGGAGTACAGCAGAGGATGGTGGCTTCAAGGTCAACCATAAACTGAAGCTGACGCTCGGTGTTACCGGATGACATAGGAAGTGTAAGGCAGCCAACCTTGTGTGAGCCGCCGTTGAGTCCGGGACCGCCTGTGAAGAGACCGTAGCCGTAACAAACCTGAACTACGTCTTCCTTGGTGCCGCCAACTGCCATAATAGCGCGGGCGCAGCAGTCTTCCCAAAGGTCAATATCTTCCTGTGTATAGAAAGCAACTACGCGCTTGCCGGTAGTGCCACTTGTAGACTGAATTCTAACGCAATCGGATAGGGGTGCGGACATAAGTCCATAGGGATATGCCTCGCGCAGGTCGTCTTTTGTGAGGAAGGGGAGCTTCCAAAGATCGTCAACTGACTTGATGTCACCAACGAGAACGCCGCGGTCGATCATTTTCTGTCTGTAGTACGCGTTGTTATCCCACACGTGCTGTATTGTTTTGAGCAGGCGTTCATTCTGCCAAGCTCTGATCTGTTCCGGTGAGGCGGTTTCTATTTCCTTTTGATAATAGTTTGCCATATACGGATTTCCTTTCGGTTTTAACTGGTGAAAATGCAAACACTTTCACAGTAATATTTTATCACGTTGGAGCGTATATGTCAAGGTTTGTATGAATATTTGGCGGGGTTTGTGGGATTTTTATTCATTGCGTGCTTCTCTCGCGAAAACTCATTCGCCCCGGTTCGGCTTGGCACAAATGTTGAAAAACAAAATTCCAAAACACGCAATTATTCGTAGGGACTGGCGCCGAGGTTTCTCCGTGTCATGGAAACCTCGGAGTTTGCTGTTAGGCAATACTCAGGCCCCGACAGTCCGTCGTGCGGTTTAAACCTGATAGGCGGGAGGAGCAAGCCCCTCCCCTACAATTTAAAACCCCTGTGTTAATTCGAAACCCAACTATCAATTTAGCCAAACTAAATTGGTGCAGTCACGGACAGCCTCCTAACGAACTTGCTGTGCACGTAGTGTCAAGAGGGAGGATTCTTAAGGAGGGAGAATCAGCGTCAGCCTCCCTCCTTGAGTGGACGGAGATTCACAAGAGGTGTGGACATGGAACACCTCTTGTGCGCCCCACGCGCAGTGCTTTTTGCGCCCCACGCGTAGTGCAAAAAAACGAACAAACCGAGGATGAAATCCTCGAGGGTGGGATTCTTTTTGTTCGCACAAAACTGTATATCCCATCTAACACATATACCAAAACAAACCGAGGACGAAATCCTCGATGGTGGGATTATTTTTGTTTGTAAAAAATGATATATCCCACCCGGGCTATGCGCTAGGCACATAAGAGGCCTCCGCGTCAAGGCCTCTTATGAATCACCTGCCGCTTAAGGGAGGAGAGTCAAAGCCTGTCCTCCCTTAAGAATCCCTCCTGTTTTCAACGAGAGTGGAAACTTATTAGTGTGGCTGCACGTAGTGCCAAGAGAGGAGATTCCAAAGAGGAGAGAATCAGAACACGCAAGTGTTCCTCTTCTCTTTGGTGCCGGGGTTCACAGGGGTACGGCTCGAGTACCCTTGTGCGCCAGCCGCGTAGGCAAAGATTGCACCCCACGCGCAGTGCATAAAACCCAAACAAAATGGGACGTCGAGGACGCCGTCCCCTACAATTTAAAACCCCTGTGTTAATTCGAAACCCAACTATCAATTTAGCCTTACTAAATTGGTGAATCCCCGGACAGCAAACTAACGAATTCCCCCTTTGTTTTTCACGAGAGTGAAAATTCATTAGTACGGTTGCCCGTGGATCACAGATACACCTTTTTGAGGTCAAACGCAAGCGAATATTTTTATATTCACAATGATGATTAAAAAAACATACGCGAGAAAAAATTAACAACAACGCACAAACCATACCCGATGATTGTAGGAAGGAGGGCTGAAAGGATCGTCCAGCGGAGACTACCGGTCTCTTTTTTTATCGTCATCAAGGTGGTGGCGCAAGGAAAGTGGAACATCATAAAGATTATTATGCACACTACCGTCACACCACTCCACCCGGCCTCGGCAAAAGCCCCCGAAACGTCACTGATCTCCGAGAGAAAGTCTCCGTTATTTATCCCTGCCATTGCAAGAGGTAGCATCAGCTCAGCCGCGGGAAGTGCGAACAGAAACGCAAGGATCAGCACCCCGTCCATTCCGGCAAGCCTGCCAACGGGATCGAGAAAGGTTGTCAGGTGAGTGTATATGCTCCTGCCGCTGATTTCTATGTTCATAGACAGCCAAATAAGAACCCCTGCAGGGGCGGCGGCAGAAACAGCTCTGCCAAGAACGAATACTGTACGGTCGAGGAGGGATCTGATAAGGACTTGCCCCACTTGCGGAGTGCGATAAGGCGGTAGCTCAAGTGTGAAGGACGAGAGCTCCCCCTTGAGTACTGTTACAGACAGGAGCTTTGAGACTCCAAAGGTCAAAACCACAGCCGCAACGAAAGCGAGGAGAAGCCCGATGGTTTTACCGGCTGCACCCAGACCGAGACAGCCGAAAGCGGCGATTATTAGGGGAAGCCTGCCGTTACAGGGCATAAACGAATTTGTGATTATTGCCACAAGCCGCTCTCTGGGAGAATCAATGATCCTGCATCCGGTAACCCCTGCAGCATTGCAACCCAGGCCCATAAGCATAGTCAAGGATTGCTTTCCGCAGGTGCCCGAGCATTTGAAGCATCTGTCAAGATTGAACGCCACTCTGGGTAGGTAGCCGAGATCCTCAAGCAAGGTGAAAAGAGGAAAAAACACAGCCATTGGCGGCAGCATAACGGTCACCACCCGAAATACCGTGGCGATCACACCGTCGCAAATGACCGACGAAAGCCAACCGGGGAGCAGAGGTGTGACAAAATCTCTGATAACCGCCGCCACCCATTCCAGTCCCGTCCCAAGCCAGCCGGACAGATGAGAGCTTGCGACCAAAGTCAGCCAGAAAACTCCGGTCAGTAAAAGAAGCATAATAGGGAAGGCGAGCACCTTTCCGCAGAGCACTTTGTCTATACAACGGTCGCGCCGCCATGGGTCGGATTGGAATTTTACGCATTTTTTTGCAATCTCCGGGCTGATTTTTGTCTCTTCAGCCGGAGCGTTATCCTCAAACATTTGGATTATGGCGGATTTCAGCTCGCGAAGGCCGATTTTCTGACGCGCGGCAGTAAGCACAACAGGACAGCCGGTCAGCTCTGAAAGAAGTTCTCCATTGACGGAGGCACCCTTTTTCTCTGCTTCGTCGATCAAGTTCACGCAAATGACAACACGGCTTGTGATCTCTCGGATTTGGGAAACAAGGATCAGATTCCGCTCAAGGGAGAGAGCGTCGCACACGCAAACGGTGACATCGGCTCGGCCGCTTTCTATATGCTCGCGTGCCACCTCTTCCTCGGGGGAGTGGCAGTTTAAGGAGTATATCCCCGGCAGATCTGTGAGCACTACTTCGTAATCATCTGCGGCAAACTTGCCTTCGGCAAATCCAACGGTCTTGCCTGCCCAGTTGCCCGTGTGCTGCTTCATTCCGGTGAGAGAATTGAACAAGGTGCTTTTTCCTACGTTGGGATTTCCTGCCAAAGCGACTTTTATTGTATCATTCATCTCTCATCCCTCCGATAGGGCGCACAAAAACCACCGCCGCATCCTCCCGCCGCAGGGCAATGACGCTTCCTTTTATCAGGTAAGCCGTAGGGTCACCAAGTGGACTTCTCATAATGCATTTAACAGTCTCCCCTTCGCTGATCCCCAGGTCTCGGAGCCTTTTTACTATATTTCTCCCATTATCTATACAATTTACCACACGCCCACACTGACCGGGCAGAAGGGTAGAGAGCTTCTTTTCAAATATTTCCATTTTCGTCCTCAACTGCTGTAATTATTTCGCCGCCTACCGCATATTATTTTGCAGAAGCGTAACTTTGTTTGGCTGATATAAGTATATGGTAAGAGGAGGAGTGTTGACACATGAGAGAGGAGTATTTGACAGACTCAGGGTATTCGAGGAAAAACGAGGGGCTAACGCCGGCGGCGGAGGATTATCTTGAGATGATCTACCGAATGTCCCACGAGGGCGGAGAGCGGGAACCTGTGAGGATATGCGCTTTGGCTGAAAGGCTCCACGTCTCCCCGTCGTCAGCATCAAGAATGGCTCAGTCCATGACTGTGTGGGGGTATTTAGACTTCAAAAGATACGGGTACATCACCCTGACGGAGCGGGGGATTGAAATGGGCAAGTACCTGGTAGACAGGCACGAGACGGTGCTGTCCTTTCTCGGGTGGCTTACGGGGGAGGAATCTCTCATTGAAACGGAGCGTATCGAGCACTATCTTTCTCGGGGGACTGTAGAGGCCATGACACGGATTCTCGAAAAAGAAAAGGAACGAAGTGAGAGCGGAGGTCAGAAATAGGTTATTATCACACCCCGTGCCGCATAAAATTGAACGAAACAATATTCTATAAATATCTGAAAGGACGGAATATACCGTGGAGGCTTCATTATTTACTAAAAGATTTGATACAAATGTTGTGACGGACGTGTCGGAGGATTTCACTTTACCCGACTACAGACCGGAGATGCGGCGGGTGATCGGTGTATATGCCACACCTACTGTTGACGGGAAATATCTGTCGGGAGATGAGCTGGAGGTTGACGGAGGAGTTACATACACTGTGTTATACATAAGCGGTGACGGGGAGCTTACCCAGACCTCTCAAACCTCATCCTATACCGGCAAAATTCCGGTGAAGACCGATGAGGACAGATACACCGTTGGGGATATGCCCCTCGGGGCTTTAGTTGACGGAGTGAACTGCCGCCTGACCGGGCCGCGAAAGTTCACCTTGTCCTCACGAGTCAAGCTTTCGCTTATGTCGCAAAGGCCTGTTGATGCTTCTCTCAAGGCGGAAATACCCGAAGGCTCCCAGCTCCGCAGAAAAAACGAGACTCACAAGACTGCTGCAGTTTGCGAAGTGAGAAAAAACGGTGAGGTCAGCGGCGAGATCCGTGAGCGAGATGGAATGCGCGTGGTTATGGCAAGGGGGGAATTATCCCTTGGAGACGTGCGATTGGGCGGACAGAACAAAAAAGAGGCCACCGTCAAAGGGGAGGCCTACGTTACAGTACTTCTTATGTCAGCGGACGGAGAATTTGTTACATCTAAGGGGCGGGCGCCTATTGAAGAAATAGTGGGACTCCCGGAGGTACCCCGCGGGGCAGAGCTACATCCTGTGGCATTCGGGAACGTTGTGATGATAGAAATTGATCCGGCAGACGACGGAACTCTCAACTGGCGGATGGAATACGACATTGATTTGAATATTATGAAATGCCTTGAAAGCCAAGTGGCGGTTGACGCGTACCTAACCGGTGTGGATGATAGGCTGCAGGAGGAAACGATCCTTTCGTACGTACCCGCCGCTGCAGTAAACGGCAGACTTACCACATCGGCTACTGCTCGCTTGCGCCCGGAAATGGCATATGTTTGCTCCTGGGGAAGCGGTAATGTTGACAAATGCGAGATCGGCGGTGGGCGAATGTCAGTTTACGGAAACGTGGATATCACTGTTGTAAGCGCAGGCGGAGGAGAGGTGATCGCGGAGAATGTGCACATTCCTCTGAAATATGAGTGCGAGGCTTTACCCGATACAGTTTTCGCTGAAGACGGTAGCATGTGCAAGCGTACCTCTGTAAACGTAACCGACATTAACGTGAGAGTTGACGGAGACACAATGAACATAACAGCGGAGCTGTCGATCGGTTGTATTGCCTTGAGAACGGAACAGATAACCGCTGCGGTTCTGATCGTCCCGAGTGCGGATGGGGATGCAGCCAAATGGAAGGGCGAGAACCTTATCAGAGTGTACGTTCCCGACGAAGGTGAGTGCGCGTGGGATGTTGAAAAACGCTTCAAGCTTGACAGGGAAGCGACTCTCTGCGGAAACGCATATATAATTTAAACAAAAAAAGCCTTGAGGTTGATCTAACTTCAAGGCTCGTTATTTAATTGGAAAAAATCAGATTACTTGCCGAGAACAGCCGCGCCGATAATACCGGCGTCGTTGCCAAGCTGTGCGATCTTGATTTCGGTCTTGGGTTCGCCATCTTTGAAGTTTGCTTTATCCCAAACCTTCTCGAAGAGAGGCTTCAAGAGATAGTCGCCTTCGTTGCAAACACCGCCACCGATGGAGAGAATATTGGGATGGTAGATGTTGATAACGTTTACGATACCGCAAGCAAGATAGGAAATGTATTCGTCAACAACCTGAGCAGCAACAGCGTCGCCTGCCTTCATAGCAGTAAAAGCTGTACGAGCAGAGAGCTTTGTAAGGTCACCGTTTACCATATCTTCCATGGAAGTCTTGATTCCCTGGGCGCGAGCGTCGAGAATTCTATCTCTTGTGATGTTTACAAGACCTGTTGCGGAGGAGTAAGCTTCCCAGCAACCACGACGTCCGCATGAGCACTGTCTGCCGCCGTGTTCAATAACAGTGTGGCCAAGCTCGCCGCCTGCGAAGTTGAAGCCGGAGTAAACCTTGCCGTCAACAACGATACCGCCGCCGAGACCGGTGCCAAGGGTGATCATAACAGAGATAGGTGCGCCAGCTGCAACACCTGCGATCGCTTCAGCCTTAGCAGCAGCGTTAGCATCGTTTTCGATATAAACAGGCTTGCCACCGAGAAGGGCAGAAAGCTTATCAGCAAGAGGATACTTAAGGAAGGGAATGTTGTTAGCGTATTCAACAACACCGGTTGCGCTGTTTGCAGTACCGGGGGTAGCAACACCGATCCATTCGATATCGTCTAAAGAGATCTTCAGATCAGCAATCAGCTTCTTTGCCAGGTTAGCCATATCTACGATGATAGGATCAGCTCCTCTTTCGGGCTTTGTGGGAGTGCTTCCTTTCTTAACGATTTCATATTTTTCGTTTACAATACCTACGGCAATGTTGGTTCCGCCGAGGTCAACGCCTATGTAGTACATAATTTACCTACCTTTTTCTGAATTATCACTAATTTGAATTTAGTAAATATACCGAATTACAGTCACCTATATTATATATGCTCGCGGTGTCATTTGTCAACAGATAATTGGCAGTATTTTCGTAAATTCGCGTTATTTCATTCAGGCTGGAGCGTGGGAAGGCAGGGAGGCGGACGGAAGGCGGGGTTTGGGTGAATTTTTGTCAAAACACGTTATAACTGTAAAGAAATGTTATAAAATCACAAATTTTCGGTAAATTCACACAAATTTGTGCATTGTGTATATGTGTAGAAAAAATATCTTGATTTTTGTGCAAAATACTCAAAAAACGAGGCGCTGGGAAAGTTTTTGACAAGTTTTAGCAGAGAAACTAATTACAACTGTAGCAGTAAATATTACTTACATTTCGTGAAATTGGTTCACAAATACGGATTATCACTTGCAATAAATAAACATTTGCTCAACATAATAAGCCATAATATTAACTGTATCAGTAAATAACACTTACCCACAAGATGTGCTCGGGGATGCACTAGGGGTAGTGCTTTTTCGTGAGTTAAAAAAACGTTATCTGCCTGTCGGAAAGGATGTGGGAAATCTGTTTTTCGGGAAGCGTAAAGAGACTTTGCAAAGGTCGGTTTTGCTTGACAATTTTGGCTATTTATGATATTATAATGTCATAAAAAATGAAGGGAGTGTTTTTTTTGCGCTCTCGAGGGGCTATTTTGGCGTAAAAAACCGCCTAAAACGCTCCTAACGGTACGCTTTTTTTGATGGCGGTCCGTCATCATTTTTAGCGTATTTTTCCCCGATTTCCGGGGGCAGGCTGTGGGTGTGAAATTGCACCTGACAGTCAAAAAAGCAGGAGGAAGGTTCTTATGAGAAAAACCACATGCAAGAGACTGTTTTCCTTCGTTCTTGCCGTTGTGATGCTTGTAACCGTCTTGCCCTCGTTAGTTCTGGCTGACGAGAAGACAGGAACATCATCAGGTAAGACTACTCTTCAGGAAATCAGCGAATCTCTTAACTCGAAGCCCTACGCTGACTATGTCAAGAATTATGAAGGCGTAGATCGCGGCGAGGAAACAATCTACATCAATGCAACGGACTACATTGCCGATGAGACCACTGCCACCGTTTCGGTTGTAAGTGATTATCAGGGCAAATCCGGCAAGTCATTGAGAGTGAACGACGATGGACGCGTAACATGGTCATTCGAGCTCCCCGAGGAAGGTATGTACACTATCCTCATCGAATACTGTTCTGTGTCTGACAAAACGAACTCTATTGAGCGTACACTTTATATCAACGGCACCGTACCCTTTGCGGAAGCACGTTATCTTCTTCTTAAGAAGACATGGGTAAACGAGTACGCAGCAAACGGTCGTTTTGAGCTTGACGGAAACGGTAACGAGCTCCGTCCCACATCCACCGTTCTTCATGAGTGGCATAAATATTACATGATCGACTCTAAAGGCTACTACGCTAACCCCTTTGAATTCTACTTCAAAAAAGGTGTTAACACAATCGCTCTTGAGTCTGTTCGTGAAGACGTGGTGATCGGCGGTATTACCGTTTATCCCTACAAGGACAACATCTCTTACGACGAATACGTAAGCGGTAAGTCCGAGGCGGATACCGATAAGATCATCCATATTAACGCTGAAACACCCACAAGAACATCTGACTACACAATCTACCCCATTTACGACCGTAAGTCTTCTATCAGTGAGCCTCAGGACGCTGCGAAGATCATGCTTAACACAATCGGTGCTGAAAAGTGGGTAACTGCAGGTCAGTGGGTTGAATACGAATTCGATGTAGAGACAGCAGGTCTTTACGAGATCGTATTCCGCTTCAGACAGAATGAACTTGCCGGTATGTATACCTCCAGAAGACTCTACGTAGACGGTGAAGTTCCTTTTGAAGAAGCTAACTACCTTAAGTTCAACTATAGCGCTGATTGGCAGGTTGAAGCAGCAAACAACGGCGCTGATACATTCCAGTTCTACTTTGAACCTGGTCATCACACCATCAGACTCGAGGTAACTCTCGGTGAGATGGGTGTAGTAGTAAGTCAGGTTTCCGACGTTCTTGACTCCATTAACCAGGACTATTTGGAGATCATCAAGCTCACCGGTGCTAACCCTGACCAGTACCGTGACTACGGCTTCGGTCGAGTTCTTCCCGATGTAGTAAGAGACCTTGTTATTCAGGGTCAGACACTTCGCGAAGTAGTTAACTACATCGAAAACATGGCAAACATCAAGACCCAGAACTCCGCAACTCTTGATGAAATTCAGAGAATGCTTATTAAGATGGGTACTGACGAAAGCCAGATCGCAAAGAACATTACAGCCCTGAAGTCCAACGTTGGTACTCTCGGTGAATGGATCGGAACTGTAAGCAATCAGCCTCTGGAAATCGACTGGATCAACATCCAGCCCGCTTCCGCTGAAAAGCCTGCTGCAGAAGCAAATATGCTCCAGTCCTTCTTGTACGAGATCAAGCAGTTTATAGCGTCCTTCTTCACAGACTATAGCTCACTCGGTGCTTCTACCGACAGCCAGGTAGATGAAGAAGCACCCACAATCGACGTTTGGGTTTCCACCGGTCGTGACCAGGCGCAGATCATCCGTAACCTGATGGACAACGACTTCGGTCCCAAGACAGGTATCAATGCATCCCTTAAGCTGGTTGCAGGCGGTACACTGCTTCCGTCCGTTCTTGCAGGCGTTGGTCCTGAAGTTGCACTTCCCGGTACAGGCGTTGACCCCATCAACTACGCTATCCGTTCTGCTGTTCTTGCAGTAAACCCCGAAGCGTATGAGGATCAGGAAGGGGACGACGAAAAGACAAAGGCTTACAACGCTGAAATGCGTGATATCTTCTCCAACTTCCACGAAGTATGCGAAAGATTCACAGAAGCTGCTATTATTCCGATCACCCTCTACGGCAAGACATACGGCCTCCCCGACTCCCAGTCCTGGCCTATGATGTTCTACCGTACAGACATCCTTGCAGACCTTGGCCTTGAAGTTCCCAAGACATGGGATGAGCTTCTTGCTATGATCCCCGTTCTCCAGTTCAATAACATGGAAATCGGTCTGTCTCAGGACTATCAGATGTATCTGTACCAGATGGGCGGCGACCTTTGGATCGATGACGGTATGAGAATTAATTTGGACTCCAACCTTGCTCTTGAATCTTTCGAGACAATGTGTAATATGTTCACTCAGTATTCTCTCCCTGCAACCTTCGACGCAGCAAACCGTTTCAGATCCGGTGAATTGCCGATCTTCATCTCTACATATACAACATATAACAACATCATCATCTTCGCGACAGAAATCGCAGGTCTGTGGGAATTCGGTCCTATCCCCGGATTCATGCAGGAAGATGGCACGATCAACAACACAGCTCTCTCCGGTACAAGTGCGATCGTTATGATGGCAGGTGCTGAAGAAATCGAAGCTGCTTGGGAATACATGTGCTGGTACACAGACACCAAGTTCCAGGTTGACTTCTCAAACGAGCTTGTTGCGATCCTCGGTCCCGCAGCTAAGAATGCAACGGCGAACATGGAGGCACTTGAAGAGCTGCCCTGGACTTCCCGTGAGTATACTCAGCTTATGAAGCAGATGGAAAACACAACTGCTATTCCCGCATATCCCGGAACATATATCCTGGCTCGTTATACAAACTTCGCATTCCTCGACGCGTATAACAACCACGCAGACCCCGCACAGTCTCTTCTGAATCACATTAACGCGATCAACAAAGAGATTACAAGAAAGAGAACCGAGTTCGATCTCGAAACTCTCGAAATAGGTCAGACTCTGGCTTCAAAGCGACTCGATCAGGCTGCAGAAGCAATCGAAGAGCTTGACGAAGCAACCAGAAACTCCGCTGTGATCAAGGCAGTTCTTGCTGCAATCGCAAGCGAGGAAATCGAAGAGCTCAGATCCGCCGCAGATGCTCTTGATAAGACAAATGCAGATCTCAAAAAGATCGCATCTTATCTGACAGATGCTGCGAACGCTCTCGAATCCTACCTTATTTATAAGTAAACAATACAGAAATCTGACAAAGGAGAGAGTTCATGTCTAAGAATACACTTAAACAGGTCAAAACTCGTAAAGAGATGACAAAAGCTCAGTGGACATGGTTTCTTGTAAGAAAGAACAAAATGGCATACATTATGGTAGCGCCGTTTATGATCATTTTCTTCCTGTTTACCATCATCCCCGTAGTTTTGTCACTACTTTTGAGCTTTACATCATTTAACATGCTCGAGCCCCCGGAATTCGTCTTCATGGATAACTACATCACACTGTTCCTTGATGACGACCTCTTCATGACGGCTATTAAAAACACACTTATCTTTGCTGCCATTACCGGACCTGCATCATACATCATTTCCTTCTGCGTTGCATGGTTTATTAATGAGCTGCCCCCGAAGGTTCGTTCAATCGTAACCCTTATATTCTACGCTCCTTCGATCGCTGGTAACGTTTACCTTATCTGGGGTACAATGTTCTCCGGTGACGCATACGGTTACGTAAACGGTTTCCTTCTGGATCTGGGTCTCATCGACACGCCTATCCTCTTCTTCCAGAATGCGAAATACGTAATGCCCCTGTGTATTATCGTAGCACTCTGGACATCACTTGGTACATCCTTCCTGTCCTTTATCGCAGGTCTCCAGGGTATCAACAAGAGCCTCTTCGAAGCCGGTGCTATTGACGGTATCAAGAATAGATGGCAGGAGCTTTGGTACATTACACTTCCTTCAATGAAGCCTCAGCTCATGTTCGGTGCTATCCTTGCTATCACAGGTTCATTTGGATTCGGTGGTATCGTATCCGCACTTGCTGGTAACCCGCCGGTAGACTACGTTGGTTATACGCTTTCTCACCACCTTGGTGAGTATCAAGGTAACCGTTGGGAGGTTGGTTACGCTGCGGCGATCTCCTTCCTGATGTTCCTTATGCAGATCGGTGCCAACGTACTCGTAACAAAAATGATTTCTAAGTTGGGTGAGTAACATGAAAAAATTAAGAACCAGAAAACACCAAGTCGTGCTTAACAGATCGGCAGGCGGCGACGTTGGTATTACAATCATGCTTACCTTCCTTGGAATTTTCATGTTCCTGCCGATGTATTACACAGTAATTCAGTCTCTCAAGCCCCTCAACGAGTTGTTCTACTTCCCGCCAAGATTCTATGTTGTTCATCCCACATTTGATAACTTCACAGACCTCTTTAACCTGATGGGCGACTCCTGGGTTCCGTTCTCCCGTTACATTTTCAATACGGTGCTTATCTCCGTAGGCGGTACTTTCGGTAACCTTGTACTTTCATCAATCTGTGCTTACGCACTTGCAAAGATCGACTTCCCCGGCGCTAAACAGTGCTTCTGGCTCATTCAGAAGTCCCTTATGTTCGGCGCAACAGTAGGCGGCCTTGTAAACTTCATTACAATGTCTGCTCTCGGTTGGATCGATACATACCTCGCTATTATCGTTCCCGCATGGGGTTCAACTCTCGGTCTTTACCTTATGAAGCAGTTTATGGAATCAAACGTTACAACGGAGATTCTCGAATCCTCCCGTTTGGACGGTGCTTCAGAATTCAGAACCTTCTGGTCCATTGCGATGCCTATGGTTAAGCCCGCTTGGCTTACACTTATCATCTACTCCTTCCAGGGACTTTGGAACTCCGGTTCTTCCGAGTACATTTATTCCGAACAGCTCAAGACTCTTAACTACGCTATCGGTCAGATCACCGCTGCAGGTATTACCCGTTCCGGTGCATCCGCTGCTGCAACTGTTGTAATGATGATCGTTCCGATCCTGGTATTCGTAATTTCCCAGTCCAACATCATCGAAACAATGGGTTCCAGTGGTATGAAGGACTAAAAGGAGGACAAAATGAAGAAATTATCAAAAATTCTCATATTTACACTTGCCCTCTTAATGGTTCTCCCGATCGCAGTATCCGCAAGTGTTCCTTACGCTACATACACATATTCTTCGCAGGGTCTGGTCCTCTCCTCACCTGATGCATACGTTCCCGACACCATCATTGATGGCGAGGTTATGGGATCAACTGCTGGTCTCGGTTCAGACGTTCGCGACCTGTTCGTTGCACCTAACGAAAAGATCTTCGTTGCAGACGGTGCCGGCGGAAGAATCATCGTACTCGACCGCTACTACAAGTGGGAAGCTGATATTAAGGAATTCGTAAACTCAAACGGTATTCCTGATACCTTCAAGAATCCCTCCGGTGTATACGTTGACGAAGATTACATATTCGTTTGCGATACAGACAACAACAGAATCGTTGTTTTCGACCTTGATTACAACTTCGTAAAGATTATTCCCCAGCCCGTATCCAGCTACTTCGAAGAAGGTGACATCTACAAGCCGGTTGCTTGTGTTGCCGACGACTACGGCCGTCTCTTCGTAGTATCCTCTACAACTTATCAGGGTATTATCGTTCTTAACATGAACGGTGACTTCTTCGGATTTATCGGTGCTACAAAGGTTCAGGTTAATGCCCTTGAGCTTCTCTGGAGAAGATTCCAGACAGAAGAGCAGAGAGCTAACACAAAGGACTACGTTTCTACAGAGTTCAACAACATCACTATTGATGACCAGAACTTTATTTACGTAACAACCTCCTCTGTTGATGTTGACCTTTCTCCCGGAAATGTATCCGGTGACAACGCTCCTGTAAGAAAGCTTAACGCTTCCGGTATCGACGTTATGGCTCGTAACGGTTTCTTCCCGCCCTCCGGTGAAATTATGGTAGAAACCAGAAGCACAGACCCCGATGCTATCGTTGGTGCATCCAAGGTTACAGACGTTGCGATCGGTCCTGAAGGCACCTGGTCCATTGTCGACGAAAACCGCTCCAAGGTATTTACATACGACGCAAACGGCAGCCTTCTCTTCGCCTTCGGTGATAAGAACGGTGCTCAGGTCGGTAACGTAGACCTTGCTGAGGCTCTCACATACCAGGGCTCCAACATCCTGGTTCTTGACAAGACAAACTCCAACATCGTGGTTTACCGCCGTACTGAGTATGCTGATCTTCTGATAAGCGCACTCGAGCATGATAACGACAGAATGTACGACGTAACGATCAACGACTGGACAGAAATCCTCAAGAGAAACAACAACTTCGACGCTGCATATATCCAGATCGGTAAGTCCCTTTACCGTCAGGGTCAGTATGAAGAATCCATGGATTACTTCAAGGCAGCTAATGAAACCGTAAACTATTCTGAAGCATACAAGGAAATCCGTAAGGAATGGGCAAACCGTTTCTTCTGGATCGTTCCGATCATTATCGTTGCAGCTTGCTTCGGTCTTGCAAAGCTCTTCGGCTATGCAGGCAAGGTTAACAAGAGAACTGCTCTCAAGATCGGTCGTAAGAGCCTTAAGGAAGAGCTTCTCTACGTATTCCACGTAATCTTCCATCCCTTCGACGGCTTCTGGGATTTGAAGCACGAAAAGCGCGGTTCTGTAAAGAGTGCTTTCGTAATCCTCCTCGTAACAGTTATGGTATTCTTCTATAACACCATCGGTCAGGGTTACATCTTCAATCCTCGCCCCTCTACAACCTTCAACATTATGGGTGCTATCACCGCAGTTGTGATCCCGCTCCTCCTTTGGGTAGTGGCTAACTGGTGTCTCACCACTCTGTTCGAAGGCGAAGGTAGCATGAAGGACATCTTCGTAGCATCCTGCTACTGCCTCTCTCCCCTCTGCCTCCTTATGCTTCCCGCTACTATCGCGTCTAACTTCCTTATCGCAAGCGAAGGCGGTATCATCTCCCTCTTCGTATCTATAGCATTTATCTGGATGGGCCTCCTCCTCTTCATTGCGATGATGGTTACTCACAACTACAGCGCAGGAAAGAACGCTCTCACATGTATTGCTACCATCGTTGGTATGGCATTCATCATGTTCATGGGTCTCCTCTTCTCCAGCCTTGTAGGTAAGATAGTAAGCTTTATCACCAACATTATCAACGAAATCAGCTACCGCTTGTAATTTCAGAGAAGGAGAAATAGATATGAATACAAAAAGAATTATATCAGCGTTCCTGGCTCTGATTATGCTCTGCGGAATTTTGCCTCTCGGTGTAAGTGCTGCTTGGGAGGACAAGGTTGACGAAGAGGGCAATCCTCTCATCAACTACCTCACAACTTACTACGAAACAGCCGAAAGCAAGCTCGCAACCATGGTTCTTGTCAGAGAACAGTATGGCTACCAGCTTTATTACGAAGAATTCACCGGTGAAATTGCTGTTGTAGACACAAAGACCGGTCAGACATTCTTCTCCAACCCCTACGATATCGCAAATGTGGATTACGGTATCGCAGATCAGACAAAGCAGGAGCTTCTCTCCCAGCTTATCATCACCTTCCTCGACAACGACGTTGAGAAGACTATGAACAGCTACGTTGAAGCAGCTCTCCGCGGTCAGATCACAATGAAGCCTATCAAAAACGGTATCCGTGTTGAATACGCTATCGGTGAAGAAGCCGTTACCCGTCTTGTTCCCCGTGTTATCAACAAGGAACGTTTCCTCACAATGATCCTTAATAAGATTCCTGAGACAACATCTGCTGAAAGATGGGATAAGCTCACACTGGAATCCTACTTCGACCTTAAGGATAAGGACGACCCCACTCTTACCGAAAAAATGGTAGCGATGATGCAGGTTGCATTCCCTATCACAAAGACAATGGCAGTTTACACTATCGCTGATAACGTTACCGCCCTTGAGCTTAAGAAGGCCGAAAACATTATCAAGAAGTACTGTCCCGATTACACATACGAAGAACTTGAATATGACCACGAACTCACAGGTTACACCGTAAAGGACGAAGCTCCTCCGAGATTCCGCATGGCTCTTGAGTACACACTCAACGAAAACGGCCTCGAAGTTAGACTCCCCGCAAACGGTATCACCTTCGACGAAAGTGCGTTCCAGTTCAAGACTGTAACAGTTCTTCCTTACTTCGGCGCAGGCTCCAACCTCTACACAGGTTACACAATGATTCCCGACGGTTCCGGTGCCCTCATCAGATTTGAGGACTTCGCCGGTGAATCAGTAAACATCTCCGGTCAGCTTTACGGCGCGGACTATGCTTACCATGAAATCGCAGGCCAGCACTCCGAGGTTATGAGAATGCCTGTATACGGTGTAGTTTCCAACCACGGCGACTATGTTGACCCTGCAAAAGCAGGTGATAAGGCAGGCGGCCCTGTAACATCCAACGGTTACCTGGCAATCATCACAGAGGGTGACTCCCTTGCAACTCTCATGACATCTTTCGGTGGTGCGGTTCACCCCTACGGTACCGTATACCCCATGTTCACACCTCGTCCCTCCGACCAGTACAACCTGGCAGACTCTATCTCTGTAAGCGGCAACGCTACATGGACTGTTACATCCAAGAGAAAGTACACAGATTCCTATAGAATCCAGTACATCTTCCTGAATGATGAAAAGCTTGCTGAACAGAACGGAATCGAAGACTACTACGTTTCCGACTGGACCGGTATGGCTGAAGCTTACCGCGATTATCTCACCGCAAAGGGCGACATCGCAAAGCTTGAAGCTGTAAAGGACGATATCCCCCTCTTTATCGAAACATTCGGTTCAACAACAACAACAGAGCGCGTGCTCTCCTTCCCGGTTGAAGTTGACCTCCCCCTCACAACATTCGAAGACATCAAGACAATGTATAACGAGCTTAAGGAGCTTGGTGTAGGTAACATCAACTTCAAGCTTACCGGTTATGCAAACGGCGGTCTTATTTCCGAAGTTCCTTACAACCTTGAATGGACAGACGTTGTTGGCGGCGCAGACGGATTCGCAGATCTTGTTGCTTATGCAAAAGAAAACGGATTTGACATTTACCCCGACTTCGACTTCGCTTACATCCACAAGCAGGGACTCTTCGACGGTATCAGCCTTAAGAAGCATGCGATCCGTACCATTGACGACCGTTATACAACAAAGAGAGAATACAACGCAGCTCTCCAGGTATTCGAAAAGACACTTCTTATCGCAATCTCTCCTGCAGCGTATGAATATCTCTACGATGAATTCGGACCTAACTACTTGGCTCATGGCAACAATTCCATTTCCGTTTCCACTCTCGGTACAGATTTGAGCTCCGACTTCGACGAAGACGAACCTTACCACCGTGAAGACAACAAGGAATTTACAACCAATCTTCTTGATGAGATGAGCAAGGACTACGAAAACGTAATGATCGACGGCGGTAACGCTTATGCGATCAAGTATGCGGACGTAATTCTCAACGCTTCTCTTACATCCTCCAAGTACAATCAGTCCAGTGAGTCCGTTCCTTTCATGGGTATGGTTTACCACGGCTCCAAGGTGTTCACAGGCTCCGCAACAAATATGGAAGGTGACATCGACCAGGCAATCCTTAACGCTATTGAAAACGGCGCGGCAATGTACTTCATTCTTTCCTACCAGAACACAAGCTCTCTGAAGGAAGACCCCTCACTGAGCCAGTACTACTCCGTAGCATATGATATCTGGAAGGATGACATTATCAAGTACTATGAAATCCTCAACACAGCAACAAAGGATCTCCAGGCTTCTTACATTGTAGATCACGAGTTCATTGATGCTGAGCGTATTCCCGACGCTGACGAAATCGCAGCAGAGGAAAAGGCACTCGAAGATGCTTACTACGAATCTATCGCACAGCAGATCGAAAAGCTCGAAAAGAGCCTTCGCAGTGATCGCCGCAAGGCACGTCAGAAGATTCAGGAAGCTGGCGGTGTATGGGATCCCAGCACATTTGTTTCAGATATTCCTGCTCAGATCGAAGAGCTTAAGAATGCTGAACCTGAGATTCCTGAGTTCAACATTGTTGGCGACGGTAAGATCACTGACAAGTATGCAACAACATCCGGCACCGTTGTAAGAGTTGAATACGAAGGAAACGTAAACTTCATTCTGAACTACAACTCATTCGACATTACTGTTGAATACAACGGTCAGAACTACACAGTTGAAGCTCTCGGCTTCATCAGAATAGACTAAGAAAGGGGAGTAAAATATGAACTTAAATATTGAAGCCGCAACTCGCGGTAAAAAACAAAAGCTTATCATAAATGCTCCTCGCAAGAAGAGAAAACGCGCAACGTCACTTGACGTTAAGAAGGCAAGAGCCGGATGGATATTCGTTCTCCCCTTTGTTATCGGATTCTTCTTCATCTATCTGCCCATTATTTTCGACTCCATCCGCTTCAGCTTCAATGAAATGCAGATGGTAATCGGTGGTGGTTACAAGCTTATCTTCGTTGGACTTGAGAACTACCATAACGCGCTGTTTGCTGACCCCAATTTCGTAACAACGCTTTTGTCGGGTGTAAAACAGCTCATACTTGACGTTCCCTCCATCGTAATTTTCTCCCTGTTCGTTGCTCTTATCCTCAATCAGAAGATCGCAGGTCGTGCAGCGTTCAGAGCAATCTTCTTTATCCCCGTTATCCTGACAACCGGTCTTATTTCCGAGATCGACGCAGGTAACATCCTGGCATCCATCCAGGGCAGCACAGCAGGTATCGACGACGGTTCCGGTCAGACTTCTACAGCTGCTGAAATCGTATCGGTTATGGACTTTGAGGCTCTATTCTCGAACATGATGATCGGTACAGAGATCGTGGAGTACGTTGTAGGTTTGGTTAACAACATCTTCAACATCGTTAACCGTTGCGGCGTACAGATGCTTATCTTCCTCTCAGGTCTCCAGTCCATTTCTCCCGCTATCTACGAGTCTTGTTCAATCGACGGCGCGTCAGGTTGGGAAACATTCTGGAAGATCACACTTCCTATGATGAGCCCGATGATCCTCGTAAATTCAATTTATACGATCATCGACTCCTTCACATCATCCGACAACCATGTAATGGCTTACATTGCAAGCGTTATGGAACAGTCCGGTGGTGACGTACTTGCATCTGCAATGTACTGGATCTACTTCCTCATCGTAATAATCATTGTTGCGGCGGTTGCAGGTCTCTTGAGCGCATTCGTATTCTACCAGAGGAAAGACTAAGAAAGGAGGCACTGATATATGAATAACACACAAACAGCACCAAAGGTTATGAAAGAAACCAAAAACAAGATCAGGGTCGACTTTGAACGTACTCCTCTCCTTGAAAGACTTAAGGCTAAGCTCATTAATATGTATACTGTCAAGAGAGTAGTTTGGTATCTCTTTAGATTCCTTCTCCTCCTCGGCATTTCCTACATCATTCTGTTCCCGTTCTTCTCCAAGATCACCTCGTCATTTATGCCCCCGGAAGACCTTGTAGACGTAACGGTAAGACTGGTTCCTAAGCACCCCACACTTGATACATACGGCGCGATCATCAGAGAAAACAGCTATTTCGAAGCTCTCGGAAATACATTTATGCTGTCGTTCCTCTGTGCGATAATGCAGACATTTGTTTGCTGCTTTATCGCTTACGGTTTCGCGAAGTTCAAGTTCAAGGGTAACGGAATCCTGTTCCTCCTCGTAATCTTTACGATGGTAGTTCCTCACGCAACTCTGTCTCTGTCCATTACAACAAAGTTTAAGTATTTCGATATTTTCGGAATCATTCAGCTGATAACGGGCAGCAAACTCAGCTTGCTTAATACGAACTGGCCTCTGTATATCCTGTCTCTCACAGGTCTTGCATACAAGAACGGTCTGTTCATCTTCATGCTCCGTCAGTTCTACCGCGGTATTCCCGACGAGCTTGAAGAATCCGCTTACCTTGACGGCTCCGGCATCTTCAAAACGTTCTTCAAGATTATTATTCCTCTCTCCGGCACAATGATGATCACAGTATTCATGTTCTCCTTCTGCTGGCAGTGGACTGATAACTTCTACACAGACATTTTGTACTCCATTACCGGTCCCACGCTTCTTCCCGACATTATTAAGGTTCCCAAATCCCTTAATACCAACTATGCGGGCGGCGCGCTTTACACAGCAGCCATTAAGAATGCTTGCGGTATGCTCATTATCGTACCCCTTATTATCCTCTACCTCTTCGGTCAGAGATATATTATCCAGGGTATCGAGCGTTCCGGTCTTACAGCGGACTAATAAAACAAATAAAAACGCTATGGTTTATTCCATGGCGTTTTTTTATTGATATTTTGGCATGATTGCGGTATAATGAAAGAAAAAGCCTCTGAGGTGTCCAATGAAATGCTTGATGAAGATTTTGCCGGCAACAGAAAAATGTTTTGCCGACGAGTCAATTCACGACAAAAAAGAAATAACCCATCTTTCAATGCTTAAAAACGAGCGGCTCGAATTTCAGGTGGCATATACTGTTTGGGAGACATCGGATCACATAAGAGAAATGCGTCTCCGGGTGGATTCCACAATCAAGGACAGCATTACCGTGTGCCGTGTGGAGCAAGTACCGGTTGCATTTGCAACTTATCCTCACGCTGATAAGACAGGTTATCTTCGCGCAACCCCCGGACTTTACCCGGATCTTCTTATTCCCATGTCGGATCAGCACCGGTTTGTTATGGTAAACGGTTCTTTGTGCGCCTTATTCATTACGGTGGAATGTAAGGAGGGACTTACGGCAGGGGATTATCCAATAACCGTGCGCGCATTTGAGGGGGAAAATATGGCTGCAGAGGCTACCCTGAACATTCACGTAATAGACGCAAGCCTGCCCGAAAGTGATATTATTCACACACAGTGGTTCCACGCAGACTGTTTGGCACAGTATTATGACGTGCCTGTGTTCAGCGGAAAGCATTGGGAGATAATCGAGAATTTTGCCGCAGAAGCGGTGGAAGAGGGTGTGAATATGATCCTCACCCCTGTGGTTACACCACCGCTCGACACAGCACGTGGCGGGGAGCGTCTCACGGTTCAACTGGTGGATATTTCAGTTGACTCGGGCGATTACACCTTCGGCTACGACAAGCTGGATCGCTGGATCGAGATTATGGACCGCGTGGGAATGAAGTATTTTGAGATCTGCCACCTTTACACCCAGTGGGGAGTGCAAAACGCACCCAAGATCATGGCAACCATCGATGGTGAATACAAGCGTATCTTCGGCTGGGATACGGACGCCCACGGCGAGGGGTACTGCACCTTCATACGCAAGTTCCTTTCCTCATTGGTCGAGCACCTAAAGGAGCTGGGCGTGGACAAGAGATGCTATTACCACATATCGGACGAGCCGTCTTTTGACCATCTTGGAGCATACACTCACGCCAAGGAAACAATCGCGGACATTCTCGAGGGATACCCCATAATCGACGCGCTGTCGGATTACGAGTTCTACAAAACAGGAGCTGTTGAAAATCCTATCCCCGCAACAGACCACGTTCACGAGTTTATCGAAAATGGTGTGCCAAATCTTTGGACGTACTACTGCTGTTCGGAGCATTCGAAGGTTTCTAACCGTTTTATTGCAATGCACGGGGCAAGAACGCGTATGCTCGGAGTGCAGTTATTCAAGTTTGACATAGCAGGATTTTTGCAGTGGGGATTCAATTTCTACAATTCAAAGCTGTCGCGGTACCCCATCAACCCATTTGTTGACACCTGCGCGGAGTTTTCTTTCCCGGGAGGTGATTCCTTTGCGGTGTACCCCGGACGTGGCGGCAAACCGTACAGATCACTCCACGGCTGCCTGTTTACCGAAGGCCTCACTGATCTCCGAGCGTTTAAGTTGTGTGCAAGACTTATCGGCAAAGAAGCCACTTTGAAGCTCATTGAAGAGGATGCCGGAGCACCGATCACCTTCTTCGATTACCCAATTTCAACGGAATACGTGCTTGGCGTGCGAGAGAAGATCAACTGCGCCATTGAGTCGGCACTGAAATAAGAAAGTATAAAAAATATGCGCAACATAGGCGAAAACCTGTGCTGCGCATTTCTTTTTGTACGAAATATTAATATTTTATGCTGGTGTGTTCTGCAGATGGGAATACGGTCTCAAGCTCGCGGCAGACGGTTCTGAAATTCTTGATTCCTGCTATTTCGATCACGTCGGGCGCGTGTGCGTCGTGGCAGGCGGTGTCATCTGTGTTGCGCAGGAACACCTTTCCGTCGAGTCGTATATGCCCCAAATTAAATATTCTCTCAATAAGATTTGAGGAATATTTTATCTTCTGAATATCTCGAACTCTGATGATAACTGCTTTTTTATTGAACAGCGGCTTGCCTTGTTTACTGTGGCGTTTGACAACGTGCTTTTCAAGATAATCAACAAATATTATCTTTCTGTCTTCCACGGTAAAGTCCGCCGGTCTGTGTGACAAGCGGACAGCTGTGTGAATCACGAAAATGACCACGAGCAGAAAATAGAAAACGCTATAGCCTGCCAGAGCATTTACATATGCATATGCACCGTATAAAACTGCTATGAGGATATACGGGAGGAAATGAGAGAGAAACATTCTTGCACTGAGCAGGCTTCCGAGCCGGCTCAATTTATACATTCTGTAATCCACGTTATTCTCCCTTCAAGAGCTCTATATACTCCTCAAGGCAAATGCCGGCTTCGTGAATCTTATAAGCATGGTAACGGCCTACGTAGCGGTAGTGCCATGGCTCGAACTGGATGGTGGTGATATGTGTTTTGTCAGCGGGGAAGCGGAGAACGAACCCAAACTTCCACGCGTTCTCGTTGAGCCATTTGTATTCTTCCGAGTACTGGAAATCCGTAACGAGGGTGCCGGTGGTGTCCATATCTACCGCAAGACCTGTCTGGTGCTCGCTGGTGCCGGGACGGGTGGAGAATGTAAGAACTATAGTCTCCGCCTCTTCACGTGTCAGGGAGGGATTGCGGCTCAGCTCGCGCTGGGTGTAGTAGTTGAACAGATAGTCCTGGTTTGCGTAATCTCTGTATGCGCTGCGTACCGCAAGATTGGAATTTGCAAATCCCGATGCGTTGAACTCAAGGAACAATGCCTCAAGTGCCCGGGCTGCGTATTCGCGGAGGGGCTTGTTTTCCCAGTTGCGGTAGATTGGAGCTGTGAGATCCGGAGGAATATCGTTTGCGGTTAGATGGTTTTTCGTGTTAACAAGGATCAAAAAGGAATCCCGAAGATCACCTTCAGGGTTCATGTATTTTTCGTAAGCTGAAAGATCGGTAATGAATTGGACTCCTGTAATAGCCGCGAGAACAGGATCCTCGGTCTCGGCAGGTGTGGTGTCAGCCGGCTCGGGGTCCGGTGAGGTGGAGCCGTCGTTGGGATCATCGGGATCGTCAACGGAGGGCATCGGAGCGGTGCTCTTCAGCGCGAATGAAACAGGGAGATACACAGTCAAGTCGTCACTTGAGTTTTCCTCATCCTTCATGCGTGCTACCTTAACGCTTCCGTTCTTTTCGTTATACGTAACAGAAAGATTGAGCATATAATCCTCCACGAAATCAGCTGTTACCCAAACTTCCGTTCCCACAAGCTTGTTGGGGATCTCAAGTCGGGCGTTCTGACCGTTAATGATCACGCCGTATCCGTCGGAGATGAAAATTATGTACTCTTCTGTGCCTGTTCCTTCAGATGTGGCTTGTGAACCCTCGACGGTTTTCAGAATGAACTTCATCTGATCAGCAGTGCCGCTTTCAGACATACCCAAGTAATTAGCCAGGTCGTTGAAGCAGATGTAGATTCCGTCTGCAGTTACCGTGTCGGCAGCAGGGGCTTCTCTGACTGCTTTACCGCCGTAATAGAACATAATCTTTCCGCTGTCTTTGGGTGCTGCGGGGGTGGAGTTGAAATGAATAACAAAAATAACAGCGGCGATAATGCAAAGCACAAGCAAAACTGCAAGGAAGATAAGCGCACGTCCGGCGAATACACGCAATTTTGCGCGGCGCTCCTTTTTCTTCTGCTCCTGTTCTCTGAGAAGAGCCTGCTGGCGGGCAGCTTCTGCTTCTGCAGCGGCACGTCTGCGGCGTTCTGCTTCAGCGCGCTTGCGACGAACATACTCGTTATACTTTGCGCGTTCTTCCGGTGACAGACGCTCGAACTGCTCCCTTGTCATACCTCGCTTTTGCTGGGGATTTTTGCCAGGACCTGGTCTTTTCTGATTATTATTCATTTTTGTCCCTCCTTTGAAGATTGGTGGGGTTATTTTGTTTCGATTACTACGAAAAACGGGCTTTCGGGGGAATTTACCATTCGGAACTGTGCAATGCTGTACTTGAAGCGTGAGAGGGTGCTGAAATATTTGAGCAGCTCTTCGCCCTCAAGTGCTCCCTCGGGATGTCCCGGGTAAACTGCCACAAGGAGCACCGAATCCTCGCCCAGCATCTCGATTGCTCTTGATACTGCCGGGAGGGTAGTGGTACGCTTGGTTGTAAGCTGTTTGCGGTTAGCACCGGGGAGATAGCCAAGGTTGAACATACCCGCCTTGATCTTTCCCGTGACAAACTCGTTTGCTCTGTCGTGGGATGCGCAGATCAGTCGCCAGTTGTCGGGGCAATTGTTTTTGCGCAGGTTTTTCTCTGTTGAGGCGAGAGCATCAGGCTGAATGTCAAATGCGATGACAGAGCCTGTTTCTCCCACGGTGTTCGAGAGGAATACTGTATCATAACCGTTGCCCATAGTGAAGTCAACAGCCGTGTCACCTTCACCGAGATGTGCAAGGATGAATTTCTTTTGTAGGGATAAAAGATCCACCATTTTTGCCCTCTGTTATGCGTTCTTTGCCATTTGAACAGCAAGATCGAAAGCGGCAAGGTTAACTTCCAGAGCCTTCTGGGGAACGCAAGCGGCAACAGCCCCACGGAGAACGTCGATATCAAAGCCCAGCACGTCAGCCGCAAGACCGATGAGGGCTACATTGGATGCCTTTGCGTTACCTGCCTTTTCAGCGATAGAAGTGCAGTCGTAAGCGCGCACGTCAACACCGAGGCCATGCATATCCTCAACGATCTCGTCGGGATACTGTGCCGCGCCTGTGATAACGGGCATAGGGTTGATCTGCTGTGTGGAGGCAACGATAGTACCGCCGTTTTTGAGATTAGGAAGCCAACGAGCAGCTTCAAGAAGCTCGAATGAAAGGATAACGTCAGCGTCACCCTTGCAGATAACGGGAGAGTAAACCTCGTCACCGAAGCGCACATAGGTTACAACGGAGCCACCGCGCTGGGACATACCGTGTACTTCCGAAACCTTAACGTCGCAACCGCTGTCCATTGCGGCCTTACCGAGAATTTTTGATGCAAGGAGGGAACCCTGTCCGCCTACACCAACGATCATTATATTCTTAGACATTTGAATGCCTCACTTTCTTTGTTATGGGTATTTTTTACTCGATAGCACCGAGCTTGCACATCTGAGCGCAAAGTCCGCAGCCAACGCACATAGACTGGTCGATAACTGCCTTGCCGTTTACCATGGAAATGCAAGGACAGCCGATCTTCATACAGCTCTTACAGCCAACGCACTTGTCGGTGTTGACGGAAACTGCGGGACCGCGCTTTGCAGTTTTAAGAAGAGCGCAGGGACGGCGGCAGATAATAACGGACGGGCAAGGAGCGTTAACTTCTTCCTTGATAACCTTTTCAAGCTCAGGGAGGTTGTTCGGGTCAACTGCGCGGATGTGGTCACGGGATACGCCGAGGGAAGCGCAGATATCCTCAAGGCAAAGGTTAGGTGCAGGTGTGCCCATAAGAGTCTTGCCTGTGAGGGGATTCTCCTGGTGACCTGTCATACCGGTAATGCTGTTGTCAAGGATCATTGTGGTGGTGTTTCCGCCGTTGTAAACCACGTTAACAAGGCCTGTGAGACCGCTGTGCATGAATGTGGAGTCGCCGATTACCGCAACGTACTTGTCAGCCTCATCGCGCACTTTGGCTGTGCCGTGGAGTGAGGAGATAGACGCACCCATGCAATAAACGGAGTCGATTGCGGAGAGGGGAGCAACTGCGCCGAGGGTGTAGCAGCCGATGTCACCGGAAACACGGAGTTTCAGCTTGGAGAGGGTGTAGAACACGCCTCTGTGAGGACATCCGGGGCAAAGTACCGGTGGACGGGGTGGAATGGGAGAACCGATCTCGCAGTAGTCAGGCTCGATACCGAGAAGACGTGTGCGGAGAAGCTCTTCGGAATATTCGTCGCAGAGGGGAAGAACGCCGTCAGCCTTGCCGATCACATTGATGCCAAGTGCACGGCAGTGATTTTCGATTACGGGATCAAGCTCTTCAACTACGATGATGGTGTCGTGCTTTGCCGCGAAGTCAAGGATAAGCTTCTTCGGCAGGGGATTGAGAAGACCAAGCTTCAAGTAAGACGCGTTCTTGCCGTATGCTTCCTTTGCGTAGTTCCAGCAGTTACCAGCGGTGATAATACCAACGGATGTGCCGTTTTCCTCGACTGTGTTGAGAGAGCAGTTTTCTGCGTATTCAGCAAGAGCTGCAAGGTGATCTTCAACTACGTAGTGACGGCGGCGTGCGTTTGCCGGCATCATAACATGCTTTGCCGCATCCTTTTCGTAGGGCTTGATCTCGTGTTCTACTCTGTCGCAAAGCTCAACCGGGGATCTGGAATGGCTTACACGAGTGGTGAGACGAAGAATAACAGGTGTATCAAACTGTTCTGAAAGATCGAAAGCAAGCTTGGTGTATTCCTTACATTCAGCGGAGTTTGCAGGCTCAACCATGGGGAGCTTTGCGGCGATAGCGTAGTGGCGGCTATCCTGTTCGTTCTGGGAAGAGTGCATTCCGGGGTCGTCAGCAACGCCGATAACGAAACCTCCGCCGATACCGGTGTAAGCGGTAACAAACAGGGGGTCAGCCGCAACGTTGAGACCAACGTGCTTCATGCCGCAGAATGCGCGACCACCGCCAATTGCCGCACCGAGGGCAGCTTCGAATGCAACCTTTTCGTTAGGTGCCCATTCGCTGTATATTTCTTTATATGTAGCGGTGTTTTCTGTGATTTCGGTACTGGGCGTTCCGGGATAGCTTGAGACAAATTTTACGCCTGCCTCGTAAAGACCGCGGGCAACGCTTTCGTTTCCAAGTAAGAGTTTTTTCATTATATATAATCCTTTCGAGAATAGTCGGAAAAAGCAAAATTTCCTTAATAATATATTATACTACACTAAAGCGGTACGAGTCAATATTCTCCGCGAATTTTTCGGGGATTTATATTTGCTTTCGCACGGAACATAAGGAGGTTCATGCCACCTCCTTATGAATCCAGGCACTTAAAGGGGGAAAGGAGCAGGCTCAATTTCCCCCTTTAAGAATACCCCTTTTGTTGCAACGAGAGTGGAAATATGTTGGTACGGTTTTCCGTGGATCACAGAAACGCCCAACTTGTAAAAGCTCCCACGTCTCGGTTCGATTGACATGGTTTAATAAACCATCAGTTTAGTTTTTCTGAATTTAGAAAGAGAAAATTGTAAGTATAATTACCTATGACAATCCGAACCTGAACGAACGATTAAAACCAAACGTAATTGGTGAAGCCACGGATGGTGGACGAATGAATTCAGCCTGCACGTGGCACAAGAGAGAAGATTCCAAAGAGGAGAGAATCAGCGTAAGCCTCTCCTCTTTGGTGCCGGGATTCACAAGGGCTCGGCGTGAGAGTCCTTGTGTACCTGCGTAAGCAAAATACCCCGCACAAAATATTTCCCCCCACATCACACCAAACGATTGAAAATACAGAGGGAATGTGGTAAAATATATGTATATATCAAAACCTACGGGGACAGAGTATGGCAGAGAGAAATTTGACTGAAATTAAATCCAGAATAGACGAGCTTCGCAGAAAGATCAAGCGTGCGTCTGATCTTTACTATAATCAGGACGCGCCGGAAATATCTGACTACGAATACGACGCAATGTTCGAGGAACTGAAACAGCTTGAGGCGAAATACCCGGAGCTTGACGCGGCAGATTCTCCCACGCATCACGTTGGCGGCAAGGCATCGGAGAAGTTTGAAAAGGTCACACACCCTGTTAAAATGGGTAGCCTTTCCGACGTTTTCTCCGAAGAGGAGCTTCTTCTGTTTGTTGACCGCGCAACAGCTGCTTTGCTAAGCGAGGGATATGCGGTAGAGGACATAGTATATTCAGTTGAGCCGAAGATCGACGGCTTGTCGGTTTCTCTAACTTACGAGGGAGGCAGACTTGTCCTTGGCGCGACACGCGGAGACGGTGCGGTGGGTGAAAACGTAACGGAAAACGTTATGACCATTGCGGGAATTCCCCACACCTTGCCAGATCCTCTTGATTTAACGGTGCGCGGCGAGGTCTACATGCCCCGTGGTGTGTTTGAGTCCATTAACACGGCAAAAGAAGCTGCAGGTGAGAAGTTGTTTGCTAACCCGAGAAACGCTGCTGCAGGGTCTCTCAGACGCCTTGACGCAGCCGAGACTGCCAGCGCACATCTCGATATATTCGTTTTTAATTATCAGACAGGCTCTCTTTGGACAGACGGTCACGCACCCGAAACTCACGAAGAAACTATTAACCGCATAGGTGAGCTTGGATTCCACACCATAAAGATCCAGACGCTGACCTCCTCCCGAGACGAGATCGTTGGTGCAGTACGCCGGATCGGTGAAATGCGCGACGGCTTGCCATACGATATCGACGGAGCTGTTATCAAGATAAACGCACTCCGACAGAGAGAGGCACTTGGCGAGAATCCTTCAACTCCCAAATGGGCGGCGGCGTTCAAATATCCACCTGAGAAAAAGGAAACAAAGCTTATCCGCATAGAGGCAAACGTAGGCCGTACAGGTGTGCTTACTCCTCTTGCAATTCTTGAACCGGTGCGCCTGGCAGGCACAACCGTTTCGAGAGCAACCCTTCACAACATTGACATTATCCGCCAGCGTGATATCCGCATTGGCGACACAGTTATCGTGCAGAAAGCCGGAGATATCATACCCGAGATCATCGGCTCCGTGAAGGAAAAGCGTGACGGCACAGAAGAGCCGTTCAAGTTCCCGGAGATCTGCCCATCCTGTGGCGAGCGACTTTTCTGGGACGATGGAGACGACGAGGACGGAACAGAGGGCGGAGCCCTTCGCTGTCAGAATCCCTCCTGCCCGGCACAGCTTGAGCGCGGAATCATTCATTTTGCCTCCCGCGGAGCTATGAATATCGACGGACTCGGCCCGGCTATCGTGCGCCTGCTCATCGACGAAGGTCATATTCACGACGCGGCTGACCTTTACACCCTCAAAAAAGAGGACATTGCTGCACTTCCTCGAATGGGAGACAAATCCGCAGAAAACCTCCTCGCAGCTATCGAAAACTCCAAAAACAGCGGCGCGGCAAGACTTCTCTACGCCCTTGGCATCCGTCACACAGGTGAGGCGGCATCCGAGGCAGTTATAGGAAAATTCCGCTCTGTTGACGCCCTGTTTGGCGCTACAGCCCAATCCCTTTCCGAGATTCCAGATATAGGTGAGGTTACTGCACGCACCATTACGGAATTCTTTGCACTCCCTGAAACGAGAGATCTCTTTGATAAGCTGAAGGCTGCCGGAGTGATGACGGAGCTTGCAGTAGCAGAGGACGACGAGGAAGCCGACAGCCGCTTTGAGGGAATGACCTTTGTGCTAACCGGCACTCTTCCCACAATGACTCGCGGCGAGGCTACGGAGATAATCAAAAAGCACGGTGGCAAGGCAGCAGGAAGCGTATCGAAAAAGACGACCTACGTTCTTGCAGGCTCTGACGCAGGCTCAAAGCTTACGAAAGCTACAGAGCTTGGCGTAACGATAATCGACGAGGAAAAGTTCCTCGAAATGCTGAAATAACGGAAGTGATATAATGAAAATTTTTCTTATAGTCGCGGGTGTTCTCATAGGGCTGTTCCTTTTGTTCACCTATGGAGGCGGGTACTATATGTACCGGTTTGCAACGGTTCGGAATAAGAAACAAAAGAACTACTGGTACGATGACATTGCACCTGCGAAATTCCTGTCAGACGAGGACAATCAAAAGGTGATGGAGTCTTGGAAATATCTGCGGGCGCAGAACTGGCAGAACGTGTCGATCACCTCCTACGACGGTCACAAGCTGGCGGGGCATTATCTCGAACACCCCAATCCCCGTGGGCTGGTTCTTCAGATTCACGGCTACAGAGGCTGCGGCGCATTTGATTTTTCCTGTGCAGTTGAGCCTTTCTACAACGCCGGCTTCTCCCTTTTGATCGTGGATCAAAGAGCAAGCGGCGACAGCGAGGGCAACCATATAACCTTCGGATTCAAGGAGCGTTACGACGTTGTGGACTGGGCTAAATATGTTGAAAAGCGTTTCCCCGGCCTGCCTGTTGTAATGGACGGCGTATCTATGGGTGCGTCTACTGTTATGCTTGCGGCGGGAATCGGATACCCCAAGAATGTGAAAGCTATAATTGCGGATTGCGGATACACCTCCCCCGGAGACATCTGCCGCAAGGTGCTGAAACAGTGGTTTGGACTGCCTCCGTTTCCCCTGTATTACGGCGCGAATTTCTGGGTAAAGCTTCTCGCGAAATTTGACCTTGACGGAGTGTCTTGCAAGGAGGCTCTTCGCAATCTGAAGGGCACAGGGATCAAGATTCTTATTGCTCACGGACGGAAAGACGACTTCGTTCCTTACCATATGAGCGAAGAGAATATGAAAGCCTTTGACGATGATGAGATCGGTGACACAGCCGTTTTCTTCACAAGTGAAGAGGCAGGCCACGGAATGGCATTTTTGATCGACCGAGAGGGGTATATGAAGGAACTTGACGCAATGTTCGAGAGAGCGGGAATTTAAACAGCCTGTGGATAACTCCTGTGTATAACCTTTGAATATAGTGTATTTTCATTCGTGTATGAATAATTAACGCCTTTTTTTGACAAAAAATATAACGAAAAAATAGAGTTTTGCACAACTTGTGGAAAACTTTGTGGAAAACTTGAGGTAATTGTAATCTTATATCCAATAATTGTATTTTTATGGGAATTAAGTCTTACAGACGTAAAATAACCTTAAGAAATTGGTGTAAAAAATTAACCGCTGACAAATTTTTGCTTTAGCGCAGGCCTTTGTCAGCGGTGATTTTTTTGTTGTTTTTTTGTCTTTAAAGTGTACTTTTTTACTTGAATTTTAACACTGATTTTTCGTAAAGTGATTCGAGCTGTCTGGTCATAACAGAAGCGGTGAATTTTAATTCATACATCTCACGTGCACCCCGCGAAAGCTTCGAGAGAAGGCCACGGTCGCTGATAAGTGTGAGTATTTTTTCTGCCATGGCAAGGCTGTCTCGCTCAGGCACCAGGAATCCGTTTACCCCATCAGTTATCATGTAAGGATTGCCGCCGTAGGTGGTTGCGATGGCAGGAACAGAGAGGCTCATTCCCTCGGACAGTGCCAGAGAGGAGGTCTCCGTACCGATGGAGCAGTTAAGATTCAGATCCATAATGTTGTAGTAGGGAGCCACGTTATCCACAAATCCTGTGAAGCGGAGCTTGTCGGTGATAGAGAGCTCTACGGCTTGCTTCTTGAGGGCTTCTTCCTGGGTGCCGCCGCCGATTATGAGGCAAACCACGTCGGGGTGCTTTTCTGCAACTGCTTTGATGGTAGGAAGCAGGTAGGAGTGGCCCTTGTAGTCCTCAAGCCTTGCGGATATGCCGCAAACAAAGGTGCTCTCACCTATACCGAGTGATTTTTTAAGCTCGGCCTGTTCTTCTGGCGTTGTGCGGGGCATTTCGTCAACTCCGTTAATGATAACGGTGATCTTTTTCGAGTTGACCCCCGTGTCTGTCAGGTTATCCTTTGCAGCCTCGGCCACCGCTACAATGTCAGTTGCGAGTGTGTTGTTAATAAATCCGTTGATTTGCTTGCCGGGGAATGAGGTCAGCTTTTTCGGCTGTGGGAATGCTGAATGACGGGTGTAAAATCTTGCCGGAACACCGGAGAGGAATGCCGCCAGCTTTCCGGAGAAAGAAGAATGGGTGTGGACTATATCGGGGTTGAATTCCCTGATTATTCGGCGCATCTCGCTGACCGCTTTCATATCAAAGCTCTTGTCCCGTCCGTTTTCTGTTTCATAAACGGGATATCCAACCTCTTCGATAATTGGCTTCAGATCGGAATCCTTAGGGAGAACAACGGCTATATCGAACTTCGTTCTGTCAAAGTTCTTCAGATAATTAACAAGCAGACGTCCTGCGCCGCCGATATTGGTGTCGGAGAGGATGTTCAGTACTTTTATCATTATTCAGCCGTTCCTTTCTTTTTGAATATTCCTGTGATAGATTTCATTTCCTCAGAGGCGAAAATCAGAGATACCACCCCGTAGATTACTATACCGCAGAGAATTGGGATGAGCAGACCGATGATCCTTGATGAGCCTTCCAAAAGGCTTGAAGCATACCAGACCCCTGCCCCCATAATAATAGCTGACAGGATGGATTTTACTATGCTCACAAGGTCTTTCGCAGAATAGGTGATGATCTTGTACTTGTATGCAAAAGCCAGGTTGATAGCCATATTCACAAGTGTTGCAAAAACCGTAACCAGGGCTATGCCGCCGATAGTGAGGTGTTTGCCAAAAATGAGAATAACAGCCACATTAGCTGACATGGACACAAGGGAGGAGATCATAGGCAGCTTGGTTTTCTCAACAGCGAAGAATGCTTTTGTCAGCACTTCACACACAGATGCAAAAACCATACCTACGGAATATGCGCGTAGTGCTTCTGCGGTTATGGCGGTGTCAGCGGAATTGAAAACGCCGTTTTCGTAAATAAGAGAGATAAACTCCGGAGCCAGCACCGCAACGCCCACGGAAATCGGAGCGATAATAAATACGAGAATTCGGATTGATGAGCGGGTAAGTCGGTCGCTTTCCTCGGAGTTGCCTGATGCCGCCGCTCTTGCGAAATACGGGAAGAGCAGATTGGTGGCAACAAAGGAGAAAAGACCCACGATGATAATATAAAGCCTGTTTGCATAGTCGAGAGCGGAAATTGCCCGTCCCCCTTCGATGCCGGAGGCAATATTGGTGTTAATAAGATTGCACACAGGGGTTGTCCATGTGGCAATAAGGATGGGCAGGGTGTTTTTTGCCGCACGGGTGATCTCCGGAGTGGAGAGAGGTGCGGTAAGGCGGAATCTGAATCCACGCTTTATCACGGCGGGAAGCTGTACTGCCGCCTGTGCTATCCAGCCAACGAGCATAGCAACGGCAAGACCCTTTACACCAAATTTTTCGTTCAGCGTAAAGAGGTACCCCACCATGATCATGTTTGACACCAGACTGATTACTGCGGGGATATTATATTCTCCCTCGGACTGAAGAAATCCTACAAAGGAGAATGCCATACCCACGAAGATCACCATTGGGAACATGATCCGCGAAAGCTCTGTTGCAAGAGCGGCTGTGGATTCGGACAGCTCGGGCGCGATCACACCCACAAGCCAAGGGGCAAAAAGAACGCCAAGGACAGTGAGTCCGGTTGTAATAGTCAGAATAAGATTAAGATAAGACTGACTGAAAGAGAGAGCCTCTTCTTTGCCTTTTTTCACAGCAAGGCTGTTGTAAACCGGGATGAATGCCGATGTTACGACTCCACCGAGGATGAAGTCGAATATAGTGATGGGGAGCTTTGAGGCAGTGGAATAAGCTATTGCGGCTTCCGTTGTGCCGTAGGCGGATGCGACCATTATATCCCGGAGAAGTCCGAGGAATTTGGATGCTAGAATGATCACGCCCATAAGCAGAGCGGAGTGAGCCAGCTTTTTCGCCGTCATCTTCCCATCTGAATTTGTTGATTTATTATTCATACTATACCACCAAAGTTAAACAACTTGGAACAGATAGAATTTCAGATAATCGGTTTCGGGGACATTCATTAAAATTGGGTGGTCGGGGGATTGCTGACGACACTCGATCTGACGGAGGGATACTCCCGCATCGTGAGACGCATCACGAAGCATCTTAACGAACAGATCGTTTGTCATAAAGTGGGAGCAGGAACAGGTTGCCAGATACCCGCCGCGAGGGAGGCACCGCATAGCCCGCATATTGATATCCTTGTATCCGCGGTAAGCGTCCTTCACTGTTGCTGAGGACTTGGTAAATGCCGGCGGGTCAAGAATAATATAATCGTATTCGCACTTTTTTGAATTAAGCATATCGGTGAGAAGCTTGAACACGTCGGTGCATAGGAAACTCATTCTATCGGTGAAACCGTTGAGAGCGGCGTTCTTCTTTGTCTGCTCGATTGCCGATTCGGAGATGTCAACTGCGGTAACGTGTTCCGCTCCGCCGAAGTCAGAGGCGCAGTTCAGGGCAAAGGCACCGGTGTGGGTGAAGCAGTCCAGAACACGTCTGCCTTTTGCAAGTCGGGCTGCGGCCAGTCTATTGTACTTCTGATCGAGGAAAAATCCGGTCTTCTGTCCGCCGATGTAGTCAACGTCGTATTTGATTCCGTTTTCGGTGATGATAACATTGCCAACTGATGTGTCGGTTACGCCGAACTTCTCCGGATGCCAGTAGCCGGTAAACTGCTCCATTCCCTCAAGCTCCCGTACCTTAACGTCGCATCTTTCGTAAACGGCAGTAACGTTAATACCGTAATCGGGGAGCATCTCGCAGAGGGTTTCTATTAGGAGATCCTTCACCTTCTCCGTGCCGAGACAGAGGGTCTGCACAACGAGGACTGATTCAAACAGATCCACGGTAAGCCCGGGGAAGGAATCTGCCTCCCCAAAGATAAGGCGGGACGCGCGCATATCATCCCCCATAACGGTTTTACGATAGTCGAGGGCGTATCTGATTCTACGTTTGTAGAAATTTTCGTCAAACTTATCGTTGGCGTTGGTGGAGATAATGCGGACGCGGATCTTGGAGTGGCTGTTGTAGTAGCCGGTGCCGATAAAGCGTTCCTTTGGCGAGAACACGTTTACCAGCTCACCGTCCACCGGAGTGCCGTCGATCTTGACGACCTCTCCCTCAAATACCCACGGGTGACCGGTTTTAGCGTGCCGTTCACCTTTTTCCGTTATAAATACGCGGGGAAGTTGTAGCATAATTTTTCCTCAAAGATTTTTGTGTGATTCAAAGTTGGTATATCTTCTTTTTCTCTTTAGCGAGAGAAAAAGAAGCAAAAAGAGAACTTTTTTCAAACGCCTGGGTATTTCAAACTCTGCGGAGTTCGCCGAGGGCGCTGCCCTTCGAACCTGCCAACTTTTTGAAAAAAGTTGGATCAAAAACTTTCAAAACAACAGAGTTTAGCCTAACTTTTCGATAGCAACCATAAGGCTTTCTTTCTTTTCCTTGTACTTTTCAAGCTTGGTGCGTTCTGCTTCAACAACTGCGGCAGGAGCACGGCCTACGAAGGATTCGTTAGCGAGTTTTCCTTCAGCGCGCTTGATTTCGGATTCAACTGTTGCAAGCTCGCCCTGGAGTCTCTTCTTTTCAGCCTCAAAGTCGATCATGTCGCCGAGAGGAATGTGGATCGTTGCGGAGTCGGTAACGATACGAACAGCGGTGTCATCGTCGTAAGCGTCAACAAGCTGTGCGCTGGATGCAGATGCGAGTCTCTCGAAGAATACGCCGCTTCCCGCGAATGCTTCAGGGTACTTTGTTTCAATGAATACCTTTGCCTTACGGGAGGGAACAACGTTCATTTCAGCTCTGCGGATTCTGATAGCACGGATCGCTGCGATAACCTTTTCCATATTATCGCTTTCAGCCGCAAATACGAGAGATTCTGTGTATTCGGGATAGCTCTTTACCATGATGCTGCCTTCTTCTCCGGGAAGACCGCTGTAAATCTCTTCGGTGATGAAGGGCATGAAGGGATGGAGAAGCTTGAGAGTTTCGCGGAGAACGTAAGCGAGAACGTTCTGAGCAACCAGGCTTCTTTCGCCACCTGCGGCAACGGAGGGCTTGGAAAGCTCAATATACCAGTCGCAGTAGATATCCCAGATGAAGTCATAAATAGAGGACAGGGCAACGCCAACCTCATAGTTGTCAATGTTTGTGCAAACGTTCTTTACGCATTCCTCGAGCTTTGTGAGAACCCACTTGTCCTCAGCCGCAAGTTTGTCAGCGTCGGGCAACTCGATCTTGTCGATAGTCAGGTTCATCATTACGAAACGAGCGGCGTTCCAAAGCTTGTTAGCGAAGTTGCGGGCGTTTTCGATCTTTTCGTCAGAGAAGCGCATATCGTTTCCGGGGCTGTTACCGGTTGCAAGAGCAAAGCGGAGAGCGTCAGCGCCGTACTTGTCGATGATCTCAAGGGGATCGATACCGTTGCCGAGAGACTTGGACATCTTTCTGCCCTGGGCGTCACGAACGAGGCCGTGGATGAATACGGTGTCGAAGGGGATCTCGCCTGTGTACTCAAGAGCCGAGAAGATCATACGGGAAACCCAGAATGTGATAATATCGTAGCCTGTAACGAGGGTGTTTGTGGGGTAGAAGTACTTAAGGTCCTCTGTGTTGTCGGGCCAACCCATTGTGGAGAAGGGCCAGAGAGCAGAGGAGAACCAAGTGTCGAGGGTGTCGGGGTCCTGAGTCATATGACCGCCGCACTTGGGACAGATGGGATTTTCGTCAAGTGTAACAACAGTTTCGCCGCAGTCATCACAGTAGAACGCGGGAATTCTGTGACCCCACCAAAGCTGACGGGAGATACACCAGTCGCGGATGTTTTCCATCCAGTGGAAGTAGTTCTTCTCGAATCTTTCGGGAACGAACTTGATTCTGCCGTCGCGAACAGCCTCAATAGCGGGCTTTGCAAGGGGTTCCATCTTAACGAACCACTGCTTTGATACCATAGGCTCGATTACGTGGTGGCAACGGTAGCAAGTACCAACGTTGTGTGCGAGAGGCTCGATCTCCTTGAGAAGTCCTGCTTCCTTCAGGTCGGCAAGTATTGCCTTGCGAGCTTCAGTTGTTGTCATACCTGCGTACTTACCGCAGTCGAGAACTTCAGGTTCGCCAACAGCAGCAAGACCTGCTGCAACCAAACGTTCAGCCTCAGCCTTTTCTTCGGCTCCTGTCATCTTGCCGTCATATGTGAATACGCGAACCAGGGGCAGATTGTGTCTCTGACCTACTTCGTAGTCGTTGGGGTCGTGTGCAGGTGTGATCTTAACAACGCCCGTACCCTTGGTCATGTCCGCATGCTCGTCGCAAACGATGGGAATCTCCTTATTGATAAGGGGGAGAATAACGTGACAGCCGTGGAGGTGTGCGTATCTAGGGTCGTCAGCGTTGATCGCAACGGCAGTGTCACCCAGCATTGTTTCGGGACGGGTGGTAGCAAGCTCCAGCATTTCTCCTGTTTCCTTTACGGGATAGAGGAGGTGGTAGAAGTTGCCGTTCTGATCCTCGTATTCAACCTCTGCGTCGGAAATGGAGGTCATACAGGTGGTACACCAGTTAACCATACGGTTACCGCGGTAGATGAGACCCTTTTCGTAGAGTTTGATAAATACCTCGCGAACTGCTCTGCTGCAGCCTTCGTCAAGGGTGAATCTTTCTCTTGACCAGTCGCAGGAGGAGCCCATCTTCTTAAGCTGCTCGATGATGCGTCCGCCGTACTGTGCTTTCCAGTCCCACGCGCGTTCAAGGAACTTGTCGCGGCCGATATCGTCCTTTGTTACGCCTTCCTTGCGCATTGCTTCAACGATCTTCGCTTCAGTTGCGATGGATGCGTGGTCGGTGCCGGGGAGCCAGAGAGTGCAGAAGCCGCGCATTCTCTTGTAGCGGATGAGAATATCCTGGAGGGTGTTGTCGAGGGCGTGACCCATGTGAAGCTGACCGGTGATGTTCGGCGGGGGGATTACGATGGAGTAATGTTCTTTGGAATGGTCGATCTCGGGAGTAAAGAGACCGTTTTCTGCCCATTCGTTGTAGATGCGTCCCTCAAATTCCGAGGGAGAATAGGTCTTTGGAAGTTCTTTTCTCATGATTATTTTGTCCTTTCGGTTATTTACTTATTTAAAATAAAAAAAGCATCCTATCAAAAAGACAGGACGCAGAATTTGCGCGGTACCACCCGAATTCACCTGCAAAGCAGATGCACTTATAGGGACTACTATCCCCATTCCCTGTAACGTGGGACTTACGCCGAAGATTACTTGGCCTTTGCCTTTCACCTGCGGAGCTACGGGACTACTTCGAAGGATCCTTACGGCGGGGCTCTCATCCTCTCCCCACTCTCTGTGCGCAGAATTTCCGTCTACTCTTTCCCATCATTGCCGTTTTCTTATTTCAATACAATATTATATCACCAAAAAAACGGTCTGTCAATACAGCGCGGCGAAATTTTGCCTTCTACTGCCTGGGATGCGGTGAAAATTGTATTGTAAATACTGCCATTTTGGTGTATAATAGTGGTATAACAAAAGTAAGGAGGGGGAAATATGCCAGAGTGGAAGCTCATTGACACGAATACTTGGCCGAGATACGACCATTTCAGACACTTTACCGATAATGCGCCCTGCACAATTTGGCTCACGGACGATATTGACGTAACGGAGATATACGAAGCGTGCGAGCGGGCAGGGAGATCCTTTTACATCACCGTGCTGTACGCGGTAGCGAAGGTAATAAATTCCCACGATGAGTTTAAAATGAACGCTGTGGACTCTCCCGAATTTCCCTGTCTTATGCCTGCGGTGTGGGATAGGGTTGACCCGGTACACAACGTGTTCCACCCGGAGAAGGAAACATACACCTCTACTTTCACTTTGTATGACCCGGATTTCGAGACCTTCTATTCTCACGCAGAAGAGGATATTGCCCGAGCAGGACGCCTGACAGCTATGAGCGTGCCTGCCGGAGAGAACACCTTTGAGGCGTCAGCCTTGCCGTGGCGGCATTTTAATTCCGTCGGGGCTGTAAGTGAGGGAATATCCTTATCCCCCATTGTTGTTTGGGGCAAGTTCATAGAGCGGTGCGGAATGAGACAGCTTCCTTTGTCGATCCAGATAAGCCACGCGGCCGCTGACGGATACCACCTTGCAAGATTCTTGAACGAGGTAGAGGCGACTCTCAGATCCCTTGCCAATGAAATATAAAACGGAGATAGATTATGGAAAGATTTGATATAGCAATAATCGGTGGCGGTCCTGCTGGATTTACTGCGGCGGTTTATGCTTGCAGAGCAGGCTACAGCGCGATAGTATTTGAAAAAGCATCCCACGGCGGTCAGATGGGCATTACATCGGAGATCGAGAACTACCCGGGATTTGCGCGCGTGGACGGATTTGACCTTGCCATGAAGATGATGAACCAGGCGAAAGGCCTTGGCGCGGTTATAAAGACCGAGGAAGTAACCTCTGTTGATATAGGCGGTCGTGAGAAATTTGTTACAACCACTCGTAATCAATACGAGGCAGGAGCGGTGATCATTGCAGGGGGAGCGAAACCCAGACTTCTCGGTGTGCCAGGTGAGGAGCAATACAAGGGCAGGGGCGTTTCTTATTGCGCTACCTGCGACGGTATGTTCTTCCGCGGCAAGACCGTTATCGTAAACGGTGGAGGCGACACAGCATTTGAGGATGCGGTGTATCTCTCCAACGTGTGCGAGAAGGTATACCTGGTTCATCGCCGCAACTCGTTCCGCGCGTCTGCCGCATCAGTAAAGAGAGCGCAGGCAAAGGAAAACATTGAATTTGTCTACTCTTCCGTTATCGAGGAGATCACGGGAGACGGAATGCGGGTGACGGGGGCGAAGCTCAAGAACGTGGAAAGCGGTGAGATCACCGAAATCGGCTGCGCAGGTGTGTTTGTTGCAGTTGGCAGAGTGCCCGACACGGAGATATACGCAGGAAAGCTTGATCTGGACGGCAGCGGCTACATCGTTGCAGACGAGACCTGCCGCACAAATATCCCCGGTGTGTTTGCGGCTGGAGACGTTAGAACAAAGCATCTCCGACAGATCGTAACGGCTTGTGCCGACGGTGCGACAGCTGTGAAATTCGCAGAAGAATGGCTGACTGAAATTACAGAATAACGAGGTTGACAATATGAAACTTGGTATAATTGCCGCAATGACCATCGAAGCGGAGCTTATTATTGCATCAATGAAGAATCCCGCAACTGAGGAATGCGGCGGTATAACTTACACAGTAGGCAAGATCGGTGAAGCTGATGTGGTTTGTGCCGTGTGCGGTGTGGGCAAGGTGTTCGCCGCAATGTGCGCCCAGGCGATGATCGTAAAATTCGCCCCCGACTGCATCGTTAACACCGGTGTTGGCGGAACTCTTACTAAAGAGCTGTCCATCGGTAACGTAGCAATATCACGCGCCGTAGTTCAGCATGACATGGACACGTCTCCTCTTGGAGATCCCGTGGGGCTTATCTCCGGAATCAACATTATCGAGATTCCCGCATCCGCCGACCTTGGTGACAAGATCGCAAAGATCGCCGGTGACATGGGCGTGAAAACTCTGCTCGGAACAATCGCCTCCGGTGACAGATTTGTTGCAAGCGTTGACACGAAGAAGTACATTACCGACAATTTCGGCGCCATCGCCTGTGAAATGGAGGGGGCGGCTGTCGGACAGGTTTGCTACGTGAACAAGGTTCCCTTTGTGGTTGTTCGCGCGATTTCCGACGATGCTGACGGCGGTGCCTGTGATGACTATCCCGCATTTGCAAAGAGATCCGCCGAGGTTTCTGCAAAGATCATCGTTGAGCTTGCAAAAGGCATTTAATGAAAATCCGAAAAAATAAAAGCAGGAGTTAAGGCCTGCTTTTTTTATTATTCATACATTTCTTTTTTGCCGTATGCGTTGTATACGTTCTCGAACCAGTTGTCAACTGTGGGAATGGGGCGCACAGGCTCCATGTAGTTTGCTGAGACTACATATCCGTCGGAAACCCCCATCTCGGTAATGAGAACACGGTCTCTGTGAGAGGTGTCGGTCACAACGTCATCGGGAATTTCGCCGCTTCCAATAAGGTAAGAACCGCGGGAAAGTCCACCGTCCCCTATGTATGCAGAAATAGCGGAGAGCATAGCGTATCTGGTAACGAGCACGTCATAATTGATCTGAAGCTGAACCAATGCGCGGTAGTCACGTGCGGAATTTTCAGAGAAGAAGTTATTTAATTCGTTGGAAGTTTTCTTCATTAGCGCCTTGATCTTTTCGGGATCTCGGATAAACGCGGCGCACTCATCGTGGAGACGGGCGTCGGCTGCGCGTTTTTTGAGAATTTCGGCAACGGTCATACCGCCGGTCTCCAGAAGTGTGGCAAATTTCGCGGCAGATTCAAGCTGATCTGAGAGAGCATCTGCTGAATTCATAGGTTCTGCCTTTATTGCACAAGCTTTCTCCGCAGCGCGCAGAGAACCCACTTGAGTGGAGTTTAATGCAGAGCCGCCGGGACGCTTGATTCCAAATACGCCTCCGCATTCACCGACGGGATAAAAGCTCTTGAGCTTGGGATTTTCGTACCAGATATCACATTCCAGACCGCCGTTGAGATGCTGTGCGCACACGCTGATCTCAAGCATTTCCGTTTCCAGATCAATTCCGTGGGATAGGTACAGCTGGTATGCACGCTCATTCATCTGGCGGAGTCTCTTTACGGGAGCGTCGCCAAGGGAGCGGCTGCTCGTGAGATAATCAAAGGCAACCTGTCCAACTACTGTAGCTGTAAGACCCCCCTGCTCAATTACGGTGGGGTTTCGTCTGAAGTCCATATAAACCCGTCTGCCTTTTAAAACCTCGCCGTAGACTGCCATATCCACCTTGGATGAATGACTGCCGCGAGTCAGCTTGTCCGGGTCAAATGGCCACTCGTATCCCTTTGAGAATACAGCGTGGCAAAGGTCGTGTTCGGTGAAATATTCGCCGAGGAATTCTCTCTCCACACCGTTTTCATCAATCGAAACGTATCGCGGGATGACCTGCTGATATGAGCCCGACAGATTCCAGCGGAATTTTACAGACGCAATGCCGTACTGGGATTCTGTTAGGTTGATCGCAGAAGCACCTGCCAGCAGAGGGGCACCGAGGGAACAGTTCTGGCTTTCGGGGTAAACGGAGCTGTGATAAACTGCGGAAGGACCACCTGTTGCCCAGATGACCGCACCGCTGAGAATTACGGTAAGTCCTGCGGGGTTGTCGTCAGTCACGGCGCTTTCAGCCAGAGCAACTACGCCCACAGCCTTGCCGTCTTTTGTCAGCACCTGAATCACACGGTACCCGTCGAGGAAAGGCACACCGGCGGAGAAACAAGCACGCTCCAGAGCCTCGGTCATATATTTTGATGTGAGAGGTCCGCAGGAGGTTGCGCGCATAAACTTGTCGTGGTCGGTTTTGTATCCGGTGTATTCACCGTACTTGTCGCTGGGGAATGGAACGCCCAGGGAAACCAAACGATAAAATCCACGCAGTGAGCCCATAGCCTCGGTCAGCGCAAGGTCACCGTGCATTGATCCGCCGGCGAAGTAGTCATTTGCCATGTTTGCTGCGCAGTCGGGGGTGTTGATCCCGGTAGCAAGCTTGTAGTAGGTCTGCTTGTCAGAGCCGGTGTTTCGGGATGTTCCCATCTTCATACCCTCGGTGAGCACAAGGAGACCGCCTGCATAGTCTGGGTTGTTCTTTACTGCCAGAGCCGCACTTAATGCAGCAGCACCCGTGCCAACGATCACAACTCCTGTGCGGAGGAGGGGAACGCGGTTGTTTGATATATTAATGTATTCGGTCATTACGTTATCCCTTCTTGTAAAGCTCCACGATTTCTCGGCGACAGCCGTCAGGTACTGCATCACCAAGGTCACAGCCGTATTTCAGAAGATCGCGCACGTAGGTTGAGCTAATCATTGAAAGGGCGGGAGAGGCCGGGAGAATTACCGTTTCAAGGGTTGGGTCAAATCTCTTCATAATAAGGGAGAGATTGTACTCATAATCGAAATCGGAGGCGTTTCTTGCACCGCGAATAATGAATTTTGCTCCAAGCTCACGGGCAATATCCGAGGTGAGACCGCTGTGGAGAACTGCATCTACGTTATCTACGGGGAGTGCAGCGATAGCGGCCCGGGCAATCGTGAGTCTGTCCTCGGGAGAGAACGCGCCACCGGATTTTTCTGTGTTGAACACAATAACGACGTACACCTTGTCAAACATTTTTGAAGCCCGGAGGATCAGATCCTCATGGCCACGGGTTATGGGATCAAAGCTGCCTGTGATTATTGCAGTTTTCATAAAATACCTCATTCTGCGTCTTTTGTCGCAGGTGTCAGAAGTGTGATTCTTGTGTGGCTGTAAAGATTGGATTTAAGAACGGTGAATTTGTCAGCGAGTTCCTGATTCCCACCGAAAACATCGTCCATTACGCACTGGTTATTGAATTCCTCGTCCTTGCGGAGTCTCTTTGCCTTTACGGGAATATCGTTCTCTGTTTCGCAAACTATATAAGCACCGGGTGCGCAAATGCCTGCATCCGCAATAGCACGGAGGGAAGACTGCAGAAGTCCGGATCTATAGGGGGGATCGAGGAAGATGATATCGTACTTTTCACGACCGGCAGCACCCCTGATAAAGGACATATAGTCAGCGGCGGAGATTCTGCACTTGTCGAAAAGATGAGTTTTCTTTGCGTTTTCGATAATAATATCAACAGCCTCTCTGGACTGGTCGATGATCGTTGCGCGGGCAGCCCCTCTGGAAAGAGCCTCGATAGCCAACTGACCGCTTCCTGCGAAAAGGTCAAGGACCGCACGGCCTTCAATGTCAAACTGAAGCATTGAAAATACCGCCTCTTTAACCCGATCGGTGGTGGGGCGTGTGTTATCCCCTTCAAGGGTGGCAAGCTTTGTTCCGCGTGCGCTTCCTGTAATTACTCTCATATATTTTCTGCCTTTCGTTAATTATCTTTTTTGTAATATTCGTAAATTGCCGCCGCGTCTGCTTTTGAAATTCCACGAGCGTTCTCAAGTTCAGCAAGGGAGGCGTTTTTTATTGCTTTTATGGTGCCGAAATGTGACATAAGGGCTTTTGCCTTTGCAGGCCCTATGCCATTAATTTTCTCGAGAGAGGATGTCTTCAAGGTCTTTCGCTTTGCGTTTGTCATCCGGCTGACGGAATACCGGTGGACTTCCTCCTGGATTCCGTAGATCAGCCTGAAAACGTCAGCGTGACGGGCGATATTCAGTTCACCCTCACCGTCAACAAGGGTGCGGGTCTTGTGATGCTCGTCCTTCACCATGCCGAAAACGGGAATATCGTATCCGTAGTCTGCCATCATCCGGCGGATTACATTCACGTGTTCCTGACCGCCGTCGAGAAGAATGAGATCGGGATATGCGCTCATTGAATCATTTTCCTTGCCCATATGTGAGAGGCGGCGTGAGAGGGCTTCTGTCATTGAACCGTAGTCATCCTGACCGTCCGTTGATTTTATTGAGAAGGTTCTGTATTCGCTTTTTTTCAGCCGTCCGTTTACAGCGACTACCATGCCGCAGGTGATGTGCTCACTGCCAAGGTTCGATATATCGTATGCCTCGATTCGCTCAGGCACGACCTCAAGCTGCAAAAGGGTTGCAAGATTTACAAGGGTTCTCTCCTCGTTGCGCTCTCTCTTTGATGTGTTTTCCGAGTGCTTTGCCGCATCTGTCACCGCCATATCGCAAAGGTACTTTGATGCGCCTTTTTTCGGCGTGCGGACATATATTCTGTGTCCTGCCTTTTCCGTGAGATAATCGGATAAAAGCTGCCTGTCGTGCTCGGGTAGCTCAAATGAAAGGAGAATCTCCCCGGGGATATACTCTCTCGACTGATACAAGGACATAAGGAAAGCGGAAAGGGGAGAGTCGTCCTCGTCACTGTCTGACATAAGGGTGATCTCATCTCCACCGAAGAGGAAATGCTCGCTGTCCGCAATATATCCGCTTCGGATATAGAACACGGAGGCGCAGTCGCGGAACTTCACCTTTTCGCCGTCGAATTCGGTTAAGCTAAGGCCGATAACATCGCATTCGACGTCAGGTGAGCCTACTGCCTTTTGCTTTTCGCCTAATTTCCGTAGTCCATCTATTGCATCGCGATAACGTGCGGCGCGCTCAAATTCAAGCTCATCAGATGCGCGCATCATTTCTTTGGTGAGTCCGACAATAACATCTCTCGTGCCTCCGCGGAGAATATCCGCTGCCTGCTCGATAACTGCGCGGTATTCGCTCGAATCAACGTGCCCGCGGCAAACGCCCATACACCGTCCGATCTGGTAGTAAACGCAGGGGCGTTCCTTGCCTATATCCTCGGGGAAACGGCGCTTGCAGGTGGGGATCTTCAATGTGCGCTCAAGCTGTGCGATAACTGAATACACGGTGTTTGTTGACGAGTACGGCCCGAAATAAAGGGAGCCGTCGGGAGTGCGCTTTCGGGTCATTGTGATCCGCGGCCACTCTGATTTTATGTCGATTTTTATATAAGGATACGACTTTGCGTCTTTGAGGCGGATGTTGTACTTTGGGGTGTACTGCTTTATCAGACTGTTCTCAAGGGCAAGAGCTTCCATTTCCGTATCGCAGGTGATAAAGCGGAAATCGTGAACGGAGGATGCCATTTTAGCGGTTTTGGGATCGTGGGCTCCGTGAAAATACTGAGATACACGATCGCGCAGGGAACGGGATTTGCCGACGTAGATCACCGCGCCTGCCTCGTTATGCATAATATAAACGCCGGGCAGACGGGGAAGTGCTGCAGATTTTTCCCGCAGAAATTCTATATTTTTTGATACTTCCTGCATATATCCCCCAAAATTTTCTACATAACAAATTGAGCGAGGGTGTTTTTGTCCACCATCGCTCAGGTTTGATAGATTATCTTTTTTACCGGTTATTATTCTGCAAAACCGCTGTCGATGAGGGTTGCGAGACCTTCAAGAGCTTCTGCTTCGTCGTTGCCGTCTGCGATAAGGGTGATTGTCATACCCTTAACGATACCCAGAGAAAGAACTCCGAGAAGGCTCTTTGCATTAACTCTGCGGTCTTCCTTTTCTACCCAGATAGAACTCTTGAAAGAGTTTGCCTTCTGGATGAAGAAGGTTGCCGGTCTTGCGTGGAGACCAACATTGTTAGTAATTGTTACATCGCGTGTAATCATATTATTCGCTCCGAATTTGATAAATTAATCTGACAATATGAGGCAGACAACCACTTTTGCGGTGCGGATGGCTACACCTCTGTACTATATACTATATTATATCAAAACTTAATGGCTAAATCAATAGTTTTGATGTAGTTTTTTATTGTCAAGTTCAACAACAAGTTTTGAAAAATAAGCCGTTATTTTCACTAAAATGCAAATTTTTAGGGAAAATATGCTGTAAAAATGCTTAAAGCTTGATTACTGTAATAGTAACCTTTTCGCCGTTGATATCCCATTCCTTGGTGTAACCGCAGTCGGTTGTACAGAAGTTAAGCTCATCGCAAAGAACGGCACTCATGAACTCGCCGCTGCCAACGGAAAGGATTGTTTCAAGCTTTGCACTACCGGAAACGTACACCTTGATGTGGTCGGTAACAACGAAATCTGCTTCTTTTCTCATGGTCTGAACCTTGGAAATAAGCTCACGAACAAAGCCTTCGTTAATAAGTGCTTCGGTGAGATTTGTATCCAGAGCAACTGCCACGCCACCCTCAGCAACGGAGAAGTAGCCTTCCTTCTGCTTAACCTCGATAAGGAGGTCAGCCTCTTCCAGTACAACTGCGTTACCGTCGAAGTCGAAGTGGAGAGCACCTGTGGACTTAAGCTCAGCCATAGCAGCGTTACCGTCGAAGTCATCGTTCTGGAGAGTGCCGCGGATCTGACCGAGAAGCTTGCCGTACTTAGGACCAACGGTCTTAAGATTAGGCTTGAAGGAATAAGAGGACAGAGCAGACATATCGTCAACGAATTTAACTTCCTTAACGTTCAGCTCGTCGCGGATAATATCGGAATAGAAGGAGTCAAGGGGATTATCGCAGTTTACGTAGAGAGCAGCGAGAGGCTGGCGGTTCTTAAGACTGGAGCCGTTTCTTGCCGCACGACCGAGAACTACGATGTCAACAACGGTCTTCATGTTAGCTTCAAGTTCCTTGTCAATGAAGGACTTGTCAGCTACGGGGTATTCGCAAAGGTGAACGGAGATGGGCGCGCTCTTGTCAACGGAGCCAACCAAGTTGCGATAAATATCGTCAGCCATGAAGGGAATCATGGGGGCTGCAAGCTTGGATACTGTTACGAGAGCGGTATAGAGGGTCATATAAGCCGCGATCTTGTCCTCAGTCATTTCTGTACCCCAGTAACGTTCACGGGAACGGCGTACGTACCAGTTGGAGAGCTCGTCAACGAACTGATAGAGTGCCTTTGCGGATTCGGGAATATGATAATTTGCAAGGTGGTGGTCAACCTGCTCGATGGTTGTGTTGAGAACGGAGAGGATGTACTTATCCATAACCGTGAGAGCGCAATCCTTAAGGTTGTACTTTGTAGGATCGAAGGAGTCGATATCCGCGTAAAGCACGTAGAACGCGTATGTGTTCCAGAGAGTGCCGAGGAACTTTCTCTGACCTTCGGAAACAGCCTTGCCGGAGAATCTGGAGGGGAGCCACGGTGCGCTACCGGTGTAGAAGTACCAGCGGATAGCGTCAGCACCGTAGGTTTCGAGAGCCTCGAATGGGTCTACAGCATTACCCTTGGACTTAGACATCTTCTGACCGTTTTCGTCCTGAACGTGACCGAGAACGATTACGTTCTTGTAAGGTGAGCAGTCGAAGAGGAGGGTGGAGATGGCCATAAGGGAGTAGAACCAACCGCGGGTCTGGTCAACTGCTTCAGAGATGAAGTCTGCGGGGAACTGAGCCTTGAAGAGATCCTCGTTTTCGAAAGGATAGTGATGCTGAGCGAAGGGCATAGAGCCGGAGTCGAACCAGCAGTCGATTACTTCGGGAACACGGTGCATTTCGCCGCCGCATTCGGGACACTTGAGAGTTACAGCGTCAATGTAGGGACGGTGAAGCTCAATGTTATCAGGGCAGTTATCGGACATTTCCTTCAGTTCAGCAATGGAACCGATGGAATGACGGTGACCGCAGGAGCATTCCCAGATATTGAGAGGAGTACCCCAGTAACGGTTACGGGAGATAGCCCAGTCCTGAACGTTCTCAAGCCAGTCGCCGAAGCGTCCCTTGCCGATAGATTCGGGGATCCAGTTTACGGTGTTGTTATTCTTGATAAGATTTTCGCGAACATCGGTCATCTTGATGTACCAGGATTCGCGAGCGTAGTAGATCAGGGGAGTGTCGCATCTCCAGCAGTGAGGATAATCGTGCTCGAACTTGGGAGCCTCGAAGAGCTTGCCTGCCTTTTCGAGATCCACGAGGATCAGCGGGTCTGCCTTCTTAACGAACACGCCTGCGTAATCGGTGTCAGCGGTCATATTACCTGCGCCGTCAACGAACTGAACGAAGGGCAGGTCATACTTTCTGCCAACCTTTGCGTCGTCTTCACCGAATGCGGGAGCGATATGAACGATACCTGTACCGTCACTCATTGTAACGTAGCTGTCGCAGGTTACGAAATGAGCCTTTTTCTTCTGCTTGGCGGCAGCAATACCAGCACACTCAAAGAGAGGCTCGTATTCGCGGTATTCGAGGTCCTTACCCACATATTCTTCGAGAATTTCGTAAGCAGGTGCGTCCTCTGTCTTGAGCTTTCCGAGAACTGTGTCAAGGAGAGCCTTTGCCATATAGTATGTGTAGCCGTCCGCTGCCTTGACCTTAACATAAGTCTCTTCGGGATTTACGCAAAGTGCAAGGTTAGAGGGGAGGGTCCAGGGCGTTGTGGTCCACGCAAGGAAGTAAGCGTCCTCGCCAACGCACTTGAAGCGGACGATAGCGGAGCGTTCCTTAACAGTCTTGTATCCCTGTGCAACTTCCTGTGCGGAGAGGGGAGTACCGCAACGAGGGCAGTAGGGAACGATCTTGAAGCCCTTGTAGAGAAGACCCTTGTTCCAGATCTCCTTCAGTGCCCACCATTCGGACTCGATGAAGTTATTGTCGTATGTTACGTAAGGGTTGTCCATATCAGCCCAGAAGCCAACGGTGCCGGAGAAGTCCTCCCACATACCCTTGTACTTCCAAACAGATTCCTTACATTCCTTGATGAAAGGCTCGAGACCGTACTGCTCGATCTGTTCCTTGCCGTCAAGACCCAGCTTCTTTTCAACCTCGATCTCAACGGGGAGACCATGTGTATCCCAGCCGGCTTTTCTCGGAACGTCCATACCCTTCATCCAATGATAACGGGGGATCATATCCTTGATAACACGGGTGAGAACGTGGCCGATGTGGGGCTTTCCGTTAGCGGTCGGAGGACCGTCATAGAAAGTGTAACCCGGTCTGCCTTCGCTCTGCTTGAGCTGTTCTTCGAAGATCTTGTTCTCTTTCCAGAACTTAAGCACTTCGCGTTCGCGTTCAACGAAGTTTAAGTTTGTTTGAACCTTGTTGTACATAGTTTTGTCCTTTCGAGAAAAACTTTATTATTTTTATTATTGACAGGTGTGAGTACTCATATAAAACAAAAAATCCCGAAACACGTCCGGGACAGAAAAATTCTGTTTATAAACCACTCGCACACATGATACGGCTCCCCTGTAACGCTGGGAATGCGGCGTCGGCTACTTTGATTTCACCTTGCGGCTCGGGAGTGATTTTCGAGTGCTGCATCGTATCGGCTTGCACCAACCGCCGACTCTCTGTAACTCTGCTGTGGTTTCCCACGCACCTACTCGTTCCGTCATCGCCTTTAATGTATACAATCTTTATTATATACGACGAGGTCTCCGTTGTCAAGAGTATTTAATATAATTTATACTATCATACAGACTGTAACCATTATTGCAATATTGACTTCGTTTGCTCTGCGTGGTATAATTTAGATGTAAAATTGACTCTTACCATCAAAGTATATTTTCGATATTCTTATAATCGTCTTCTATGTTGAGTAAGGTTTGCTCGAATGCTTTAAGCTGCTCAGGGGTGTATTTTTTCTCACCCTCAAGAACGTACTGCTTGACTCCTTCTTCGTAGAGCTTTATGTAACCGAGATATTTTTCTGTGAGGATAAGACGAAATTCTCTTTTGTCGTTTTCAGAGGCTTCCTTGATCACGTACCCTTTCTGGATGAGCATAGAAACCTTATATGACGCAGCAGAGCGGGAGATACCGATAAAATCCGCAAACTCGCTTATGGTAGGCTTGCCGAGGAGATAGATTACCTCAAGGGAGAAAACCTCCATTGCTGTAAGGCTGCCTTCTCTTTCGCGGATCACAGAGAACACTCTCTTGTAAAACATAAGTCGAAGATGATCGGAGATGTGTAAAAAATGATTCTCAAGCATGATTTTACCCCATTTACTGTACTAATACTATTATAACATATTTCACTGGAAGTGTACAACAGGAAAACGAGAATATTTTTCACGTTTTTCTCAATTTTTATTGATTTTTCGCCCTGCGAGGGCAGAAGGACGTGCAAAAAATGCAAAGATCCAATTTTCATCAACATTCCACATATTCAGACGGCCACGCAACTGTGCGTGAGATGATCGAGGCGGCAATTTCTTACGGCTTTACTGCCATTGGTTTTTCCGATCACAGCTATGCCCCCGAGCAGATCGACTACTGTATGCCCGAAGATAAGGTGCAAGCAAATTTCGACGAAATTAAAAAGTTGGAGGAAGAATATCGCGGCAAGATCGCCGTGTACGCAGGGCTTGAGCTTGACGGGGATTCCCAGCTGCCGGATATTGATTACGACTTCATAATCGCATCTGTTCACGAAATGCACTATGAAGGGAAAAGCTACCCAGTGGATTTCTCAGCCGAAGTGCAGCTGGAGCTGGCTGACAAGCTCTTTGGCGGCAGTATGGTGAATTATGCCGAGGCGTATTACAAGAGCTTGGTGGATCACGTGAAAAACTGCAAGCCAGATATAATCGGACACTTCGACCTTGTGACAAAATATTCTCTCGTCCCTGAAAACGATCCGCGGTACGTTGAAGTAGCACTTTCGGCAGTCAGAGAGTGTATGAAATACACAGATACTTTTGAACTTAACACAGGTGCTATTGCCCGGGGGCTGAGAAAAGAGCCCTATCCCGCAGGATTTATCCTTGACGAGATCAAGCGCCTCGGTGGCAGGGTGATCGTCACCTCCGACTGCCACTATCCCGAGAGAATGGTATGCTGGTTTAACGAAGCGGAGGAATTCCTCTCGTCCCACGGATTTGAGAAAAACGAAAATGCATCCCTGAACTCGAAAGTTTCGGGAATTGAGATCTGGGAGTAAGACAAAATCCCTTGTGTTTTTTCTTTAAATAAGGTATAATAATATTAACACATAATAACGGAGTACAGTATGGCAAAGTTATATTTCAAATACGGAGCTATGGGCTCGTCAAAAACCGCACAGGCGCTTATCACCAAGTTTAATTATGAAGAGCGGAATATGACAGTGTGGCTCATTAAGCCCTCAGCTGACACAAGAGACGGCGCGGATATTATCAAATCCCGTATCGGACTCGCTGAAAAGGCGCACATTATTGCCCCCGACACAAATATCAGAGAGGAATTTGACCGCCACGGACACACGGACGTAATCATTACCGATGAGGCGAATTTCTTTACTCCCGAGCAGATCGACCAGCTTCGCGACATTGTGGACGAGCTGAACATTCCCGTTCTCTGTTTCGGTCTCCGCACAGACTTCCTTACACACACATTCCCCGGTAGCCAGAGGCTTCTCGAGCTTGCTGACTCTATCACGGAGATCAAGACAATCTGCTCCTGCGGCTCCAAGGCTGTAGTTAACGCCCGTATCTCCCCCGAAGGAAAGGTTATCACCGAAGGCTCACAGGTTATGCTTGGCGGTAACGAGAGCTACGTTGCAATGTGCCACCGCTGCTGGAAAAAGGCTATCCGCGAGCAGAGCGTTGTTAAGTAAAAATGAGCAGAATAGAGTATACATATTCAGAATATCACGGATTCAGACGAGCTGACTTTACATTTGAGGGTAAGTCTGCGGTGATAGTTTTTCCGGGTACGGCGGACGAGCAGGGAAGGTGGATGCTGAAAATGGAGTATTTTGATGCATTCCCGAATCTTGAGCTTGAGCTTGTAAGACGCGGCTGGCACCTTTGCTATCTAGAAAACGACAACCGCTGGGGTACGGACTCCGACTCTGACCGAAAGGCAAGATTTGCCGACTATATGGCAGAAGAACACGGGCTGGAGAGAAAATTTGCGTGCATAGGTATGAGCTGCGGCGGACTTTGTTCCGTCTACTTTGCGGCGAGACATCCGGAATACGTTTCCGTGTTGTATCTTGACGCACCGGTTATGAATTTCCTCAGTTGCCCTATGGGATTCGGTGTTGGAGACAGATACGGCGGGGAAGACGTGTGGCAGGAGTTTACTTCAGCGCATCCCGTAACTTTGTCTGAGCTTTTAACTTATCGAAATCATCCCCTTGACAAAATTCCGGAGATAATGAAAGCAAAGCTGCCGCTTGCGCTACTTTACGGAGACGAGGACACTATTGTTCCATATGAGGAAAATGGCATTCTCCTTGAAGAAGAATACAGAAAAACAGATCTGCCATTCTTCTCCGTATGCCGAAATGGATGCGGACATCACCCCCACGGGCTTGAGGAACCAACACCCCTTGCTGATTTTATAGAAAATAATTCAAAAGCTTAAATATACAGGAGGATATACTATGGATATCAAAGACATTCTCTCAAAGGTTGACCACACACTTCTCGCAGTTGACGCTACCTGGGAACAGATCCAGGCTATCTGCGACGACGGTATCAAGTATGGCACAGCATCCGTTTGTATTCCCGCATCTTACGTTAAGGATGCAGTTGAATACGTAGACGGCAAGCTGGCTATCTGCACAGTAATCGGATTCCCGAATGGTTACAGCACCACTGAAGCAAAGTGCTTTGAGGCTGCGTTTGCTGTTGCACAGGGTGCGGAAGAAGTTGATATGGTAATTAACGTTGGCTGGCTCAAGGACGGCAAGCACGATCTCCTCCTTAACGAGATTAAGGCGATCCGCGGCGCTATGGACGAAACAGCTCCCGGCAAGATCCTCAAAGTTATCATCGAGACTTGTCTCCTTACTGACGAAGAAAAGATCAAGATGTGCGAGATCGTGTCCGAGTCCGGTGCGGATTTCATCAAGACTTCCACCGGCTTCTCAACAGGCGGCGCAACATTTGACGACATCAAGCTGTTCGCTGATCACGTGGCACCTCACGTTAAGATCAAGGCAGCGGGCGGTATTTCCTCTATTGCTGACGCGGAAAAGTTCATTGAGCTTGGTGCGTCCCGCCTCGGAACAAGCCGCATCGTAAAGATCGTTAAGGCTGACCCGAACCAGAGTGGTTATTAATAGGAGGAGAAAATGAGCGCAAAGGTATATTTTTCTCGTAGTATTACTCCCGAGACCGTTCTCGAACTAGTTAAAAAAGCAGAGTTTGACCTGCCCGGCAAGGTGGCCGTAAAGGTTCATTCCGGTGAGAAGGGAAACCAGAACTTCCTCACCCCCGATTTCTGGAAGCCGGTTGTTGAATATGTAAACGGAACGGTCGTTGAGTGCAACACAGCTTACGACGGCGCACGCAATATTACCGAGCGTCACATAGAGCTTATGAAGGAACACGGTTGGAGCGAGTATTTTGACGTGGACATTCTCGACGGCGAGGGCCCCGATCTTGAGCTCGACATCCCGAATGGCTACAGAATCAAGAAAAACTACGTTGGCAAAAACATTGCAAACTATGATTCCATGCTGGTGCTGTCCCACTTCAAGGGTCATCCTATGGGCGGGTACGGCGGTGCGCTGAAGCAGCTTTCAATCGGCTTGGCGTCCTCCTACGGCAAGGAGTTCATCCACGGCGCTGGTGACCCCAAGAATTTCTGGACAGCACCCGGGGATCATTTCCTCGAATCAATGGCTGACGCCGCAGGCTCCGTTATCGAATACCTGGGCGGCAAGATCTTGTACGTTAACGTTATGAAAAATATGAGCGTTGACTGCGACTGCTGTGCTGTTGCGGAAGACCCCTGTATGGCGGACATCGGTATTCTTGTGTCTACTGATCCTATCGCGATTGACCAGGCGTGCCTTGACCTTGTTTACGCAAGTGACGATCCCGGCAAGCCTCATCTTATTGAGAGGATCGAGAGCCGCAACGGTATCCACACCATTGAAGCGGCGGCAAAACTGGGATACGGCTCAAGAGAATATGAGCTCATCGAACTATAAAGACTAAACTAAAGGAGAAATATTATGGGTACACCTCACAATTCCGCGGCAGTAGGCGATTTCGGTAAAACCGTTCTTATGCCCGGCGACCCACTTCGCGCTAAATTCGTTGCGGAAACATTCCTTACAAACGCCCGCCTCGTGAACAATGTTCGCGGTATCGGCGGATATACAGGCGAATACAAGGGCAAGACCGTTTCCGTTATGGCAAGCGGTATGGGTATGCCTTCCATGGGTATCTATTCCTACGAGCTTTTCTCAATGTACGACGTTGACAACATTATCAGAATCGGCTCTGCCGGCTCTATTAACCCGAACATCCATGTTCGTGACCTGGTGTTCGGTATGGGTGCTTGCACAAACTCCAATTATGCATCCCAGTACAAGCTTCCCGGCACGTTCGCACCCATCGCGTCTTATAAGCTTTTGTCTACCGCGGTTAACGTGGCGGAAGAGTTGAAGCTTACTTACCACGTGGGCAATCTCCTCTCCTCTGACACGTTCTATAATGACGACGTGGATGCAACAGCAAAGTGGAGCAAGATGAACGTTATGGCAATTGAGATGGAAGCAGCGGCGCTGTATATGAACGCAGCAAAGCTCAGAAAGAACGCTCTTGCGATCTGCACCATCTCCGACCACATTCTCACAGGTGAGGAAACCACAGCGGAGGAAAGACAGACCACCTTTACCGCAATGATGGAAACCGCCCTTGAAGTGGCGTATAGGGTGTAAGTCGAAAATTCTTTCTGCCGGTAAGGAGCGATTGACATGAAAAAAGTAATAGTTATTTGCGTTGCCGTCGTTCTTGCGTTAACTGCGATTCTGTGCATTGTTTTATGCAACGGAAACGGATTTGACAGGCTGAAGGCGCAAAGAGAATCGGTGGCAGGAATGATAAAAAACGGAGATCTCGCAGTACAAAGCAACGGTTTGGTTGTTCTGCCTGATGAAATGAAAAAGCTGTCTGATTCAGGAGAATGCCTGCTCGTTGAGTTTGACGGACAAACGGCTATATACTTTTATTCCTTTCGCGGAATACTTGAGTCATCCAAAGGCTACATCTATGTAACCGATGAGATTGCGCATGAGAATTATATAGATGTTTCGGCGTATGATCCAAGTCCTGATTTTGTTAACGTAGTTGAACTTGACTCTAATTGGTACTCTTGCTCAACAGATTGAATACACAACAAAACAAAAGCCTCCGACACAAAAGCGTGATGTCCTTATCGGAGAAATCACAAAATCTTTCACCAATACACGGTAGGGGCGAACTATGTTCGCCCGCAGGTGTTCAAAGAACGCCCCTACGGATAAGCAGTATTTGATCCGCAGAAAACAAAGAGATAACCCCGACAGATTTTTTAAAACGTCTGTCGGGGGTGTTTGTTCTGTAATATGAGTTGGAACACATCTTGTTTTTATACTTTCAAATGCGTTTCGTCGTAGGTGACAAGCCAATAATCGCTCATTTTTCCGTCTTCAAAGGAATTTCGTTTCTTGCCCGTACCGCCCTGTTCGGGGAATTGATCCGAGCATTTATAGGACTTTATGTAATGCAATTTGTCATAGCTGTCAACAAGCATAATCTCGATGCTTTCTTGTGATAATGCCACCTCCTTGATTGTCATGTCGGACAGCAATTCTTTAAACTTTTCAAGGCTGTTTGCGTAATCGTCAAATACGATTAACGGAGCATATTTTTCTGCATAATCCGGATGGCATTCCAAAACATGATCGTCAAACAAAATGTGCTCGCCTGCTGACCATATACAGTAAGTCAACCACCTTGTGCCATATTCTCCCTGCAATTTCAGCCCGAAAAAGCCTGGGCCGCCCATTCCATAAGTACCGCAGTAAGTACATACATCAACAATGTGGCTGTTTTTCAACACTTCATTTCCAAATGCTTCAATACTCAACGGAACGCCCAACATAATAATTTCAGAAGAATTAGGCTTGTATCTGAATATGGGATATTTACGAATTTTCTTGAAACCTCTTGCTTTCCAAATTTTTTTGTCATCTTTTTTTGCTATCACAAAATTCTCTTTAACAAGACCTATATTAAGATTCAAAAATGGATGTTTGAAAAGCATAATAGACACCCCCAGCAAATTCTTTTTAATCGTTCCGTTTTATCGCCAGTTTTGCATTTGTATTACAAAAGGCTTCGGGCAAAGCCCATACCCCTAAAGATACACGGGCGCGTCCAAAGGCTCCCTCCGGGAGGGAGCTGGCGCCGAAGGTGACTGAGGGAGAGCGCGTTACAATAAAGCTAATTCAAACCCAAAGTCGCGCAGGCTCCTTCCACCGCTAACGCGGTCCCCCTCCCTCTCGGAGGGAGGCTTTCACGGCGGAATCTATATACTCGCAGACACCCGAAAAATTTGTGTTGATTTGACGGTTTGTAAACCGTATGACCTTCAGATCATATCCTTCAAGGATTTCAGTACGAAATTCATCCTTTTGTCTGCCTTCTTCGGTATAATGCTGTGACCCATCAATTTCTATGATCAGTTTGGCTTTGTGGCAGTAAAAATCTGCAATAAAATTGTCTATGGCTTTTTGCCTTTGAAATCTGATTTCATATTTTGATAGGAAATTATACCACAAATGATTTTCCTGCGGTGTTGCATTTTTACGAAGATTTTTTGCAAGAGTAATATTCTTTTCGTTGTAATCAAGCGACATACTTACTCCTCCAAAGTTTTATCGTTTTCATTATAAAACAATTCGGCAGAGAAAACAAGTTCTCTGCCGAAATCTTTTGCCTGGAAATTCTCCGTTAAGGGCAACAGAGAAATCGGAGGTTTTTTATTATTTAATCTTCTTTGCCAATTTCTTATTTGAGAACTCGCCGGTGCCGGTCAACTCGCGGATCACCTTCACGAATTCAGGCAGGTCTATTGCCTCGTCTTCTGATTCCAGCTCCACTTCAAGGACTGCCTTGCCGTTCATTGCATCCCCGCCGATCTCGTAGGGGTACACGTCGATCTCCACGATACGCTCGCCAAAGGGAAAGGCGTATCTGGTCTTTTTTAGCTCCGATTTTGCCTCGGTGTAAAGGCGGGTGTATTCATCGGGGCTGATCTCGCGCTCGTCTTCAATGCGGCTCATTTTCGTAACATGTTCTTTTCTTGTGAACACGTAGGTTATATTTTCGCCTTCGGTGATCTTTCGCACACGTCTTTCCGCTCCTGTGCCACGCTCATCCTTCAGGTATGTCTGAACGATCTCGCGGACCCGACAACCCTCCATTGATGACACAAAACCAAGGTCCGGAAGCTCTATTAGAAATTTTCTTTCGGTTTCAATACCCATGTTTTTCTCCGTTATTTCGTTTATATTATAATTTTATCTCCTGTCGCCCGGGATGTCAATAGGAATCAGAATTTTATGGCTGTCACATTCTGTCGAGGGTGGAATATACTGTTATGGCAAGGCGAAAGGAGGTGAAAATCAATGTACAACGGATGCAATTCCTGCGGCTATTCAAGAGTGGGCGGCAACTTCTCCTGGATCATCTGGATCTTCGTGATCCTTTTCGTGATCGGTCTGTTTGATAATAACGGAAACGACTGCGGTTATGATAACGACAGATGCTACAACAGAAGCAACGGCTGTGACTGCGGCTGCAACTAAATAAAAAAGCCTGGGCGGTACTTTGAAGGACAGTTTCGAGTTCAAAAGATATAGTACCTACCGAGAGGAAAAGGACAGAGAATGATTTTACACTCTCTGTCCTTTTTTCTTGACAAGCAGTGACTTAGTTTAAGACAACAAAGCCATACTACCTTAAATTTTCGATTTCTCTTTTTGCCCAATCTACACACTCACTGTCTTTTATACCATAGTCATCGGCAAGAGCTTTTATAATATTCTCCCACATTTGAATCGCCTTTTCCTTCATACCAATGTTGGTATATAAAAACGCCTGTGCATACAGAGGATCCATTTCTTTAGGAGAAGGAGCAACTTCATAGGACTGCTGATATAATTTCAATGCAGTTTCTGTATCATTGATTTTGTTGCATCTTTCTGCAATTTCAAAAAGAAGATGGCTGTCATTATAATTGGCTAATGCAGTGGAAGCCCAAATGCTTTTGGCACTTTCTTTGTTTCCAAATGCAAGCTCTATATCTCCTTTATAAACATCGAAAATAGCTCTTTTTTTCGATGAGCTCATCAAATTAGTCGCATTATCATACTTTCCATATTTAATGTAAGCGGATATTAATGCATCGATTACAGCAATATTTTGGATGTTCTTTGAATATAGAGTTTCAAGAAATTTTATGAGACGATCTGATTCGTTTCGCTTTTCTCTGATACGTGTTAGTTTGCCAATTAGAGCAACATTGGATGGCTCGATAAGCAATCCTTCTTCGCAAAGACGTCCACCTGCGAGCGAATCTCTGTTTTCTCGATGCTCATACAATTCCACAAGTAGAGTGCGTGCAGTATTATTTTGTTTTTCTTCGCTAAGCAATCCCTTCAAATACCTTTCAGCCCATACAAAGTTTTCGGGAGTGATCGAATACTCGTCACGAATCATTTTGCTGATTCTTTCTATATAGTCATCTTGATTCATAGAAAACAATGCGTCCATACTGACACCGAAAAACAATGCAAGTTGCGGAAGGATGGCGATGTCCGGTGTGGTTGTGTTTGTTTCCCACTTGGAAACCGCTTGATAGGAAACTCCCATTTTGTTCGCGAGTTCTTCTTGCGTTATCCCTCGCTCAGTACGAAGCTTTTTTATAATTGTACCCAATTTAAGTTCCATAAGGATATCTCCTTATTACAAATATTTTATCAGCTGACAACCATATTATACTCCTTACGTCAGTGCAGGTCAATAACTGCGTATTAGAAGTGACTCGCTTTGCAAGCGAATTTAATATAATTATTCAACTATATATTGCTTATTAAAAACGATATAGATTAACAAGCATAGCAACTGTGGCTACACACGATTGCTACTTCAAAACCTAAGGCTCCCTCCGGGAGGGAGCTGGCAGCGAAGCTGACTGAGGGAGAGTGCGTTACGGTAACATCAGTACATATTCAAACTCACGCGGGCTCCTTCCACCACTTCGTGGTCCCCCTTCCTCCCGGAGGAAGGCTTTTTCATACTCCC
>SVSJ01000030.1 GCA_015064355.1 Oscillospiraceae bacterium | reverse complement strand
TACATCATTAATGAGTATTGCGATTTTTGCACAAGCGGGGCGTCGGGGACGTCGCCCCCTACAATACAATTGTTGAGACATCCCGTTTACGGGTAGCAAGTAAAAAATGCATGACTGACAGGTCCAATCAGTTTAGATGGGGCTATGCCCGAAAATGAAAAACCACCCGCTATGCGGGTGGATATTTATTGTCTTTTCATTTGTCTGAGGAACAACAGAACGGCTATGGCAAGCAGAGTCAGCGCATACCCCAGCACCCACCATATATGGGGAAAGATGCCGGAAAAGTCGCCTGCGAGAACGGCGCGTTCCATTTCCACGGCGTGAACAAACGGAAGAGCATACGCTATATCCTTGAACAGGCCACCCACGAGATCAAGATCAAACCAAGTCCCCGACAGCCACGCAGAAAGATTTGTGAGCAGTGCTCCGCAGATTCCGCCCACCTGCTTATCATTCAGAATACTGCCAAACAGTAGTCCAAGTGCAATGAAAAGCACAGAAATCGGTATTATGAAAAGAATTGCCGGCAGGATATTTACAGTGATGTTAAGACCGAGAATAATTGCAACAATATAGCAGGCTATACTTTGCGCTACGGCAAATGGAACGATAGGCAGGGTATAACCGAGAATAAAATCGAGGGGTGTCAGAGGCGTCGTGTATAATCGCTGAAGAAGAGAGCTGCCTCTGTCCTTCGAAATAAGCGTAGCGGAAAATAGGGACATAAAAGAAAGCCCGAACACACAAATTCCGGGTGTCAAATGCCCAATTTCAAACAGCGGCACAGGCACGTTTGCCTGAATAGCACTGAGCAGCAGGATCAGAACAAGAGGAAATCCCAAGCCAAATGCTACAGTTAACGGATCGCGAAGGATCTCTTTGGTATTTCTGCCTGCAAAAGCGAGCATTCTCATGTTTTCGCCCCCTTTACGATACGGACAAAGGCTTCTTCAAAGCGATCCGTGCCTGCTGTTTTCTTAATTTTTTCTGCGGTATCGCATAGGAGAAGCTTGCCGTCCTTCATAATTGCAATACGATCGGAGAGAGCCTCGGCTTCTTCCATATAGTGTGTGGTTAAAATTATCGTAACCTTGCCTTTTAAGGAGCGAATCATATCCCATAGATCACTCCTTGCAACAACATCAAGGCCAAGCGTCGGCTCGTCAAGAAACAGTATTTTCGGCTCGCTTATCAGTGCCATCGCAATACTGAGCCTGCGCTGCCAGCCTCCCGACAGCTTACCTGCTTTTCTGCCGATCACGCCTTCAAGCCCGAGAAGATTTGTCAATTCCTTGATCTTGGCGTTCCGCTTATCCTTTGTAAAGCCGTGAACACCGCAGATAAGCTCGAGGTTTTCCCGAACGCTGAGCCCGGGTGCGACAGCGGTTTCCTGTGGGGATACTGCTATAAGGGATTTCACCTCGGCAGTATCCTTACGGATGCTTTTTCCAAGCAAATATGCGTCTCCATTCGTTGGCTCCGTCAGGCAGGATAGCATTTTTATTGTTGTGGTCTTGCCGGCACCGTTCACACCGAGCAGGGAGAACAATTCGCCCTCTTCAATAGAGAGTGACAGCCCGTCAACGGCAAGGACGTCTCGATAACGCTTCGTAAGACTTTCTATTTTAATCGCGCTCATTTTATTTTACCTCCGACAAGTGTCTTGCCCGTATTCCCTGATATACGTCGGAGAGCATATCGCTGATAAGCTCCCACTCGAGTGACAAGAACGAAGTTGCCAGCATAGTGCCGATGCCGTGAACGCAGGTCCACATTTCAAGGTGCATAAGTCTTGCCTTTTCTCTGGTAATACCGTTTGCTTTCATTATTAATTCAATTGAAGCCTCAAAGTCAGGTGTGGCAGTTAATTCTTGCCCCTTTCTGTCCCGCATAAACAAGAGTTTGAACAGCTCTTGTTCTTCCTTGGCGAATCGGATATACGCCATACCAAACGACTTATACTGCGGGTACTTTCCGCTTTCTGCTTCAGCTTTAAGGAAGTCAAAATAGCGGTCATATGATGCAACTATCACCGCCTCCTGCAGCTCATCCATCGTAGCAAAATTGGAAAACACGGGCTGTGTGGAACAGCCTAAGGCTGCGGCGATGGCGCGTGCATTTATAGCCTCTTCTCCGTTTGCTCTCACAAGTTCGACGGCAGTTTTAATAATATCCTCTTTTGTGATTTTTACCTTAGGTGGCATAATGTACCTCTATAATATATCGAGCGTTATATATCAATTGATATATTATCATAAACTCCGCCGGATGTCAAGAGGGTGAACAAAAAATTAAATCCATCATAGTTTTCATCTATGATGGATTTAATTATGTTTTGTTTGTCTGAAACATCTGTATCGACATTGTTTACACCAACTCTATTGGCTCAAAAACAAGGCTACGTTCCAGCTTGTTTTTTGTTATTGTTTGATATACTTTTTGACTGACAATTATTTCTGTGGGCGCAGCATGCCCCCAACCGAATATTTCTGCCGTTTTTACGATGTCGGGCGCTCCGTCAAATATCTCTTTCTTGAAAGCAAGCATTCCCATTCCCGTGGGGTGATATTTGGGAACACCACATTCGGCACATACATAAATATCATCAATACTTCTGCGCTCAGTAATAAGACCGGGTTTAAGTCGATTGTGAATAATAATTTGATAAGTATCTTCGAGTATCTCCGTGCCCCTTTTGTTTTTTGCGTCAAGAAAAGAGATTCCGGAGATGCCCTCTTTTTCCAAAATATTCTTTCCGACTCCATCCACGAATAACTCATCAAAGACCCAGTTAAGCATAAAGAAATGTTTATTCCCCCAGTTAGGCTGCTTTTTGAGCCTGAATGAACCAATCTGTTTAAGTCCGGCGCCGCATTTACTGCAAAGCTTTTCATTTGAGTATGTAATATTATTTTCATATCCAAATGATTCTTCAGGTTGAGGATAACCATTATGCCATTTGCTTCTCAAACTAAGCCACTCTGCATTATTGAGCTCTTTTTTTGAAAATACTGTTTCCGCGAGAGCTCTTCCTGAGTTCAGTGCTGTATAACTGTTGTGAATGAATTCCCAGTGAGGATCACTTTCATACATATCAAAAGATATAAAAACATCCCCGTATTTATATTTGCATTTTATCTTATTATCGAGAATATATTTTAACAAATCGGGTGCTTCATCCGCACGAAACACATAGTGTCTTTGAATTTCCATAGTATCTCCTTTTAATAAAATAAAATGATTCCCCCAAACAAGTTGTTTCTTGTGTGTCTTTTACATTATTCCGAATAGAAACAATCGTATTGCCAGCGTGTTGGATTTTCGCGTACATATTTCGCGATTTTTTCATAATCTTCTTTATCACGTATTACGTGGTCGTGAAACGATCTTTGCCAAACAGAGAATCCTATCTCTTTGGAAACACGCCGCTTCATCTGTCCAACCACAGTTGAAATGTCCGTAGGGGAGGATATTATCCTCCCGTCCTCGTATGGAATAAACAATATTAAATGTACATGATTAGGCATAACAACATACTGCATTAGTTTTATATAATAGTAACGCATTGGGATTGCATTTATATATTTCTCAACAATTTTCCCATATAACGATATCTTAATGCTATCATACGGGAGGATGCTATCCTCCCCTACAAAATTTGGTTGATCTTTTCTCCAAAATATATTTTTTCTGTCTTTAGTACATATCGTAATAAAATACGCACCGCTTGAACTGTAATCAAAATTCTCTAAGCGGTTCTTTTTTCTTTTCGGAAGCTCATACTCCATTTACATCACCCAAAACCATTATATCACAAAATCGGCAGAAGAACAATCTTTCTGCCGATCTTAATTTTTTAGTTATTTGTGAAGTTGTCGAAGTAGCCCTGAACGAGAACTACGGGGGTACCCTTGTCACCAGAGCCGCTGGTCAGGTCACAGAGGGAACCGATCAGGTCGGTGAGCTGGCGGGGTGTTGTGCCCTGGGATGCCATGTTACCGACAAGGTTGTCGTCCTTTGCCTTGATGCTGTTTGAAATAGCTTCCTTGAGAGCGTCGCCGGAGAGGGCTGCGAAATCGTTGTCCGCAAGGTACTTCAGCTTCAGCTCGTTAGGTGTACCAACAAGACCGTCGGTGTAAGCCGGGGAAACAACCGGGTCAGCAAGCTCCCAGATCTTACCCTGGGGATCCTTAAACGCGCCGTCGCCGTAAACCATAACCTCAACGTGCTTGCCTGTTCTGTCGAGTACGTTCTTCTGAATATCAAGCACAAGCTGCTTGCATTCGCGGGGGAACAGCTTGATCTTGTCTTCAGTGGATTTGTTAGAACCAAGGAGACCGTACTTTTCATTGCAGCCGCTGCCGTTTACGGGTGCGTTCAGAATCTCGTCAAGACCTATAGCGATCTTTGCGCCTGCCTTCTGAAGAAGTCTCTTTGTTCTTCTTCTGGTGTGAACGTCGCAGAAGAGAACTGTGTCTGTGTATTCGAGAATGGCCTTGGGCTGGTTAGCGAAAATAATTTCAACGTCTGCGCCCATTTCACGGATCAGATTGCCGTAGTATTCAACGTAGTCAACGCCGGTGAAGGGGTGACGGTTCTCGCCGAACAGCTCGCGGTACTTTTCAAGAGTGAGCACGTCTGTGTAAGGGTCAACTCCTGCTTCGTCAAGCTTGTCGATGGATACAAGCTCGTTACCAACCTCGTCAGAGGGGTAGCTGAGCATGAGCACGATCTTTTTAGCACCCTTTGCAATACCTCTCAGGCAGATAGCAAAACGGTTACGGGAAAGGATGGGGAATATAACACCAACGGTGCCTCCGCCAAGCTTTGCGCGAACATCTGCAGCGATATCGTCGACAGATGCGTAGTTACCCTGCGCTCTTGCAACGATAGATTCTGTAATGGAGATAACGTCTCGGTCTCTCAGCTCGAATCCTTCGCATTCAGCTGCTTCAATAACGCTGTTACTAACGATGGTGGCAAGATCGTCTCTTTCACGAATGATGGGGCAGCGAATACCACGTGAAACTGTACCGACTCTGCGTTCCTTTGTTTCCATTGAGGTACTTCCTTTCTATATTAAGAAAATAGCATTCAATAATATGCCTATTATTTAGGGAACCAATATATTATACTCATATTCGACGAAAATTTCAAGGGGTATATTGAAAAAACTGCGCTTAAACTATTCCCCGATCTGGTAATATTTTTTATTTATTATGAACAAAGGCGTGGCACTACGCGTGAAGGCTGTGTTCCACGTACAGCCACACTAATAAGCTTCTACTCTCGTTGAAAACAAAGGGGGTTTTCTTAAAGGGGGAAATTGAGCCTGCGTCTTTCCCCCTTTAAGTGCCTGGATTCATAAGGAGGTGGCATGAACCTCCTTATGTTCCGTGCGAAAGCACATTATTCCCACTGCGCGTGGGGCGCACAAGAGGTGTTCCGTGTCCACACCTCTTGTGAATCTCCGTCCACTCAAGGAGGGAGGCTTGCGCTGATTCTCCCTCCTTAAGAATCCTCCCTCTTGGCACAACGTGCAGGTGAAATTTGTTAGTTTGCTGTCCGGGGCACCACTGAATGTTGGCTTCGCCAAATTCGGGAGGTTTCCATGACACGGGGAAACTTCGGCGTTCAAAACCGTTTGTTGGGTTTCAAATTATCACGGGTTAATTAAAACCAACGTTTGGTTTGAACCCATATCTTTTATCTATTTTCCATTATCAATTATCTAAAAAACAAAAAAGCTCCCGCTGTTGCGAGAGCCTTGTTTTTTATGTAACTTATGCCTGAGGATTTTCAGAGGGGATCTGAGCCTGCTGAGCAGCAGCCTTCTTTTCTTCTCTGCAAGCTTCAACATAGAATGTAGCGCCGTAGAGACCAACGAAAATGCCGGAGAAGAGAGCAACTGCGATCATAACGATAACGAAGATAATGCCGATAACAGGAATAGCGCAGAGTGCAGCGAGGATGCCTATTGCAACACCGAAGCACAGGTCTGCAAGGAACATCTGACCCTTCTTACCCTTTGTCATCTGCATGGAAAGGCGGAGAGCCTGAGTAGCAGTAACGTCGGGACGGGTAATGAGAATGTAAGGAGTGAAGCGGTAGGAGTAAGCCTTGATGATACCTGCAACGGGAACGAGGCACCAGATGAATGTCCAGAGGGTATACCAGAGATAACCGCCTGCAACTCTCATGAAGTTACCTGTGAATCCTGCGAAGAGCTGATCGGAGTTAACCTTCTTGCCGAAAAGACCGTCGATGTAAACCTTGCACATACCGCAGGAGATAACGCCTGCTACTGCGATACCAACAACGGGAAGGATACCGAATGCCATGGAAATAGCACCTGTGATGATAGAGCTGAGAAGGGAGAGACCCCAGAGCATAACGGGCTTCTTCATAAGAACGGCGAGGGCTTTTTTGTAAGCATTAATAAACATAAATTGTTCCTCCTGTGATGATAAAAAATAGTATTGGGAAACGCTATAATAATTATAGCACTCTATTCACAATATGTCAATAACTTAGACAATATTATGTTACAATCTCAAAAATAAAAAGCCGGAGATTATAAAAAAACTCATAAACTTAATTGACGAACAGAAAAATTTGTTATATAATAGTCGGTGTATAGGGTTAACCTTAATGATGATAACATATTTTGGAGGATTTTATGAAAAGAATCATCGCGCTGCTTCTGGCAGTAGTACTTGGAGCGCTTGTTTTCGTGTCTTGCGACAATAACGATGCTCCCGCAGAAACAGATCCTATAGAAACTTCTGCTCCCGAAGAAACTGTAGATACAAAGGGCACACGTCCTGCGGATCCGGAACCTGAGATCGTTCCCCCTGTTAACACAGCCGACCTTTACCTTGAGGACGGAAACGCGACATATGACAGAGTTGTAATTATCGGTGTTGACGGCGCAGGTGCATTTTTCAAGGGCGCTGACACTCCCGTGCTTGACGAGATTTTTGCAAAGGGTGCTGTTACCTACACAATGCAGGCATCAACCCCCTCCATCAGCGCGCAGTCCTGGGGCTCTCTCTTCCACGGCGTTATCCCGGAGATCCACCGCCTTACAAATGAAAAGGCAGAGGCAGAACCCTTTGACCCTAACTCTGACATTCCCAGCTTCTTCCGTGTAGTTCGCGAAGCGTTCCCCGATGCAGAGCTTGCTTCATTCTGCACATGGAATACAATTAATATCGGTATCATTGAAGATAACCTTGGTGTTACCGAAGACACAGCTGACAACGATGCTGACCTTACAGAAAAGGTTGTAAGCTACCTTGACGCAAACGACCCCAAGCTTCTCTTCGTTCATTTTGACGACGTTGACGGCGCAGGCCACGAATATGCATATGGTAACGGTCACCATATTGCTCAGATTGAAAAGTCTGACGAATACATTGGCCAGATCTTCAATAAGCTTGAAGAAAAGGGCCTTCTCAAGAATACTCTCTTTATCGTAACCTCCGACCACGGCGGTACAGGTAAGACCCACGGCGGCGACAACGATAGAGAAATGAACATTATGTTCGCAGTTGCAGGTAAGACTGTTGTTGAAGGCGGCGAGCCCGAAAGTATCAATGAAGAGGGCAAGCTTGACGATATGCAGATCCGCGACACAGCCGCTGTTGTTCTCCAGGCATTCGGCCTCAGCATTCCCGAAGGCTGGACATCCGTTGTTCCCGATAATATCTTTGAGGGCGTTACCGCAACAACTGCCCGCAAGGTTACAGATATTCCGATCCTCAATCCTCACCGTTTCCACGAAAGTGTAGCTACACCCTTACCCACCGACGGCAACTACATTACTGATGTTCTCGGCGAGGACAGAGTTGAAGCTTACATCACATTCGACGGCGTATTCACCGGTGACGTTGTAGACGCTATGGGTAACAACGTGTCTGAGGTTGGCGAGCTCTTCTTCACAGAAGGTTACTACGGCAACGCATTCCAGACCGATAACGGCTGCGTAGTTGTTGACGATTACAGACCCGGCAAGGACAGCTTCTCCGTTGCATTCTGGTTCAAGACCACCGGTACCGATGGCGACCCGTGTCTTATTGCTAACAAGGACTGGAACAGCGGTTCCAATCCCGGATTCCTTCTTTCTCTCCGCGAGGGCGACATCAAGTTTAACCTTGGTGACGGCGAAAACAGAATGGACCAGGAATTCCTCCTTCCTGTTGACTATGCTAACGGCTGGATATATGTTGTTCTCTCCGTTGACCGCGAAGCAGGAAAGGTTTACTTCTCCTACGACTTCGACGAATTCGAAGTGATCGACATTACAGACGATCTGAAGGATTGCTCCTTTGACGGTATTAACGGCCTTGTAATCGGTCAGGACGGTACAACTGAATATGATGCACTTCCCGCACAGATCGACGACGTGCTCATCGTAAACGGCGCTCTCACACAAGAAGACGTTGCACTTCTCGCAGGATATTATGGTGTTGAGAAATAATTAATTCAATAATAAAAGGACAGAGAACGAAAATTCTCTGTCTTTTTTGTTGTACGGTTTTTGCCAGGGAGAACGGTGGGAGTATGATATCCTCCCCTGAGGTTATTGTGCGGTAAATACGGGGGAGACCGCTCGGAAACTCGCTGTAATGTGAAAACTGTTTCGGTTTCTATTGACGAATTACAAAATTAGGTATATAATAAAATCAGTTTCAATAATACATTCAACACTCATACGGAGGAAAAACAAATGAAAAAGATTATTGCTCTTGTTCTCGTGGCAGTAATGATGACCCTCGCCTTCGCGTCTTGCGGCGATGGCAATCAGCCCGTAGATACAAACCCCACAGAAACAAATGCACCTGCTACAAATGCACCTGAAACAGAGGCACCTGAAACAAATGCACCCGCTACAGAGACTCCCGCTACAGAGGCACCTGCTACAGAGGCGCCGGTTACTGAAGCGCCCGAAACAGAAGCTCCCGTTGTAGTTCCCGCTACAAACACCGATGCCATCTACAAGAAAGACGGCAACACAACTTACGAGAGAGTTATTCTCATCGGTGTTGACGGCGGCGGCGCATTCTTCAATCAGACAGACACTCCTTATATGGACGCTATCTTTGCAAACGGCGCTGTTACATACACCTGCCAGTCTTCAACTCCCACAATCAGCGCACAGGCCTGGGGCTCCATGCTTCACGGCGTAACCCCCGAAATCCACCGCCTTTCCAACGGTATCGCTGAAACTATCGTTTATGACCCCGAATCCGACTTCCCCAGCTCCTTCAGAGTTGTTAGAGAAGCAAATCCGGACGCAGTTCTTGCATCCTTCTCCACTTGGAATCCTATCAACTTCGGTATCATTGAAGAAAATCTCGGCGTTCACAAGGAAACCGCTGACGAAGACGCAAAGCTTATCAAAAAGATCCTCGCATACCTTGATGACAATGCCCCCAACTACATGTTTGTTCAGTTTGACGACGGTGATGGCGCAGGTCACAGCGAAGGATACGGCGCACCTACACATCTTGAAACTCTCACCAGACTTGACAGCTATATCGGTGCTATTTTCAACAAGCTTGGTGAAAAGGGTCTCCTTGAAAACACCCTGTTCATCGTTAGTGCTGACCATGGCGGAACACCTGGCGGCTCCCACGGCGGCGAAAGCCCTGAAGAAAAGAACATCATCTTCGCAGCAGCCGGTAAGACTGTTGTAAACGGCGGCGAGCCCGTTGATATGCAGATCCGCGACATCGCAGGCGTAGTTCTTCACGCATTCGGTCTCGAGCAGCCTGAATCCTGGACAGCTCTCGTTCCTTCCGGCCTCTTTGAAGGTGTTGAAGCAGGTGAGCGTCCCGTTTACCGACTCGAAGGTGAATCAGAGCTTCGTTCACACGCAACAGAGCCCACACCTGCTGTTGACAGCGGTAAATACCTTACTGACTATATTTCCGCAGACCGTATTTTCGCATATCTCCCCTTAGACGGTAACACCGTTGACGTAATCAATGATAGCTGGATCGCAGAAGGCGGAAAGCTTTACTACGTTGACGGTTACTACGGTCAGGCTTGTCAGCTTGACGACGGTAACGTTGAAATTGAAGAGTTCATTCCTATGGGAGAGAGCTTCTCTGTATCTCTTTGGATCAAGGCAAATTACTCCGAAGAAGGCGACCCCTCGATCTTTGCAAATAAGAGATGGGAAAACGGCAGAAATCCCGGATTCATTCTTTCCCTCGTTCCTTACACCGCAAGATTCAATGTTGGTAACGGCTCTGATAGAATGGACTATGACTTCGCCCTTCCCATGGACTTCTACCAGGGTTGGACACATTTGATCCTTACAGTTGACCTTGATGCAAAGACAGTTTCCCTTAGTGTCGACTTTGGTGAATACAAGACTGTTAAAATTACAGACGAACTTAAGAACTGTCTGTTCGTTGGCGTTCCCGGCCTCGTATTCGGTCAGGACGGCTCCAAGGAATACGGCAACGCTCTCCCCGCAACAATTGACGATGTTATCGTTGTTAACGGCGCTCTTACACAGGCAGACGTTGACGCACTTGCTGCATACTACGGCGTTAAGTAAAAGCAACAAAAAGACCCATAGCGAATATTATTCGCAGGGTCTTTTTTTATTGTTAGATAATGGATAAGAGATAAAAGATATTGGTGCGGGGAGAACGTTGGGGGTTCCGATTTTTCTGTAGGGGAGGGGCTTGCTCCTCCCGCTGAATAAGGTTAAACAAACCGAGGTTTCCAACAAATCGTGAGGATGATATTCTTCCCTACGAATGTATTGCGACGTGAGGTGCAAATCCGATGAAACTGCGCTAAATTTTTCTTTGGCGGAGGCGGAATTATTTTTGTAATTTGTTGACAATTGGTATGGGATTGTGATAAAATATTTTTGCGAAAAACAATACTAAAAGGAGGTAATATATGAAAAAAATAATATCGTTGATACTGGTAGCCGTTATTATTTCCGCTTTTGCGACGGTTATGTTTGCGGCTGATCAGACATATACGATCTCCGGTAAAATAACCACTCAGAATCCTTTGGTGGCGGCGACATTGACTCTCAAGCAAGGGGAGGAAACAAAATACACAAGTCAGGTCGGTCCGGCTGAAGGCGAGGGAGAGATCACCCAAACCTTTGAATTAAGCGGCGTTGCACCCGGAACATACGACCTTGTAGTGACAAAGGCAGGACACCTTGGCTATACAGTCACAGGCGTGGTCGTAAGTCGCGGAAATATTGACCTCACCACAAACGAGGACCCGCTTATTGCAGAGATGAAGCTCTGCGCAGGTGACATCAACGGTGACGAGTGTATTGACATCAAGGATCTTACCCTCCTCACATCTGACAATACATACAACCTTACCGCTGATACGGCTGTAACAAAGAACGCCGACATCAACGGTGACGGAGCATACGATGTCAAGGACCTTATTATCCTAACCTCCGATGACAACTACTCCAAAGCTCCCACTACCGTGGCTTACGTTCACGAGGAAGAGCCATATGTTTACAAAAGAGTAGTTCTTCTCGGCGTTGACGGTTGCGGTGCATTCTTCAAGAATACCAACACACCCAATATGGACAGGATCTTTGCAGACGGTGCCATTACTTACAATATGCAAGCGGAAGATCCTTCGATCAGTGCGCCTTGTTGGGGTGCAATGCTCCACGGAGTAACCTATGCCGTTCACGGAATTACAAATGACATTGCAGCAAGCAAGCCTTTCCCGAACCCAAGTTTGTATCCCAGCGTGTTCAAAATGATCCATCAAGCTTATCCCGACGCAAAACTGGCTTCATTCTGCAACTGGAACCCTATTAACATTGGACTTATTGAAGACGGTCTTGGTGTTTACAAGGCAACAGCCGGTAACGATGCTTTGGTAACCGAAAAGATACTCAACTACCTTGACTACAATGATCCTAAGCTTTTGTTCGTTCAGTTTGACCAGTGCGACGGCGCAGGACACAGCACGGGTTACGGTAGCGAAACCCACCTGAAACAGCTGACAATAACCGACGGATATATCGGTCAGATCTACGATAAGCTTGCAGAGCTTGGAAGGCTCGAGGATACTTTGTTTATCGTAACCGGTGACCACGGTGGAACACCCCAGGGCAGTCATGGCGGCTCGACCAGTGCGGAAATGAATATTACCTTTGCAGCTGCAGGACAGAGCGTCCAGGCCGGTGGAAAGCCTAGCAGCAAGAATGAGAGTGGTACTATCTCCTCTATGCAGATCCGCGATATTGCATCTGTTGTGCTTTACGCTCTCGGTGTTGAACAGCCTGAAACTTGGACCTCAACCCTTCCTTGTTACTTGTTTGATGGTGTTGACGGATGGGTTCGTCCTAAGGAAAAGATTGTTTATCAGTATGCTCACAGAACTCACGAGAATGAGCCAACTCCCAAATTAGGTAGTGGAGAATATCTTACCGATTTTATTGAAAAGAGTAAGATCGCTTCTTATCTGACCCTTGATGACAATACAAAGGATACGATGGGCAGATCGACTTCAGAGAGAGGAGAAATATCTTATAAAACCGGATTCTACGGTGAAGCGGCGGATTTCTCCAACGGTTGCGTAGAGATAACCGGTATCAAACCGGACAAAAACAGTTTCTCGATAGCTCTCTGGTTCAAGACCGGCGGCGTTTCTTCAGACCCGTGCCTTGTTTCAAACAAGAACTGGCAAAACGGCTCTAATCCAGGATTTGTCCTGTCCCTCAGAGGCGGCGACGTGAAATTCAACGCGGGTAACGGCTCCAGCCGAATGGATGTGGAGAATGCCCTTCCCAGAGATTACAAGGACGGTTGGGTTCACGTTGTCCTGGTCGTTGACCGTACCACGAATACTGTGAAATTCTGCTACGATTTCGGAGCACTCCAGTCTTCATCTATTCCCACAAACCTCAAGTCATCGTCATTTAAAGGAATCAGCGGAATCATGGTTGGTCAGGACGGCACAGGAGAGTATAATCCCCTTACATCAACTGTTATAGACGAAGTCATTGTATTCAACGGCGCGCTTACCCAGGACGATGTTACAGCTCTGGCTAAGTACTACGGCGTAAAATAAAAATATCACATAGCAATATCTCGGAGGAACTCACAAAATGAAAAAAATCATTTCACTTATTCTTGCAGTAGTTTTTGCCGCTACCCTTCTTGTTTCCTGCGGCAATACACCCGACACGCCCGATACAACACCTGACACCGGTGACACCACTGCTCAGACCGAAGCACCCGCAACAACAGTAGTTGAAACCTGGCGCGATACTCCTGCGTTTATCTACGACAGAGTAGTACTTCTTGGTGTTGACGGTGCCGGCGCGTTCTTCAACAGAACAGACACACCCAACATCGACAGAATCTTTGCTGACGGCGCTGTGACCTACGAAATGTGGTCTGCCAGCCCTTCAAGCAGTGCGCCTAACTGGGGTGCTATGCTCCACGGTGTTCAGCCTTCTGTTCACCAGATTGATAATGATATCGCGGAAAAATATACATACAACTCTAAATCTGCTTATCCCAGCGTATTCCGCGTTATCCGCGAGGCTTATCCCGACGCAACTCTTGCTTCCTTCAGCACATGGGAGCCCATCAACCACGGTATCATTGAGTCTAACCTTGGCGTACACAAGGAAACCGCTGACGAAGACAAGATCCTGATCGAAAAGATCGAAAGCTATCTCGCTGAAAATGACCCCAAAATGCTGTTCGTTCAGTTTGACGACTGCGATGGCGCAGGTCACTCAACAGGTTACGGTAACGAAAACCACCTCAAGCAGATCACCATAACTGACGGATATATCGGCAGAATCTACGACCTTTACGTTTCTCTCGGCAGAGCGGAAAATACCCTCTTTATCGTAACAACAGACCACGGTGGAACCCCCAATGGTATGCACGGCGGTGACACTGATGTTGAAAAGAAGAATATGTTTGCCATCGCAGGCAAGAGCATCATTAAGGGCAGCGACTTTAAGAGCCTTACAGAAGCCGGCAAAGAATGGGGTATGGAAATGCGCGATACCGCAGCTATCGTGCTTTATGCCTTTGGTCTCGAGCAGCCTGAAACATGGACAGCCATGGTTCCCAACAATATGTTTGAAGGATGCATCACTGCCGCTCGTCCCGAATATAAGATCGAGTACAATTACGCTCACCGCACATTCGAAGGCGCACCCACTCCTGCGAAAAATGCTGTAGATGTTCTCGGCGAAGACAGAGTGATCTCCTATCTCCCCTTTGACAACAGTACTGACGACGTTATGGGAACAGAAGTTTCCGTAAAGGGTAACGCGAAGTTTTTGGGCGGATACTACGGAAAAGCTGCAAAGATGGACTCCTACTCCGTTAGACTTGAGGACTTCTGGCCCGATATGCAGAGCTTTGCTATCTCAATGTGGATCAATACCAAGGGAATCGACGGCACTGAAGCTCTCGCTTGCAACAAGCACCTGAACCTTGATAACAGTGAAGGCTTTATTCTCGCTCTTGAACCCGGCAGAGTTCGCTTTGGCTTGGGTGACGGTAGCACAGATATGAACGAGGAGTTCTCTCTCCCTGTTGATTACACAGGCGGCTGGGTACACGTTATCCTCTCCGTTGACCGCGATGCAGGAACAGTAAGCCTGGCATACGACTTCGGTGACTTTGAGACTGTTAAGATTCCTGAGGAGTTGAAGGACGTATCCTTCGACGGCTTCTCAGGCCTTACAATCGGACAGGACGCATCCAGAAGCAACGGCGACGAGCTTGATGCCCTTGTTGACGAAGTGATCGTTATCGACGGTGCCCTCACACGTGAGGACGTAGCCCTCCTTGCTGATTACTACGGTATAAAGTAATAAAATAAATTCCAACGATAAAAGGACAGAGGATGAGAATTCTCTGTCTTTTTTGCGCTGTACAGTTTTTGCCAAATAAAGCGGACGACAAATGATCGCTCCTACGAATGTTTTACAACGTGCAGTTTTTGCTGGGAGAAACGGCGGGAGACTTTCCACGGCGGAATTTTGCAATCTAAATATCCCAAAATTCATTGACGGGCTTTGAGTTTTGATATATAATATTTTATAGTTATCAGAAACAATATCCATTTTATTTTATATTTTGGAGGCGCTCTATGATGAAAAGAGTATTTGCGTTTTTGCTTGCGGCTATGCTTGCCCTCGGTTGCCTCGCATCCTGCGGGGATGGTGCGGCTGATCCTAAGGATACAGATCCTGCGGTAACTGAAGCGCCCGCAACTGAACCCACAGCAACTGAACCCCCGGCTACTGAACCTCCCGCAACCGAGCCCCCGGCTCCCCCAATTGAGATCAGAGAAGACGCATACGATCGCGTTGTCGTTTTCTGTATCAGCGGTGCCGGTACTATGATCAGAAAGGCTGAAACCCCGAATATTGATGCAATTTTTGAAAACGGCATTACCGCGCGTAAAGCCACAGCGGAAGCTCCCGCATATACTCCCCAGAATATCGGTTCAATGCTTCACGGCGTAACACGCGACAAGCACCGTATTACTGACAGAGTTATAGAAAGCTATACATATTACCACGATTCCGATTACCCCAGCGTGTTCAAAGTATTGCGCCGGGCATATCCCGATGCGGATCTTGCTTTGTTTGCAACCTACGGTGACATCGCCGCGGGTGTGATCGAAGCAGATATCGGCGTACATACTGACACCGCTGACACCGACGAGCTTCTTTCCGAAAAGGTTGTAAGCTACCTGGCGGAAAACGATCCCAAGCTCCTGTTCATCCAGTATCAGGAAGCTGAAGACGAAGGTCCTGCTACAGGCTACGGCAAAACCGCGCAGATTAACAAGATCGGCGAGATTGACGGATATATCGGCCAGGTATACGAGGCAATAAAAAGCGGCGGACTTGAGGAAAACACCCTCTTTATCGTAACCTCCGACCACTTTGGTATGAATAATTACAACGGCGGCTCCGACAACGGAAGCTTGAATATTTACTTCGGCATAACCGGTCAGACCGTTGATACAGACTGCAAGATCAAGGAAATGGAGATCCGCGACATCGCATCTGTTATTACCTACGCTCTTGGTCTTGACGAACAGCCCGCAGGTTGGACATCCATGGTGCCAAACGGACTGTTCATTGGTATGCCCGAAGCAGAACGCCCCACAGGTGAGGTGCCCGAAGTTCCCGACGACGTGGTCGAGCTTGATACAAGTGCCCTCCTTGACACCTCCGACGGAACCGATATCTACGACCGTGTTATCATTTTCGGTGTTGACGGCGCGGGTACATACTTCAAAGATGCCAATACCCCATATATCAACGCAATTTTCGGCACAGGTGCTATGACCTTTGAGGCAAATACCGTTCTTCCCTCGATCAGCGCACATTCTTGGACATCATTGATGCACGGAGTAACACCCGACATCCACGGAGTTACAAACTCCACTGCGGATGGCAATCCGTATGATCCCAAGTCTCCTTATCCGAGTATTTTCCGCCTTGCAAGAGAAGCGTTCCCTGACGCAGCCCTTGCTTCCTTCTGCACTTGGAATACCATTAACGTGGGTATCGTTGAAGACGGCTTCGGCGTACACAAGGACACAGCGGACAATGATGACGCGCTTACCGAAAAGATCGTTGCATATCTTGACGAAAACGATCCCAAGATTATGTATATCCAGTTTGATATAGCCGACGTATACGGACACGCCACCGGTTTTGGCAGTGAATGGCAGCGTTATCAGATAGGTGTTGTCGACGGATACATCGGTCAGATCTACAACAAGATGGCAGAAGAGGGACTCCTCAAAAATACACTCTTTATCATCACCCCTGACCACGGCGGTACACCTTACGGTTATGCTGAACACGGCGGCGACTCCCCTGACGAGCTGACCATTATGTACGGCGTGGCGGGTAAGACCGTTGTCCCGGGTGGTAAGATCACCTCTCTCGACGAAGAGGGCAATCCTGCTCCCGCAAGTATTATGGACACAGCGGCTATCGTTGCGTATGCTCTCGGACTGGATGCCCCCGAATCCTGGACTGCCACCGTTCCCGGCGATCTCTTCCGCGGAGTTGAGGCAACCCCTCGTCCGAAGCACACTATTTTCTACGACGTTGACCACCGTGACAACGCAAGCGTGCCCACACCTGAAAATGGCGTTGCGGATATTCTCGGTGAAAGAGTGAAGTTCTATCTCCCATTCGACGGAAATACCGCTGATAAATTCGGCAATACCGTGATCGAGGACGGTGAGCTTGTATACGAGGACGGCTTCTTCGGTCAGGCACTTAACGTAAAGGATGGCTCCGCAGAAATCGAGGCATTTGCACCCGGCAATCAGAGCTTCTCTGTGGCATTCTGGTTCAAGACACCACTCCACAAGCATTCCAAAAACGTGGTTGACCCTTGCCTCCTTGCTAACAAATCCTGGAGCGGCGGCGAGCTTCCCGGCTTCATCCTCTATACCTTCTATGAGTTTGAGGGCGGCAGAGACTATAACGACTACTATCTTGGATTCAATCTTGGCAACGGAGATAGCAGAATGGATGAGCAGGCAAAGCTTCCTTCCGACTGGCAGGATGGCTGGGTACACGTTATCCTCTCTGTTGACAGAGCAACCGAAACTGTAAGCATAATTTACGACTTTGGTAGGGCTAATACTTTCGAGATTCCCGAGGAAATGAAGGGCGTATCCTTAGACGGCGAATGCGGTCTCGTGATCGGTCAAGACAGCTCGAAGGAATACGAAGCCCTCCCTGGCACATTTGACGAGCTTATCATTATCGGCGGTGCTGTTACTGAAGCTGACGTAGCGGCTCTGGCAGAATACTACGGAATCAAATAATAAACTGACTCAGAAAGGGGCTCGCACGGGTTCCTTTCTGAAGTTTAGGATAAATATCGGAGATAATTATGGAAAAAATCAAGCTGAACATTGGCTCATACAACATTGCAAACGGCGGATATGCCGGCCACGATATGCAGCTTCTGGCTGACGACATTCTCTCAAAGGAGCTTGACGTGGTCGGACTGCAGGAAGTGGACATCGGCACAGGCAGAGTGGGGGGTGTGGACACCCTGGCAGTTTTATCCGACCTCACGGGATACAAATATTACGCATTCTTCAAGACCATTGACTTTTGGGGCGGAGATTACGGCGTGGCGATTCTGTCGAAGTACCCTATCACCGAAACGGTGCGTCGGGAGATCGATTCGGAGATACACGAGCAGAGAGTGCTGGGACAGGTAAAAATCGACCTTGGCGGTAAAACGCTGAACTTCTTTGTGACACATCTTTCCTGGGAAGACGATGAGCTGCGGGTACACCAGTTTGAATTTTTGAATTCCGTTATTAACGAGCAGGAAAACTTCATTCTCACAGGCGACTTCAACTGCAATTCCCTTGAGGAGTTTGACGTGCTGGAAAACGCAGCGTGGGTGAACACAGTGGACGAGCCCATTGTTACCTGCGGAAAGCACGAGTGCATTGACAACATTGTTTATTCTGTGAAGAATATCACCTGCGGCAAGGCGGAAACCCTCGACAACGGCCACTCGGACCATAAGATGCTTTATGCTACGTGCGAGATATCATAAAACCAACTAAAAGGCCCTTCGGGGTCTTTTTTTTGAGTTTGGAAATGTAACAAATATATGAATTGTAAAAATAACCTTGACAAACACGGTCTATTGTTGTAGACTGTATGTGTGGTCTATGGTAATAGACTGAATGGTGCCAATAAAAAGAAAGGAGAACAGATATGAAAAAACTCAGCGTTATTATTTATTTGATAGTTGCGGCAATGGTATTTACCTCTTGCGCCTACGTTATTGCGGGGGATTACTTGTCGGATCGCTCGGAGAACGACGGAGCGGCGAGTAGTATTCCTGAGGGCGTTGCGGTGATCGAAAGCTATGAGGATTTCAAATTCCACTTATACTACGATCATACCACTTATGAAGGCAATTACAACTATATGGTGGATCACCTTTTCCGCCTGAAGTTCGACCTTGAGTATTTGCAGGAGATAGGCAAGCTTGAACCCTTGTACGCAGAGTACCTTCCTCTTGTCAGCGAGTTTCTTGAGGGAAAGCAGATGACTTGCTATTTACCAAAGTGGTGCACGGATCCGAGTGATCTGATGCCAGAGGGGGTAATGGACAAAGAACTGTACCTCAGTGTTCGTGATAATCCTTACGATCCTCCGGCGGAGAGTATTGACTGGGGCTGGTACGACTATTTCCCGAGAGCTTGGAAGCTTGACCCGGAAGCAGTTGAAGGGGACGAGTTACTCATGGAGCTGTTCAAAACGGAGTGCATTCGCAGAGAAAAAAAGTTCTACAGCGATTCAGGGTACCTCAGAGAAAAATACCCCGGACTGTACGCGCAGATATACCCCTCCTCTCCAATTATTGGTGAGATCAAGTATGATGCTGAAACTATGCGCACCCTTGTTCCCGTGGATACGAAGGGATGCGGAAAGTACTTCTACCGCCTTGGAGAGACAGCCATCTCCGCTTTCGCTCATCACAAGACTTACTATGAGATGAATGCTGGTGAGCCGATTTCTCTGTCTCCGGATTATCAGGGTTACATTACCGTAGTTTGCGTAAACGATGACGGACTTGCAGGTGAGAACGTGCTTGTATACGTTGAATCTAACGTGGGTAAACTCTCCGATACACCGGTGGAATTTGAAAGCGCGGCACTGCGGGATGCGGTTTGCGCTTATCTCGGACTGGAGACCGGGGATCAGGTTACACCGAAAATGCTTGCCGGAATCAAGGAGATCTTCATCAACGGCTCCGACGTTTACTTCAATTACGAAGGGCTTGACGTGCAGCAGATGAACGAGAACGACGGCAGCTTGCTCGAGGGACTCAGCCTTGCGGATTTCCGTTACTTTGCGTCACTGAAATTCCTTGAGATCTACAATAATCCCATAGACAAGGTGGAGGGAGAATGGCTGCTGCTTCTGACGAGACTCTCGCTGAAAAACTGCGGTGTTTCCGATATCTCCGGTCTTGAGGGTGCGTTCATTGAGCAACTGTTGCTTCATTATAATAATATTACTGACGCTACGGTTCTCAGCACCTTCCGTTGCCTTGACGACGTAAATCTTGCCCACGGTCCTCTTGAAAAGATAGCGCTTCCTGAAAGGGATATTTCCCAGCTTATGATCCATAACACGAGTATTGACTCTCTCGATTTCCTCGTCGGCACTGATTCCTTGTTCAGCATAAGCTGTGACAACACGGGAATAACAGACGTTTCCGTCCTCAACGGTTTCACGGATCTGTACCACGCGTATCTGCCGGCGGGAGTTGACGTTTCGGTGATAAAAGACCTGCCGAATCTCCTCAACCTGTTCGTTGGTGAAGAAGAGATCAAGTCTTACTACCCGGAATACTAAATAAAAAAGGCCCTTCGGGGTCTTTTTTTTGAGTTTGGATAAAATGAAATTGACTGATAATATCATATTGCACAACAAAACCAGGAAAACAGAAGGAAAAATCGGCGTCTGAAAATCCACGAATCCTCTTGATATAACGTGGAAAAAGAGTATAATTATTATTCGGAAATATTCGACAATTTATATATTCAGAAGGATTTTATGAAAAACGTTTTCAGACCAAAGCTTATTGATTCAATTAAGGGGTACACAGGAAAGCAGCTTGTTTCCGACCTTGTTGCCGGACTTATCGTTGCGATAATTGCTCTGCCTCTTTCCATTGCCCTTGCCATCGCGTCGGGAGTGTCTCCCGAAAAGGGTATCTACACCGCTATCGTTGCGGGATTTGTCATCGCGCTTCTGGGCGGTAGCCGAGTTAACATCTCCGGCCCCACCGCTGCCTTTGCCACGATCGTTGCGGGAATCGTTGCGGAATTTGGAGTAAGCGGACTTGTTATTGCCACCATTATGGCAGGTATTCTCCTTATTCTTATGGGCGTGCTGAAGTTTGGCTCCCTGATCAAGTACATCCCCTGCACCATTACCACAGGCTTTACCTCCGGTATTGCGGTGACTATCGTGGTGGGACAGATCAAGGATTTTCTTGGCCTGACCTTTGCCCCCGGCACTCACGCTGTTGAGACTATGGAAAAGGTTGAGGCTGTAGCCCATTCCATTGGCACATTCAACCCCTGGGCACTTCTCGTTGGCGGCATTGGACTCTTGATCCTCATTGTTTGGCCTATGCTCGGTAAGATCGGCAAGAAGGTTCCCGCATCGCTTATTGCGGTTATCGTCGGCACGGTTATAGTAAAAGTGTTCGATATGAACGTAAATACCATCGGTGACCTTTACACCATAAGCGGCACCCTCCCGAAGTTCTCTCTTCCTGCCATTGATATGAGCCTTGTTACAGCTCTCTTGCCCAGCGCATTTACCATCGCGCTCCTTGCGGGAATCGAATCACTACTTTCCTGCGTTGTTTCCGACGGAATGATCGGCGACCGCCACAATTCCAACACAGAGCTTATCGCACAGGGCGTTGGTAACATTTTCTCCGGACTTTTCGGCGGTATTCCCGCCACAGGCGCCATCGCCAGAACTGCGGCAAATGTTAAGAACGGCGGCCGCTCACCTATAGCCGGCATGGTTCACGCTCTGGTTCTTCTCTTAGTGCTGGTAGTTCTCATGCCCTACGCTGCGTGGATCCCCATGCCCATTATTGCCGCGATCCTCTTTATGGTTGCGTACAATATGAGTGAGTGGCGAGGATTCGTTAAGCTGTGCAAAACAGCACCCCTTGCAGATATAGTTGTTCTTGTGGCAACCTTCGTTTTGACTGTTGTATTCGACCTTGTTGTTGCAATTGCTGTGGGAATGGTTCTTGCTGTTGTGTTCTTTATGAAGAGAATGGCTGACAACACCCGTGTCCGCGTCTGGAGAAAGGGCGAGGACGGTATAAACAGCAGACTCAAGAGCGTTCCCGACGGAGTAATGGTTGTGGAAATCGACGGGCCTATGTTCTTTGCGTCCTCTGACAAGTTCGGGAATATAACTGCAGACGAGGATACAAAGGTTCTCGTTCTTCGCATGCACGACGTGCCTGCCCTTGATGCGACAGCTACAAAGACTTTGTTTGCAATACAGAAGCAGTGCGAGAACGCAGGTATCACCCTCCTTCTTTCCCACGTTAACGAGCAGCCAATGTCTGTTATGAAGCGTGCAGCTTTTGATGTTGCAGTGGGCGAGGGTAACTTCTTCCCCAACATTGACGCGGCACTGGACTATGCAAGCGAGTTGATTAAATAAAAAGAAAAAACAAAAGGCAGAGGCGAAAAACCTCTGTCTTTTTTGGCATAAAGCAATATCCAACAATGCGGGCGACCGCAAGGGTACGTCCCTACCGTGGAGAAATGTTGTGCTATTAAACATCCAAACCCAACACACCTGTAGGGGAGGGGCTTGCTCCTCCCGCCTAACAAGGTTTCGCCCAACAAACGGGAGGATGATATCCTCCCCTACGAATTTTCGTGGTATGGGGCAAAACCGTTGAAACGTCAACAAATGTTGAAGCTACAGTCTAAAAAACCTCGTTTTGTTAACATTAGGTTTACAAAACTATGATATACTAATTAATGGAAAAGTACAATCATTCGAGAAAACAGAAAGTGACCTGTAAGATTATGAGCAAGAAAGTAATAATTGCAAGCGACTCCACAACTGACTTAAATAACGAGCTTATTAAGCGTTATGACATAAAGATCGTTCCCCTTACGGTGAATCTGGGCGGAGAGCAGTACACTGACGGTATTGACATCAACCCCGATATGATCTATAAATACTACGAGGACAACGGTGTTCTCCCCAAGACTGCCGCTCCAAATATTTCCGACTTCGAGGATTTCTTCGCAGAGTACACAGCGGACGGTGAAGAGATCGTGTTCTTCACAATCAGCTCTGAAATGTCCTCTACCCACAATAACGCCCGTCTTGCAGCGGAAAACTTCCCCGGCGTTCATGTTGTTGATACACGCAATCTTTCAACAGGCGGAGGACTTCTGGTGGTTGCCGCTGCTGAAATGGCAAAAGAAGGCAAGAACGCCGCCGAGATCGCAGAAGCGTGCCGCAATATGACCTCAAGAGTTGACGCGTCGTTCATAATCGACAATCTTGAGTTCCTCCACAAGGGCGGTCGTTGCTCCGCTGTTGCCGCGTTTGGTGCAAATCTTCTTCAGCTTAAGCCCTGCATCGCTGTACACGAGGGCAAGATGATGGTAGGCAAGAAATACCGAGGCAAATTTGACATAAACGTGCTCAAATACATTGCAGATCGCCTTGAGGATGGGTCAAACGTAAACGAAAGATGCATTTTCATAACCCACGCAGGACTTGAACAGGAATTTTTGGAAGGCTGCGTTGCAAAGGTCAAGGAGATAATCCCAACAGCAGAGGTGCATATTACCCGCGCGGGCTGCACTATTTCCTCCCACTGCGGCAGAAGTACCATCGGTGTCCTGTTCGTGCATAAGGCGTAAAGTGAAAAAATAGAACCTCGGAGAGATCCGAGGTTTTTATTTTAGTTTTCCCTTGTTATCGAGTTCTGTTTTTTAATAAGGGATTCTATATTTTCAATATACAGTTTGCCCCCTGCGGTTGAGCTGTCGGGAAAATATAAATATGCATCAAAGTATGGCTTGCAGTCTGGATACCATCCGATCAAGTCATACTGTATGTAACACTCTTCGCCGTCTTTTTTGGTGAGAACGACAAGTGAAACCTCGCCGCTTCCAGCCCCCCGTATACCCGTCACGATATTTCCACTGGTATATCCGTCGGGTAGGAAAATGGTGCCTTTATAATAGGTTTGGCTAAGCTTTTCATAGGCATAGAAAGAAAGGCCGTCGTTTTGGGATTTGAAAAAATCAGGATTTCCACCTACAGGAGATACGGCGAAATATGTATCTGCCCGGTCGATTGCCACGCCCTCCAGAACCTCGAAAGTAACGGTCGCTCTTTGAGTTTCATAGATTAGTGGTGCGGTTTCTTCAGGCTTAGGTGTGGGAGAATCATTTGTGTTGTCAGTACAACCGATTGCAGAGAGTATAATAGCCACAATTACTGTGGCTAAAATTATGTTAAGAAGTTTTTTCATAGTCAGCCTCATTTACCCAATGATCTCGTCAAGCATAGCGATGAGGTATTGAGAACGGATCATTGACATGTTGTTTGCGAAGATCAGGTCATCTGCCCCCTGCTCGCGGGCGAACTCTACAAGATTTCCGTCCCAGTAGCGGTAGTCGATCTCGTAGATCTTTGAGTAGTGGTCAACAAGGTAAGGCAGGAGTGCGTTGCCGTATGATTCCTTAACTACGATGCAAACGGAGCCGTCTGTAACCTGGGGATTGGTGAACTCAGCAAAGGGACTGTCGCCGCCTGCGAATGTGCTGTATCTTGAGGACGGAGCCCAGGTGGACACATCGTAGATTATGTTCCAGTCGCGAACATTTCCGCTCCAGTCGGTGTACTTCATGGTTGCAGCAGCAGAGTAGGGACGGTACGCGAGAACAACGTCGGGTTCTTCTGCGAGAATGGGATCCTGATCGCAGCTATTGTTGTAGAGAGCGCCCAGGAATCCGTCAAATTGCACTTCCGTTCTCTCTTCAAGAGTATAAGGTCTGATTCCTTTTTCGCGGCAGAAGGCCTCGTAGGCGTAATAAGCGGCAGGGCCGTTCCAATGGAAGTCGGTGCGGAAGTAAAGATACTCGTCACGGTGAGGCATCAGGTTGTCGTAGCAGTTTACTGTAGTAACCGCGTCGGTAATTTTTGCGTACAGCTTGTGGATCGCCTCACCCTGATCCTCGAATCGCGGGAATATTGCGGCAATATCATCGGGCAGAACTATGCCGATTGCAGTTGGCAGAGCCATGCAGTAGACCTGTGTGTCTCCGTACAGGGCTTCGGCAACGCTGTTTACCAGTCCTGCGTAATAAGCCGCGGCAGAATCAACGTATCCGTATTCCTCAAACGCATGATTGTCCACTCGGATTATTCCGTTGCCGTAATCGTGGTAGGTTCCGCTTTTGCTTGTGAGGGTGGGAATCTCCACGGGAGGCGGGGTGGTTTCGTCGGGGCCTGCCGGAGTTGTGTCAAAGGGCAGGGTATCGACGGGATCGGTGTCTGCGGGTGTATCTGTATCCCCGGGGTAAACGAGAGGAGGTCTTTCGTCGGTGCCCGGGTGCTCAATTACAGGATCGGTTGCGGGGGGATTTTTGTGAGGCCCGTCTGACGCATCTCTGCAAGCCGCAAGGGATAGCACAAGAGCGAGGACGAGGACAATAAGCAGGTAGCGGTTAGCAGTCAGCTTCATTCAGGTTCTCCTTTACATTGAATTTTTAGGTTCATTTATATAGACGATTTTAAAGGGGAGAAAGTTTCAAAAAATCACAAAAAAATTGAAAAAATTTTAGTGTGGTTACACTTCCTTATCATATATTATACTATATAATCCACAGGCAAAAAACAATAAACTCAAAATGAATTGAAAACTTTTTTTGACGAAGGAAAAATGCAACAAGCGGCGAGTTTGCGGCGTACGGCTTGAATCCCTCTCACCCGATAAATCGGGAGCTCTCCCAAAGAGAGAGCCTTTGACGAATCTCAAATGCCTCTCCCGAGGTGTACGTTGGCTAAAACCATAGTTTGACAATGGGAGAGGTGCAGGAGAGGGTGATAAACCAGGGTTTCAATTCACCGTAGGGGACGGCCGAATTTGGCGAAGCCAACATTCACTCGACGTCCCGTCATACGTATCAAACCCAACAAGCGGGAGGATGATATCCTCCCCTACGAATACGTTGCAACGCAACAAACAAAACGAAAAATCCCCCGGAGCTTGTCCGAGGGATGTTTTTATTTATTTTTTCTTGGGAGCTTTGATCTTGCTCAGCTTCTTGTTCAGTGCAAGGAGATCTTCCTTGGTGAACTTTGCGTTCATCATACCACCTGCCATTGTGAGGAGACGGAGAACTGTAAAGCCGTTCATCATAGCCATCATCTCAGAGGACATTTCGAATCCCATAGGCTTTGCTTTTTCACCCTTCTTGCCGCCGCCCAACATCTTGCCCATGATCTTGGCAAAGAGGAGCTTACCGCGGAAGGTGCTGATTACGTCACCCATCTTGGAGTTGAGAGACAGTCTGCCGTCGATCTCCTTGATGTCGAACCAGTTGAGGATCGCGCCCTCTTCCTTGAGGCGGTAGTCTTCGTTGAATACTTCAACCTTCTTGATCTTCGCTTCGTCGGAGCAATCGCCAGCCTTTGCAACGATTGTGGTTTCGCCTTCGTTCTTTACGTCAAAGTAGAAGAAGTGGTCGCCTGCTGTTTTCTTGCCGATGCTTTCGCCGTTTACGAAAAGCTCAACCTCGGGGAGATTAGAGTAAACAGTAACCTTTGTTACGTCTTCAACGCGGTCGATGTATCTCTTGGAACAAATGTGAACGAAAGGATCAACCTCGGGAGAAACGAGCCATGCCTTGTATGCATAGAAGGAGTCCTTCTTGTACTTTCTGTCGAATGTTACAAGACCCTTGTGGTTCTGACCGTTTTCGCCGCCTTCAGCTCTTGCGTCAGCGCCGAAGTCAAACATATTCCAAACGTGAGTTGCCCACATGTACTTTCTGGTGAACAGCTGCTTGATAAGCTCTTCGTGGTAGTATGCCTGATATTCCTCGGTGTAGTCGCCCTGTCTGGGATCGGATGTGTGCCAGTTGAGGGCTTCACAGCCGTATTCGGAGCAGCCGATCGGAATTGTGGGATGCATAGCATGGAACTTGTCAAACCAAGGGCCGTTCATTGATGTGTCGCCGCCGTACCAGCCGAAGTAGTGGTTGTAGGAAACAACGTCGGGGATCTGGAGATAGGGGTCTTCCATCTTGCACATGGAAACTGCAGCGATGGTAGTAAGACGGGTCTTGTCCATATCGTGACAAAGATCGTTGAGGATTCTGTGGTTTTCGAGAAGGTCTGCGTCAGAGCCGCCGATGGAGATCTCGTTTGAGAGACCCCAAACTACAATAGAGGGGTGGTTGTAGTTCTGAGTGATAAGCTCCTTCATCTGGGAGATGGTGTTCTCGCGGCCTGTGGGCATATGCTTGGAGATATAGGGGATCTCTGCCCAGATCACGAGACCGCGCTCGTCACAGAGGTCATAGAAGAACTGATCGTGCTGATAGTGAGCGAGACGGATGGTTGTTGCACCAACCTCGCAGATCAGATCCATATCTTCGATGTGGTGCTCGGGAAGGAGGGCGTTACCGAAGCCCCATCTGTCCTGGTGACGTGATACACCGCGGAGGGGATATTCTTCGCCGTTGAGAATGAATCCGTTGTCGGGATCGATCTTGAATGTTCTGCAGCCGAAGCGGTTGCAAACGTTGTCGATAATCTCTTCGCCTTCTACGATCTCAACCTCACAGCAGTAGAGGTAGGGATCCTTGCGACCGTGCCAAAGGTGAACGTTCTTAATATCAAATGTAACCTTTGTGTCGGTGGATTCAATCTTTTGAAGCTCGTTTTCTTCCTTGTCGTAGATTGTGTAAACGAGTTTCTGATTATCGGTGAGATTCTTAACAAAAACTTCTACTTCAACCTTTGCGTCAGCACCTTCAACAGTGGGTGTGATCTTGAGACCGGGGCCGCCGAAGTAGTCAAGGTCGAAGTGAGAATTCTTAACGCAAATGAGGCTTACGTTACGGTATATACCGCCGTAGAACGTAAAGTCAGCCATCTGGGGGTAAACTGTTTCGTTAGCTGCGTTATCAACGATAACAGCGATCTCTGTGCTGTCGGTAATAGCGTCGGTGATATTAACTCTCCAAGTGGAGTAGCCGCCGTGGTGAGTTGCAAGCTTGTTGCCGTTTACATAAAGATCAGCGGAGGAGTTTGTTCCGCAAAATTCGATGTAGTAAAGATCAGCCTCGGGGAGATCAGATTTTGCGAGAGTCTTTTTGTAGAGGCAGGAGCCGCGGAAGTAGTCGTTGCCGCCGTCCTGACCGTCAACTGCGTTCCAGGAATGAGGAACGTTTATCTGCTCTCCTTCGGTAAGGGTAACGTCAGTTGTGTTTTTTACGAAGAGCCAGCCTTCGTTGAGATTGAGGATATTTCTCATTATTTTGTCTCCTTGTAGGATTTATTTCGAAATAACGCCCGACAATATGATTATACTGTCGGGCAGAGTGAAAGTCAAATCAAATATAATTGAACTTATGCGAGATTGTCGCTGTCCTCAGCAACTAAGTTACGGCCGAGATCTGCGTTCATCTTAGCAAGAGTCTTCTTGTCGAGGTTGTAAATGATACCAACACCAACGAACTGAAGAATTGCGGAGAAGAGGTAGAGACCTGCTACGAGCCAGCACATGTTG